>JAFGEY010000260.1 GCA_016931365.1 Anaerolineae bacterium
GCCATCCCGTTGAGGCTGCCGGTGGCGGCGCGCAGCCAGTTTTGTGGCGCATAGAGCGTGGGCAGGTTGCCCCACAAGGCCAGGTACGAGTTGGCCCCATCAACGCCCATCACGGCAATAAACAAGACCATCACCACGATAAACGGCGTCGACAGCATCTCGCCGGCCCGCCAACGGCCGAGCAGGGCCAGCACCACAAAGCCGACGGTCACGCCCAGGTAGGTGCCCGTGCAGCGCGCGCAGAGCGGCAACTGCCGCCCCAGGATGAAAAAAGAGCGCTCCGGAATGCGATGGCAAATCGCATAGCCGATCAGGTCGGCTTTGTTCAAGGGATGAACGGGCGGAAACAGAACATAGATGGCGAGAATGACGGCAAAAGCAATCAACAACGCCAGCCGGCTCCGGCGGCGAAGGTCCGGATCGGCCAGTTTGGTTTTGAGTGTGTCCAAAAATGTGTTCATGGGCAGAGGAAGGGCTTGTCTACAGGGTCGATGGGCAATGATGCGGTCATTATAGCATACTCTGGATTGGGCGCAACATCTATCAAACACCCACCTCCCCAATCATCGACCACGGGCCAGTCCAGGTGATGCGCACGCGGGCCAGCCGGCCCCGCCAGTCGCGGGTCTCGTCCTCAAAAAAGACCAGTTTGTTGGTGATGGTGCGTCCCTGCCAGCGTCCTTTGCGCTTTTCTTCGACCAGCACCTCGACGGTGCGATCCATCAAGCGGGCATTGATCTCGCCGATGATCTGCGCCTGCAGCTCATCGACCGCCCGGCGGCGGCGCTCTTTTTCGGCTTGATCCACGTCGTCGGTCAGGCCGGCAGCGGGCGTGCCGGGGCGAACCGAATAGGCGGCGACGTGTACGGCGTCAAAGCGCAGCTCTTGCAGCAGCCGATAGGTCGCCTCGTATTGCGCCTCGCTTTCACCCGGAAAGCCGACGATCACGTCGGTGGCGATGCTGCACTCGGGCAGGCCGTCTTGATCGGGGAAAAGGTCGCGGATGTGCGCGATCAGCGCCCTATACTGCACGACGGTGTAGCCGCGCGCCATCCGTTTCAAAATTGCGTCATCGCCGGCCTGGATGGGCAATTCGAAATGCGGGCACGCGCGGGGCAGGTCGGCGACGGCCTGAACGGTGGACAGCGCCATATCGGCGGGATGCGAGGTCAGAAAACGGATGCGTGCCAGCCCGTCGATCTCGTGTACGGCATGGAGCAGGTCGGCCAGCGAGCGAGACGGCGACAAATCGCGCCCGTACGAGTCGACGTTTTGACCAAGCAGGGTCACTTCGCGCACACCGCGCCCAACCAGGCGCGCAATCTCGTCGACGATCTCGGTCACCGGGCGGCTGCGCTCCCGCCCGCGCCGGATGCGGACGATGCAGTAGGTGCAGTGATGATCGCAGCCATAGCTGATCGGCACGTGCATCGACACGGGGATATCGACGGACAAGTCCGCGTGGTTCTCGGGCAGCAGGTCATGGTCGCACACATAGTGCACCAATCCCATATAATCGGACGGTTTAACGAACAAATCGACGTATGGATACGCTTCTTGGAGCGCGCTCTCATCGCCGACGAAACAGCCCATCACCGCTAACACACGGTCCGGGTGACGTTCCTTCCAGCCTTTGAGCGAAGTCATCCGTCCGACACACTTGTCTTCGGCGTTCTGGCGGACGACACACGTATTAAGCACCACAAGGTCTGCTTGTTCGGCCTGTGGTGCTTGTCGGTAGCCCAATCGTCTCAATTCTTCTTCGAGCCGCCAGGAATCGGCAAAATTCATCTGGCAGCCGATGGTCCAAAGGTAAAACGTTTGCATAGATTTACATAGAGACTTAAAGAAACCAGGTTTTTGCGAGCAAGCTTGCTCCAACCTGGTCTCTCTTTTGATTCAATCCGCCGGTTCGCCGGCGGGCGCATCGCCGCCATCAGGTGGCGCACCGCCCGGCGAGGACGCATGCGGACCGGGCTGCACTTTGCATACCGGCTCTTCGGGCTCGAACCCGGAGGGTTCGACGTCGATCACGTCGTCTTCAGGAATGTAAACATTCCCACCGGCAGAACTGGTCTCTCCAAGCAGCGAATCGTTGGACACAAAAGCCGCGCCCTCAAATCCGGGCGTATAGGCCGGTTGAGCAGCGCGTTTTTCGCGCAGGCGGGGCAAAACGATCGAGATGACAATGATCCCCACGGCAAAGATCAGCAGCACCGACAGCGGGCAGATGTAGGCGCGGATCGTGCCTCCGGAGGCCGGCATGGGCGTCGACGTCGTCGACAAGATCGATGTCGGCGTTTCGGCAGCGACGTTGCTCGCTGTGACCGAAATCGGCGGGTCAACCGGGCTGCTTTCGACCAACACCTGGGACAACGTCGGCGTCGGCGTGACATTGGACGGTACCGGGGTCGATGTTACCTCGGGCGTGGGCGTAAACGTCGATGTCGGCACGGGCGTCGGCGTAAAAGTCAGCGTCTCTATCGGCGCCTCTGTTGGTGTCGGCGTCGGCGTCGGCGTCGGCGTCGGCGTCGGCAACGGGCTTTCCTGTGCACCGGCCTCCGGCGTGATCGTGGGATAAGGCGTAATCGTATTTTGCTGCGGCGGGTTGGTCGGCGTGGGGGTGAGCACGGTACGAGTCGGTGTGCTGGTCGGCAGCGATGTCGGCATTGGCGTCCATGTCGGCGTCCGTGTCGGCGTCGGCGTATAGGTATTGGTGGGCGTGGCAAAGCGGACGGTGATCGTCAGCGATTTCTGGGCATCGCCGCAAGCGTTGTGCGCCACCAGGACAAAGACAGTAGTCTGGTACAGCGTAAATTCCCGCTGCGAGACACCCACCACGCCAGCGCCGTTGAGATAGGCCTCCGTCGCACCGGACAGATCCCAGTACAGGGTAGTCTTGTCCCCCCGGTTGATCGTCGTAGCAGTCGCGCCAAAGTCATGAATGACCGCCAGCGGACAGGTGGTCGACGTCGGCGTCGGCGTCGACGTGGGATCGATGAGGGTGATACTGGCCGTTTTCTCGACATATCCGCCCGGGTTCTCAGCTCGCAGCGTATAGACGTGCGTTTCGGGTGGAAAGACTTGAAGGGTCTGTTCCAGCGAGACCGGCTGGCCGTCCAGATACACGGCGACGGCCTCACCATAAACTTGCCAATGCAGCGTTGTCGCCTGGCCGCGGATGACGATCAGCGGGTCGGCAGTAAAAAAGTAGATTTGCGGCTTGGGGAATGGTGTGGCGGTTGGCGTCGACGTCTCTGTCGGTATCGGCGTTGCATTTTGCGGAATCTCGATGGCAATGTATGGATCGGTCAGATTGTTATTCTCACCATTACACGACGTCGACTCAGTAACGGCATTTCCCACATCTACACGAAACCACAAGTAGAGCCAGCCCGGTGTGGCCCGATCGGCGGGAACGGTAAAGTGTGCCACTGAAATGCTGGTGTGATCCAACCCGCCCGTATTCACTGGGACTTGAAAATCCGGGGGATCGGTGAGATCGTCGAGGTACAGCCCCGCCCAGGTATTTACGCCGACAACGGTGCCGGCATTGAGAATTTCGACGTCAATGTTAAACGACTGACCGGCAACCGGTGGGTTGGGATAAAAAGTGTAATTGCCCAGCCGAAGGTCCGGCCCGTCCATGCATTCCTGCTGCAAAGGCTTGCCAACTGGCAGCAAACCGGGCGAATGAACGTCTTGCGCCGCTTCGACGCGTGCCTGGCTCATCCACGTGGCAAACGCCAATATACTTAATAAACTAACAAGGACGATCCCCAACGGCGTCCTTTTCCTGTTCACCATCAAGATTTTATCCATCCTGTATAAATTAACGCAGTTCTCTGCGCGTTTTGCGAATGCCCTCGCGCGCACCCACATTGCGGGGATCGACTTCGAGTACGTGGACGTAGCACTGCATCCGCTCCTGCGCATCGGGGATCAATTCGGCCAGCCGCAGCCAGGCCTCGAGATTGGCCGCATCCAGCTCGACGATAGCCTCCATCCAGGCCCGCGCATCTTCCGCGTCATCTTGGGCCTCTGCCCGGTCAGCCTTTTGCCAAAAGGTGTCGACGATTCGTCCAAGTTCGTCGTTGTGCTCGCCCATAAACCTCTCCACTCGCCAAGAAATCTACGCTCATCTTACTCAGTATACACGCCTATGCAGCCTTTGTCAATGCGCGCAGCGCGTGGTATAATCGAGCCATACTGACACCCTCGACACGGGCACTCTCAAGCAACAGGAGCACATTCTTGGCAAGCAAACGCAAGCAAACGTTCCTTTCGTGGGGCATCGCCGCAGGGCTGTTTGTCGTTTCGCTGGCGCTCTATGCCAGTCGGATGGCCCCATCGATCGTGCCGGGCGATCCCGGCGAATACCAGATCATCGCCGCGCGTTGGGGCATCGGCCACCCACCCGGCTATGGGTTCTACGCCCTGTTCGGCAACCTCTTCACTCACCTGATCCCGTTCGGTTCGTTCGCCTGGCGGGCCAATCTGCTCTCGGCGGTTTGCGGCGCATCCATCGTCGCCCTGACCTACGGCATCGGGCGCACGTTGAGCGAGACCCCGGCGCAGTCCTTTCGCGGTCAGTCGCCGATGAGGAGCCTCGGCGTACCGTCGATCCTGGGCGCGCTGCTCCTCGCTACCGGCCTCGACCTGTGGCAGCACGCCATCCACGCCAACGCGCACATTGTCACCGCACTGCTGGCTGCTCTGAGCCTGTTTCTGCTCTTGCGCTGGCAGCGCAGCCGGCGGGATGGCTGGCTGTATGCTTTTTGCGTCGTCGCCGGCCTCAGCCCCGTCCACCACCCACTGCTGGTGTTCGCCTTTCCGGCCTATGCCGCGTTCGTGATCGCTGTCCGGCCACACGTCTTGCTCGATTGGCGCACGCTGCTCAAGATGGTCGGGTTTACGCTGATCGGTTTGGCCGCTTTTCTGTACTATCCCATTCGCTGCATGGCCGGCGCGCCGCCGCTGCCCGGCCCGAACGACATGAACACCTGGGCCGGGTTCGTACGCGTGATCACCGCACAAGGGCTGCGCGGCAACCTGTTTCAATTTTCGTTCCTTGACATGATGTATCGACTGTGGGACGTGCGCGTGCCGCTCGGTTTGCAGTTCGCCCCGCCCGCGTTGGCGCTGGCCCTGTTGGGCCTGATCGTGCTGTGGGCGCGCCGCTGGCGCTCTGCGCTGCTGCTGACCGCCACCCTGACCGGCATCATCCTGGCGACGGTCAACATCTTGCAAGATGCGATGGCCTACCTGCTGGGGCCGGTGATCGTCGTCGGCGTGCTGGCCGGCGTGGGGATTGACCGGCTGCTGGACTGGCTCGGCACGCGCAAGCAGCGCATCCTCGCCGTTTACGCGCCAATCGCCGTCGTGGCGCTGGTTAGCCTGATACCGCTCTGGTCGACCGTCACCTTGTGGACGCGGATGGACCTGAGCACTTTTCGCGACGCTGACCGCTGGCTGGAAAAGGTCGAAGCGCGCTTTGTGGGGCAGGGGCAAAACGCCACCCTGCTCACCGAGTGGGAGCGCATGACCACCGTGTGGTACAAGACGCAGGTCGAAGGCGCAAGCTGGAACCCGCAAGACCTGCAATTCGTACATGTACCAGCGGGCACCACCTTTACGCAAGGCGTCGACAAACACATTGGGGACGGCCCGGTGTACCTGAACAGCTATCGGCACCCGGTGGCCGAAAAATACCGCCTGCTGCCCAGCGGCAACCTGTGGCAGGTCTTGCCTGCCTGGCCGCGCGAACTGCCCGCCGAGGCGACGTCGGTCGACATTGCCGCCGAAGACGGTTTTGAGATCGTCGGCTGGCGGCTCGACGACCACTTTGCCCAGGCCGGCGACATCTTGAAACTCGACCTGTACATACGCATGTCAAACACTACAGAACACTATTATTTGCCCTGGGCCAAACTCGGCGAGACGACCTACCATTTCACCACCGACAGCCGTTTCAACACCCCCTGGTGGCAGCCCGGTGAGATCGTCGTCGAGCGCTTTGAACTGCCCGTGTCATGGACGATCAACGCCGGGCAGCACGAACTACAAGTCGGCGTCAGGTTGGTCGACGAGGGGCGCGACCTGACCTTGAACAACGGCAGCACGCTGGCTCCGTTGACCGGCATCGAGATCAAACCGGCGGGCTGGCGGCCTTCCGTCCAGGCGCTGGAACAGGCCGTCGGCAACCTGCGCGGCAACATTTTGCTGCGCGGCGCAAGGATCAACGGGAAAAACGTTCAGACGACCAACGCGCTTGCGCGCGGCATCGAAATCCGCCCCGGCAAACCGCTGCGCGTGCAGCTCGACTGGGAATCGCTGCGCCCGATCGACGAAAACCTCACCGTTTTCGTGCAACTGCTCGACACAAGCCTCCAGATGCGCGCGCAGCACGACATAACGCCGCTTGGCGGCAGCTCGCCGACCTTGCTGTGGTTTCCGCGCTGGCGGCAGGGCATGCACATCGCCGACACGCACCTCATCGACGTGCCGTCCGACCTGCCGCCGGGCCAATATCCGTTGGTGGTGGGAATGTACGGCTTTGAGACGCACAAGCGGGTGCAGTCGGTGCAGACCAACGGCGACGTGGAGGGGGACTGGATCACCCTGGCGCATCTGATGGTCAAGTAAAAGCTGACCGCCGACGACCGGCCGCAAACCGCTGACGAATTCGGTGGTCTGTGGTCAGCCGTCTGTGGTCAATTGGAAAGGTGGACAATATGGAAAATTTTCTGGGTATCTTTACGAGCTTTGGGCTTTCCACCTCGGCCGGGCTGAACGCTTACCTGCCGATGCTCATCGTTGCCCTGGTCGCCAAATTCACCAAACTGATTTCCCTCAACGAACCCTTTGATTTGCTGACCAACTGGTGGGTCATCGGCGTCCTCGTCGTCCTGCTGTCGATCGAGATTTTCGCCGACAAGGTGCCCGCCGTCGATACGATCAATGACGTGGTGCAGACCTTTGTCCGGCCCACCGCCGGGGCGATCCTCTTTGCCGCCAACGCCAACACCATCGCCGACGTCAGCCCGATCCTGGCGATGATCTGCGGGCTGCTCCTGGCCGGCACGGTACACGTGGTCAAGGCCACGGCGCGCCCGGCGGTCACCGCATCGACGGCTGGCGTGGGCAACCCGGTGGTCAGCACGGTCGAAGATGTGATTTCCGGGGTTACCGCGTTGCTATCGATCCTCCTGCCGACCCTGGTTGCGATCGTCCTGCTCCTGGCCACCCTGATCATCGGCTGGTGGCTGTGGAAGCGCCATCAAGCGCGACAGAACATGCTGTAAAGTCGCAGGCGCACTGGCCGGCGGCATCTTTCAACGCTCACATTCTCGCACTTTTTTTCACTCACCCGCTCAATGCGCCGGTTTGGGGTTCTTTGAGACAAAATAATCCAGCGCCAGCACCAACCCCAACCCTATCACCATCAGCAGCGCCGGCCAGACGATGTGCCACGGCGACGCCAGCGATGGTGCGCCATACTCGTGATACGTCGTTTGGGCCAACAGACCCCACGGCCACAGTTTGCGCAGCGCGCCGATCATCAAGCCCATCAGCACGGCCACAGTCATGTCGTGCGCTTTTTTGAGCAGCCAGTTCAAGACCTGGGCAAAGCACAATATCCCCGTCCCGGCCCCGGCAATCACCAGCAGCAAAATGCCGATCCGCATATTGGTCACTGCGGCGAGCAATTGTTCGTATTTGCCCAGCAACACCAGTACAAACGAACCGGCCGGACCGGGCAAAATCATCGCGCAGACCGCGATCACGCCGCTCAAAAACCAAAACCACCAGGTATCCGGCGTTTGGGCGGGCACCAGCCCGACCAGGATAAACGCAAACACAGCGCCCACAGCCAGCCCGACGAACTGCGGCGCGCCCCAATGACCGACCTTTTTGCGCACGATCCAGGCTGCCGCCATCACTAGGCCAAAAAACAACCCCCACAGCAGCGACGGGTAATGGTGCAGCATCCACTCCAGGAAAAAGGACATCGAGAATACGGCCGTCAGAATACCTACGGCGACCACAAACAAAAACTGCCACGGCAGCAGGGCCATCGCCTGTTTGATCTTGAATCGCAAAGCCAGCCGGATCGCTTCTCGATTAAACACGGATTTGATCGAGACGATCAATTCCTCGTAAATGCCCAGGATCAAGGCCATCGTCCCACCCGAGATGGCCGGCACAATGTCCGTACACCCAATGATAAAGCCCCGGATAAATAGCCCCAGATAGTCCTGAAACGTGCGTTGCTTGACTGCTTGAGATTCGCTCACTTGCCTCTCCTTTGAATCGAATGGGCCGTTTATACATCAAGTTGCCAATTTTGTAAAGCCACGCCGCCCAATCGACGCGCAAGCGTCCTCCAGCCGTCCAGTCGGCGACCATACAAAAGCATATACTGTTTTTACCCCCACCCCATCTTGAGGTATAATGAATGTGTCTCATCGCCTCAAGGCGATGAGACATAGGAGAACACGATGAACTTGCAAACTCTGCTCAACGAACTAAACGACTACGCCCTGACCGGCAGCGCTGATGTCGAGATCAGCGGCCTGCATTTTGACTCGCGCGAAATTGGTCCCGGCAACCTCTTTTTCGCCTGCGTGGGCAAAGACACCGACGGCCACCGCTACATCGACAAAGCAATCGAAAACGGCGCGGCGGCGATTGTGGGTCAACAGACCATCCCGGAAGTTTATGCAACCCAGAGGGGAGCCAACTTCCGGGATGGTTCAAATCCTCCCTACATCCAGGTGCCGGACAGCCGCGAAGCGCTGGCCCTGTGCGCCGCCGCCTGGCACGGACATCCTGGCCGCCAGATGACCGTCATCGGCGTCACCGGCACCGACGGCAAAACGACCACCGTCAACCTGCTGCAATCGATCTTTGCTGCCGCGGGCAAGAAAACGGGGATGGTCAGCACCGTCAACGCCTTGATCGGCGACCGCTACCAGGACACCGGCCTGCACGTCACCACCCCCGGCGCGCTCGAAATCCAGGCCTTGCTGGCCCAGATGCGCGACGCGGGCACTCAAGTAGTGATCCTCGAAGCCACCTCGCACGGCCTGGCCCAGCACCGCGTCAGCGCGGCCGAATTCGATGTCGCCGTCGTCACTAACATCACCCACGAGCACCTCGACTATCACGGCTCGTGGGAGCAATACTGCGACGATAAAGCAAGGCTATTCAGGATGCTCAACACAGCGGCTCGAAAACCCGGCGTGCCCAAAGTGGCGGTGATTAATGCTGATGACGCCTCCTTCCCACGCCTCAAGTCGATCGAGGCCGACGTACAGGTCGTCTATGGGCTGCAAAATCCCGCCGACGTCACGGCGACCAACCTCGCCATCGACGACGGCAAGCGCGCCTTCACCGTCCACTCGCCGCGAGCGCGGTTTGAAATCCGCAGCCCCTTGCTGGAAAGCTACAACGTGTACAACATCCTGGCTGCCGTGTCCGCTGCCCTGGCCCTCGATGTGCCGGTTGAGGCGATCCTGCGCGGGGTGGTCGCGATGAAAGGTGTGGTCGGGCGCATGGAGCGCATCGACGAGGGGCAGGATTTCACCGCCATCGTCGATTTTGCGCACACCCCCAACGCCCTGCAGCGTGCGCTCGAAGCGCTGCGCCCGCAGACCGAGGGCCGGCTGATCGTCGTCTTTGGCTCCGCCGGGCTGCGCGACGTGTACAAGCGCGAGATGATGGGCCGCGTCGCCGGGCGGCTGGCCGACATCACCGTGATCACCGCCGAAGACCCACGCACCGAAGACCTGGACGCGATCATTGCTCAGAGCGCCGCGGGCTGCGCGGCCGAGGGCGCGCGCGAGGGGGACGGCCCCGGTCGCCGCTTTTACCGCGTGCCCGACCGCCCCGAAGCGATCCAGCTAGCGGTCAATCTGGCCGCACCGGGCGACATTGTCGTCACCTGCGGCAAATCCCACGAGCAGTCGATGTGTTTCGGCGCCATCGAATACCCGTGGAACGAGCACCAGGCCCTGCGCGCCGCGCTGCTGACCCGGTTGGGCCGTCCCGGTGAGGTGCGCGCGCCCCGGCTGCCGACCAGCAAGCAAGGCGATCCGCTATGATTCCGCCATTCCATGCTCGCACTCCCCGGGCACAAGCGGAGATGGGCCGCTGGGCTTCGGTTTACGATGCCCTGGCCGGCGTGCTGCTGCTGGGCCAGGAACAGGCCGTCCGCCAAAAGACGGTCGAATTGGCTCAGGTCCGGCCAGGTGATCGGCTGCTGGACGTAGGCTGCGGCACCGGCGCTTTGACCCTGGTCGCCTGGGCGCAGGCCGGCCCGACGGGTGAGGTGTATGGCATTGATGCTGCGCCCGCAATGATCGACCTGGCCCGCCGCAAGGCAGCCCAGGCCAACGCGCGCGTCGAGTTCAAGATCGGCGCGGTTGAGCAAATTCCCTTCCCAGACAGCTATTTTGATGTTGTTTTGAACAGCTTTATGATCTATAATCTACCCAACGACGACCTGCGGCGTAAAGGGTTTGCTGAGATGCGCCGTGTGTTGAGGCCGGGCGGACGGCTGGTAGTGGTCGATTTTGAGCTGCCTGCCCAGCCCGGACTGCGCCGGCTGGCTACCTTGCTTTTGGGCCGGCGCGTCGTTCAGACCGAGGGCTGTACCCTGTCATCGATGATGGCCGAAGCCGGTTTGGTCGAGATCAAAGCAGGGCAGATCGCGCTAGAGGTGGTCACGTTTGCGCATGGAAAAGCAGCCGGGGCGGAACGGGCTCACATTTGATCGTGGAGTCCAATGAAAGAGCAAGATGGTCATAAAAACAGGCCACGTTATCATCACACAGGGGGAGAGGAGGCAAAATGGAACAAGATTTGGTTGAACGTTTTCACGATTTGCTTTTGGAATACTCACAGCAGAATGACCCGACGGAACGGCAGCGGATCGAAGATGCGTTGTGGGCCGAATTTGGCGCCGAACAGGCTGTGTTTGTCCTCGACATGTCGGGCTTTTCACTGCTCTCGCGCAAATATGGTGTCGTCCAATATCTCTCCATGGTGCGGCGTATGCAGCTCACCGCGGTGCCGATCATCGAGAGCCACGACGGCCGGGTGGTCAAATTCGAAGCCGACAACTGCTTTGCCCTGTTCTCAGAACCGCTGTCGGCCATCCGTGCTGGCATCGCGCTGAACCTGGCCTTTGAAGCGGCCAACATCCTTACCCCATCCGAACTGGACATTCGCATTGCCTGTGGGATCGATTTTGGCCGCATTCTCATGATCGGCGAAGGCGACTGCTTTGGCGACGCGGTGAACCGGGCCAGTAAACTGGGCGAAGACCTGGCCGGGTCGGGCGAAATTCTGGCCACCAAAGAAGCGATGGCGCGCATTCCCAAGGAGGCCAACATCAGGAGCCGTATGCTTGAACTGTCCATCTCGGGGATCACGCTGGAGGCGTCTGCGATCGAGTATCGCCGGGAGGAAAAAGTCTGATCGTGCCAGGCCTGCAAGCCGCTGCTTTGGGCCAAACGGAGCCGATAAAAATCGGCTTTCGCTGGCTGGGCGTTGCCGGGTTTGAGCTGACCGCGGCTGGTTTTACCCTGCTCGTCGATCCCTATCTGACCCGCATCTCATTCTGGCAGCAATGGGCCGGCCGCGTCCAGCCCAACTGCGCCTTGCTACACACCCATATCCCGCGCGCCGATGCGATCCTGATCAGCCACGCTCACGTCGATCACCTGCTCGACGCACCTGAAATCGCCCAGCGCACCGGGGCGACGGTCTATGGCTCGGCCAATGTTTGCCAGATTGCGACCTTGTCCGGTCTGCCGCGAACCCAAACCGTGCTGCTCGAGGCGGGCGACCGGCTTGTGCTGGGCCCTTTTGCGGTGCAGGTCTTTGCCTCTGAGCACTTGCCCATACCCGGATTCGGCCCCAAGCCGCTTGGACGCGGGCTGCGGGCCCCGCTGCGCGCCGTCGATTACCAGATGGATGCCTGCTACAGCCTGCTGATCGAGGTGGGCGGACGGCGGCTGCTCACCGACCCGGGCATGCGCCCCGATGATGCGCCGCCGGCCGATCTGTTATTGATCTATCCACATCACAACGCAGCTTATTTCACCGCCTTGTTTCGACATGTGCGCCCTCAGGTAGTGCTGCCTACCCATTGGGACGATATGTGGCAATCCCTGTCCAGGCCGCTGCGCCCGACTTTTCGCCCGCCCTGGCAGAGCTTTCCACCTTTGCGTCGCGTCAGCCTCGACCAGCTACGCGCCGACGTTGCACGGGCCGCGGCACAGCTTGAATTGAACACGCGGGTGATTGTCCCGCGCGTTCTGACCCCACATACACTTGAGGAGTGGCTGACCTGATGGATGCGCTGATTCAATTCAACAAATCGCGCTGGGAGGCACTGGCCCAGGCCAACATCGAATACTCGCGCCCCTGGCTCGACCTCGACGCAGCATCGGCGCGACGGCGAGTCGATCCGCTGGGGCTGATCGGCGAGATGCACGGCAAAGATGTTCTGCCATTCGACTCGGAATGAAGCGCAAGTGGTGCTGGCATCACCCTGTGCTCGCTGTGCTGGTCGCGCTGCTGCTGTGGACGACCGGCTCGATCTATGCCATCGCAAGCTATGCGAACAAGTCGGAGACGCGCCCGGCTGACGCCGCCATCGTGCTCGGCGCGGCAGTGTTTGGCGACCAACCGTCGCCCGTCTTTCGCGAGCGCATCAAGCACGCGGTCTGGCTCTATCGACAGGGATATGTTTCCAAACTCATCCTGACCGGCGGCCAAAGCCCGGAAGATGCGCTGGCCGAGTCTGAAGCGGCTGAACAATACGCCATCGCTCAAGGTGTGAATCAGGCCGATATTCTGACCGAGTCACAGTCGCGGACGACGGAGCAAAATCTGTTCTACGCGCACGAACTGGCGCGCAAATTCTCTCTCGACACAGTGCTCATCGTCAGCGATCCGCTGCACATGAAACGCGCCGTTGCCATCGCCCGCGATCTGGGCCTGGACGCCTACAGCTCGCCAACGCCGACCAGTCGATACACGAGTTGGAAAACAAGATTCGAATTTCTGCTTAGAGAGACATACTTTTACCAACAATATCAAATTAGACGCTTGTTGAGATGGACTCCGGCATGACTCAGCCACCTTTTTCAACCAGAACCTATGCCATCTGCCCGCGCTGTGGCCAGCACAACCGCGCCGATGAGCCGCGCTGCTTGTTCTGCGGCACGCCGCTGCGCAGAGCAGACGACGATGAACGGCTCAGCATCCGCGCCTGCCACCGTTGCGGGCAAACCCTGCCCATCACCGCCGTATCCTGCTCGCGCTGCGGAGCGCTCCAAAAAAGGATCGACCCGGCTCAGATTCCTTCGCCGGCCAAGCCCAACCGCCTTGCCCAGGTGGGATTCGTCTTGCTGGCTGTTTTCGGCGGCCTGTTGATCCTGGGCGGTCTTGGCTTCGGTCTGCTGGCCCTGCTCGGCGGGCACTCGGCCGGCGAAGGCGCGCTGGCCCTGGCCGTACTCGCCGTCGGCATTGGCCTGCTCTGGCACGCCGTGTACGCACTGGTCGATCCGGCGGGGCTGACTGCTGCGTTGTGGCCGGCCTGGGTCTGGATCGCCCTGCTGGTCATCATCTGGGTGCCGGGCAGCCTGGCCGTGCTGATCTTGCCACGCCTGGCCCATTGTTTTCTGTCCCCATTGATCGTGCTCGCCGCCCTGTTCGCGTCGCTGACTTTTGTGGCGACGGCCATACGGGGGCTGCGCAAGCCGGCCGAACGGCAGCCCATCTCCGGCAAACTGGGCCCTCGCCATGCCGCATATATCTCCGGCGCGCTCTCGGCAGTCTTTGCCACCGGAATGGCCTTGATTTTGGAAACGATCGCCATCGCCATCATCGCCGGGTTGATGATCGCCGCGGCCTATGCGATGGGAGACACCGTCACCTATGAACGGCTGATCCGCCTGGCCGAAAGCCCCGACCTCATCGACCAACTGGAAAATCTGATCGGCACCTCGCCGATTATCTTCGCCGGGCTGGTCGGCATTCTATCCATCGCCGCGCCGCTGATCGAGGAAACGCTCAAGGGGCTGCCCTTGCTGCTGTTCGCCTTCCGCCTCCGTCTCTCCGAACGCTCGATGATTTTGCTCGGCGTGGCGGGCGGGATGGGCTTTGCCTTTGCTGAAAACATTGGCTACCTGAGCATGGTCCCGGAAGCATGGCCGTTGATGGTCGTGTTTCGCACCTGTGCGGCGATGATGCACGGTGCGTCCAGCGGGTTCGTTGGTCGCGGCTGGCACCGCGCGCTGCGCAGAGGGCAATGGCTCAAGGCGCTGCTCGACTTTGGCCTGGCTGTAGGCATCCACGCCGGGTGGAACCTGCTGGCCGTGATCATTGTCTGGTTTGGCTACAAGGGGATGGCCGAAGGCATCCTCTTTATTATTGCCGTGGGCCTGTTTCCGCTGGCGGTGATGTTCCTACTCCTGGCACGCTGGGGCATCTGGGTCAGCGAAACGTAGAGCTAAACCAAAGACAAGACATAAAACCAGGGCTTTTCCTGGCACACAGAGTATGGTATAATGCAATCAATTGCTTATGAGTTGCAGGGAGCGAGGAGGGGATGGGAACAGCACAAGCATCCCTGAATTAGGGCCAGTTATTTTACTCATTCCTTAGCTCATCCACAGGTAGTTGAATGAAACTGTTAACCAAGCTGGCGACGCTGGCGCGCACATTGATCCCGCAGCACAAATCACAACCGGGCACACCGACATCTGTCAAACCACCAGAGCCGCCGCCACAACCGGCCATAGCGACGTCACAGATAGCCCAAGAGGGGGACGCACAGACTCCCGTCGAAGCCCTGGAACAAGTTCGCGTCGCCGATCTGCTGCGCCACGAAATCGGAACGAACAAAGAAAAAGGAGAATGACATGAGCAGTCTGATGTATAATGAATTAGTTACGTGTTCAAATTGTGGCGAGGACGTTCCCTCTTATGAGGACTGCATCTTGTGTGGGCATTCTTTGCAGGACCCGGATGCCCCCCCACGCGAAGTGACTTCCGACGACATCCAGCAGATGATGATCGAGGCCAAGATTAACGAACTCAAGACAAAACGAGAGATGCTCTATGGCGATAACTGGGATCACGCCCCCTGGCTGGAACGCCTGGAAAGGCTGGCCGAAATCGCGCCCGACAATGGCAAGATCTATTATCACATCGGCAAGGCCCACCTCGAACTGGGCGACTGCCGGCAGGCCGTTGTCTATCTTACCGCAGCGCTGATGCTCGACCCCACCCTCGTCGACGCGATCCGCCTGCGCGGCGACTGCCAGAACGCGCTCGTGCCGGTGATGGGGGGGGACGCCCAGGCTTATTATGACCGCGCCCTCGCCGACTATGCGGCAGCAATCGAGATCGATCCCGACGCCTACACGCTCAACTCGCATGCGGCGATCATCGGCTCGCTGGGCGAGTGGGATCAGGCTATTGAAGAGTATACTCAGGCCATCGAACTCGACCCCGATTATGCCGAATCCTTTTTCAACCGGGGCTATACCTACAAGGTGATCGGCGAAGCCGACAAGTCCATCGCCGACTTTAACCGCTTCCTGGCCTTCAAACGACACTGGAACGAAGAGATGGTCAATATGGCGCGGGCACACATCAAGGAACTGACCGAGCCGGAATAACCACTGAATTTAGCTCATTCTGTTATGCGACGCTATCGCCTCGAGGCGACAGCGTCGCATATATTTTGCTTGTTTTTCCCCCTCTTTGCTGGTATACTTGGGTCAAACGAACCGAGAGGCGACTGTGAACCCCACCCTGATCCTGGCATCCGGCTCGCCGCGCCGGCGCGATTTCATTGGCCTGCTCGACATTCCATTTCAAATACACATCGCCGACATTGACGAATCGCGGCGCGCAGGCGAATCGCCGACCGATCTGGTCACCCGCTTGAGCCGCGAAAAAGCCCAGGCCGTCACCCGGCGCTTTCCGCAAGCCACCATCATCGGCGCGGACACGATCGTTGTTCTAGAGGATGATATTCTGGGCAAGCCGGTCGATGCCGACCATGCTGCCGACATGCTGCGCCGCCTGCGCGACTGCGCGCATCACGTCTACAGCGGCGTCACCGTCTGCGCCAACGCCGGAAACAGGCACCTGACTGCCGTATCCGACAGCCTGGTCTGGATGCGCCCCTACTCGGACGCCGAACTCGCCGCCTATATCGCTTCCAGCGATCCACTGGACAAGGCCGGCGCTTATGGCATCCAGCACGCCGGGTTTCACCCCGTGTCCCGGCTCAAAGGATGCTTTGCCAGTGTAATGGGCTTGCCGCTGTGCCACCTGGTCGATCTTTTGGAACAGATGGAATTTTCAATCTCGATCGATGTGCCCACCGCCTGTCAATCGCTCACCGATGTGTCTTGCTGCGGTGGGCAGAGCGTGGAGATGTGGTTTGAAACACAGAATTTCGCGAAGAACAGCCATTAAGCAATTGGCCCAGGCAGGCCTGGGCATTGGCCTTGTCGCCTGCCGTCCCACCGCCGGGCCGACCCAGACGCCCGCACCGACGCCGACCGCCACCCCCTTGCCGGTCGACACACCCGCGCACGAAACCGCCGCCGCTTACTTGAGCGCCTGGGCCGCCAATGACCTGCAGGCAATGTACAACCTCTGTTCGTCAGAAACACGCCAGACGACCTCATTTGTCGAGTTCCAGCGCATCTATGCCGAGATCGCCAACGAAGCGACCCTCATCGCCGTGCGGCCGCTGCTCACCGCCGTGCTGCAAGAGGGTCGGCAAGCCCGCGCCGCCTTTCAAGTCGAATTTCAGACCAGCTTTGTCGGCAACTTTCAGGCCAGCAACGAACTGCCCCTGGTCTGGGACGGTGACCGCTGGGCCGTCGCGTGGTCAAAGCAGTGCATTTTCCGCGAACTGACCCCGCAAAACCTGGTGCACATGATCTCCAAATCGGCGGTGCGCGCCAACATCTATGACGTGAACGGCAAAGGACTGGCGGTCAAAAAAGACCTGGTCACGGTGGGCGTGATCCCGCGCGACATCAAAGACGAAGCCGCCCTGCTCTCGCGGCTTAACGTCGTGCTCAAGATTCCCCAAAGTGAGATCAAGGCCAAATACGAAAGCCAACCGCCGACCTGGTTCATTCCCATCGCCGACATCTCGCTCGAAGCAAGCCAGCAGCAATACCAGTTTTTGCTCGAACCGGGCATCTCGCTGCGTGAAAAATCGGTGCGCGCCTACCGCGATCCGGTCGCCGCGCCGCACATCATCGGTTTTTTGGGCGGCATTCCTGCCGAAACGCTGGCCACCTGGCAGGCGCGCGGCTATACCGGCGACGAGTTGATCGGGCGCGTGGGCATCGAGGCGTGGGGCGAAAGCTACCTGGCCGGCAAACGCGGCGGCACGCTGACCGTCATCACCCCGGAAGGTCAGGTGGCGGCAACGCTGGCCAAACGCGATGCCGTGCCCGCGCGCAGCATCTATTTGACCGTTGATTACAACTACCAGCGCAAGGTCGAAGATCTGCTTGGCGAGCGCAAAGGCTCGGTGGCGGTGATGAATGTGAACGACGGGCGGGTGCTGGCCCTGGCGACGTGGCCACGTTTCGACTCGAACCACTTTGCCGAGGGCATCAACGCCCAAGTATGGGACGAACTGAACGGCAATCCTGACAAGCCGCTGCTCAACCGCCCGCTTCAGGGAAGCTATCCCTCCGGCTCGACGTTCAAGATGATCAGCATGGGCACGCTGATGGAACGCGGCGGCGTGCTGCCGACCAAGGTGTTCAACTGCCCCGGCTCGTGGAACAAGCTGGGCTGGGCGATGACCTGCTGGCTCAAGAGCGGGCACGGCGACATCACTCTGCAGGATGCGCTCACCGCCTCGTGCGATGTGACTTTTTACCAGGTAGGCTACGATCTGAGCTTTGTCGACATCGATGCGCTTCCAAGCTATGCGAAATCTTTTGGCATGGGTGCAGTCACGGGCATCGGCAAACCGCTGGAAGGATCAGACCTTGCGACTGAAGGGCAAATCGATCCCCTGGGCGAGGTCAGCGGCCTGGTGCCCGACGATACCTGGAAGCGGCGGGTGTATGGCGAGGGCTGGTCGGTCGGCGATACGGTCAACCTGGCCATCGGGCAGGGCTTTTTTCTGGCCACGCCTCTGCAAATGTGCCGTATGGTCGCCGCCATCGCCAACGGCGGCACGCTCTACCGCCCGCAGATCGTCGAAAAAGTGGCGGCCGTCGGCGAACAGCCCGAGATCGCCTACAAGCCGGAACGGGTCGGCCGGCTGCCCCTCACCGCCGATACGCTCAAGGCAATCCAGCAAGGGATGATCGGCGTGACGACCAAATCCTTTGGCACCGCGCCGCACCGCTTTGTCGATTTTCCCTACACCGTCGCCGGCAAGACGGGCACGGCGCAGAACGAAGGTGAGCTGCCGCATTCCTGGTTTGTCGGCTACCTGCCGGCTGAAAAACCCGAGATCGCCATTGTCGCGATGATCGAGAACATCGGCGAAGGCACGACCTATGCCGCGCCGTTGTTCCGCAAGGTGGCGGCGGCCTATTACGGCGTCGAAGAGGAAGCGCCCGAGGTGGAAGGGCAGGGAGATTAGATGCCCAAATCGGAGCAAGGCCTGCCGGCCACTCCAGACCGGTATACGGCCATCCCGCGCGTGCTGGTTTTTGTGTTCAACGGCGACGACGTGCTGCTGCTCAAAGGTGCGCCAACCAAGCGCATCTGGGCCAACCGCTATAACGGCCTCGGCGGGCACGTCGAGGCGCATGAGGACGTTTATGCCGCCGCACGGCGTGAAATCGGCGAGGAAAGCGGCCTCAGTGTGACCGACCTGCGCCTGCGCGGCGTGGTGAACGTCGACATCGGCCGGCCGACGGGGATTATGCTCTTTGTGTTTACCGCGCGGAGCGCGATCCGTGAGACAAAGGCATCAGAAGAAGGTACGCTGGAATGGGTGCCGCTGCGCCAACTGCCCCAAGAGAACCTGGTCAAGGATATCCCGGCCTTGCTGGCGCGCATCGCGTCGATGGACGAGCAGGCCGCCCCCTTTTTCGCCCGCTATTGGTACGACGAGCAGGAAAACCTGCAGGTCTCATTTGCCCAAGAACCGGATGAGGCTTGCGCTTGAACTGCATGTTTGCTCGTGCCAACGGGTGACCGTCGGCACGAGCAAACATCGTCCAGGAAACGCTCAAAAGCCCGGAGCAGATTCGCTTGAGCCAGCGCGACCCGCACGTTTACCTTTTTTACAAGAGCGAGCACGTTGGGCGATGGGTGTGCGCAGTCAGCAAGCGGCTGAACGGCGAAGGGTTTTTGATCACTGCATACCCAACGGATGCGATAAAAGAAGGAGTGCGAATATGGCCCAGGTGAAGGTATTTTACGATGTTATCCTGTCGCGTTCTCTCGTGCCGACGGTCACCGCCGGCACGTTTCTTTTTTCCGCCTAACTTGAGACCTTTCGGGTTTGAGAAACCCGAAAGGTCTACTCTTATTCCCCCGCTGGCGTATCGAACACGATCCACGGCGGCAGGCCATCCTCGGCGGCGACGTGGACACAGCCGGCCAATTCAACTTTGAACGTAAAGCGGTTGGGAAAAGGCAGTCCGAGCGCGGCGAGGAGAAACAGGTTGAGGTAATAGGTGTGCGAGATGACCAGCAACACGTCGTCGGTGTTTTGGTGGGTCTGCCAGAGGCGATCCCAGGTCTGCCGGGCGCGGTCGAGCACCCGGGCGGTGGTTTCGCCCTCCGGCCAGCGAAAATCGAGGGTGGGCCGCGTGCGGCTTTGCTTAAAGAACCAGCCATACTGCGCCCGCGCCTGGTCAAAGGTCAGGCCGTCGAACGCGCCGACATTGACCTCGCGCAGATCGTCGAGCACGGTGACTGCCAGGTTGCGTTCTGCAACAACGATCTGCGCCGTTTCAGCAGCCCGCTTGAGCGGGCTGCTGTAGACGTGGGTGAAGGGCACACCGGCCAGTTGACGGGCCAACCGCGCCGCCTGCTGGCGGCCCAGGTCATTCAGCCCAAAATCGCCGTAGCGGCATAGATCGCTGCCCAGCGAGTCGCCGTGGCGGGCCAGATAGAGATGCACGGTTGTTCACCTTTTGCGCAGCACATAGATCCGCGCCGCCTGCCCCAGCACGCCGACCAGCACCTCGCGCTCGCGCACCAACTGCCCATAGCGCCCGATCAGGCTGTGCATCAGCTCTTTTTCGCCGCTCAGCAGCACGGCGCGCCCGCCCGGCTTGAGCGCGCGCACCAGTTGGGCAAACACCCGATCGTAGAGGGCCGGGTTTTCCTCATGCGAGCCGACCTTGACGCCAAAGGGCAGGTTGCAGGCCACCGCATCGAGCGACGCGGCGCGCAGGGGCAGCCGGCGTGCATCCCAACCATACACAGTGCAATCATCCACCCGGTACAGGTTGGTCCGCGCCGCCTGCACGGCGCGTTCATCCAGATCGCCGCCGAGCAGCGCCTGATATGGGCCAGCCAACGCCCGCTCGGCGAGGATCGTTCCCACGCCGCACAGCGGATCGCAAAACAGATCGCCGGGACGGGGCCGGGCAAGCTGCACCATCGCCGCAGCAAGCGAGGGGCGCAGCGAGGCCGGCAGATGTTCCTCTTTGTAAGCGCGATGGCGCATCGAGCGGTCGGAGAGGCGCAGGGCAAGCAACGCCCACGCTTGAATGATCGACAGCCACACTTCGAGGTGCGCGTCGTCGGCGACCTGTTTCCACTTGCCCCAGCGCGTCTGCACGCCGGCCAACACCGCATCGCGCGCCTCGTGGCGTCTGAAACCGTGCTGGCCGGTCTGTTGGGCGATCACGCGAAAAGTCACCCGCTGCACGCCTCTGGTCTGCACACTGTTGAATCGGCTGAATGCGTCTTCCCAGTGACGGCTCTGGGTGGCCATGCGCGTCAGCAGCGGGAGCGCTTCTTTGCGAAAAGATGGAAATTGATCGCTGCGATAGAGGACAACAAAAACATCCTCAGTCGTGCGCAGATCGAGCAGCCGGGCAGCGTTTCCTTCCCAGCGAAAAACAACCCACCCCCGTTGTTGATCGACAAGCTGGGCGTTGGAAAGCCGGACCCTGATCTCTTGCCCGGCGATCTCTTCCAGGCCGGGCAACACCGACGCGGCATATTCGATCCCGGCGGGAGCGCCGGGCGCGCGATGAGCACTGTGGCGTGTCCTCATTGTTCTTTGTGGTGCCTGAACAGCAGTTTGATCGGTGTGCCGGTAAAGGGGTATGCTTCACGGATGCAATTTTCCAGAAAGCGCTCGTAACCAAAATGGACCAGCGTGGGGTCGTTGACAAAGAGCACAAAGGCCGGCGGCGCGCCCTCGGCCTGGGTGGCAAAATAGACCTTGAGCTTGCGCCCCAGAATGGCCGGTGGGCTGTGGCGAAACATGGCATCCTGGATCAGTTTATTGAGCTGATTGGTGGTCAGCCGCTGGTGCCGCTCGGCGTTGATCTGGAGCGCTATCGACAGCACCCGATCAACGCGTTGGCCGGTCAGGGCCGAGATGAACAGCACCGGCACGTAATCCATAAACTTGAGTTCCCGGCGCACGTGCTCGGTGTACGCGGCCATTGTGTGGGTGTCTTTTTCAACCAGGTCCCACTTGTTGACGATGATGACGACGCTCTTGTGCTCTTCAAGGATGTACCCGGCGATGTGCGTATCCTGGGCGGTGATGCCGTCCGTCGCGTCAATGAGCAGCAGAGCCACGTCGGCGCGGCTGAGGGCGCTGAGTGCCCTTAGAACACTGTAATATTCCAGACCCTTTTCTACTTTGCCGCGCCGCCGGATGCCTGCCGTGTCGACGAGCACAATATCGTGCGTCTCGCCTGCTTCATCGGTAAACTGCAATGCGGTGTCAATGGCGTCGCGCGTCGTCCCGGCAATAGGACTGACAATCGATCGTTCTTTGCGCAGCAGTTTGTTCAGCAGCGATGACTTGCCAACGTTTTGCCGCCCGACGATGGCGATGCGCACCGCATCGGACTCGGGCTCCTCAAGCCGCTCGCGGGGGATCGACTGGACGATCTCATCCAGCAGGTCCCCGCTGCCGCGCCCGTTCAGCGCCGAAACAGGAAACACCGGCCCCACACCCAAGACATAGAACTCGTTGGCCTCTTCCCACAACCTGAGATTGTCGGCCTTGTTGGCGGCGACGAGCACCGGTTTGTCCGCCTGGCGCAGCACTTCGACCACTTCCTGATCGGCGGCGGTCAGACCGGATTGCGCGTCGACCAAAAAGACGACTACGTCCGCCTCGCGGATCGCCACTTCGGCCTGGGCGCGGATCTCGCGGACAAAGTGCGTCGATCCGGCGGCAAGGATGTTTTCCGGCTCGCCGGCGGCCAGACGGTGCTCGGCCAGAATTTCGATGCCGCCGGTATCGATCAAGGTAAAGGTAACGCCATTCCAAACACAGTCGGCGTACAGGCGGTCGCGCGTGGTGCCCGGAATGTCAGACACGATAGCGCGGCGCTCGCCAATCAGCCGGTTAAACATCGTGGATTTGCCCACGTTGGGACGGCCCACCAGGGCCACAATCGGTTTAGCCATAAAAAAATCAATTCTCCTTGGTTGGTGTTATTCTTGGGGTTGGTGTCACCACCGGGGTCGGCGCGCCGGTAGGCGTCGCTCGCACAGGCGTTGCAGTGAGAGGCGCAAGTGTAACTGTCACCGTGCCGGTTATTGTCCTAGTGATCGACGGCGTCGGCGTTGGCGTCGAGGTCGGCGTCGAGGTCGGTGTTGGCGTCGGCGGGATAGAGGCAATCGTCACTTCCACAGACGCCGGCACGATGGATTCGACCTCAATGCCTTCCGGCACCAGAAAAGTCAGATCAATGGTATGTTCTCCAATGCCCATTTCGACCAGTTCAACGTACACCTGCACGTCAGATTCGGTCAGTGTGTTCAGTTTGGGCAGCGGGCCGTTCAGCGTGATTGTGACTCGCTCCGGCGACACTTTGGCCGTCAGGCCGGTGCTCAACCCCTGTACAATCGGTACCAGACTGATCGCGCGACGGCCCGGAATCGGTTCAATGCTGGCCGTGACCAGCACGCCCTGCACGCGCAGCGCTGACGCGCCTTCGGGCAGGTTGAGCGCCAGTCGTTCGACCACATCGTCCGTCGCCCCGGCAATGTTGAGCGGAATGTTTTCCACGTACCCGATCTCTGCAACCGCTTCGACCACGGCGCTGTCCCCGCCCAGGGTCACAATCGACGGCTCGACGCTGATCCCGCGCAGCCGGTATCCCGCCGCGGGCACGCCGGTCACCATCGGGCGCACGGCCACATCTTTGAACCCGGTTTTTTGTTCTACCGGCACCACCACATTGACCATACTGGGCTGGACGGTCACGAAATTGCCCGGCGAACTGCCATCTTGCAGCAGAACCACCACCATGCGGCTGACCGAGACCGTCTCTTTGACCTCGTTGCGCTGATCTATGCTGACTAGGACCCGATCTACTTGAGCAACAATCTTTTCTGGCCCGCGCACCTGAACAGTGATCGGATTGATCGCCGCCAGGTCCTGCTTGAGTTCATAGCCAAAAGCAACGGGCACATTGATTTGGAGTGTTACCGACATCGTGCGAGTGCTCTCGCGGGCGAGGGAAATCGGCACCGTAGCCGGTGAAATACGGACGATGGTGACATTTTTATCGACGCAGGAGGCACTAACCTCCATTTCGTAATCTTCGGGCGGCTTGTCGGTCAGATCGACCCAGGCGGAAAACATATCGGCGCGCAGGTTTGCCCAACTGCTTTCCGGCGCGCGAATGGTCAGCTTGGTGCTCTGGTCAAATTTTGGATAAAAGGTAGTGGATTCGGGTTGATTGCGCACTCCCACTGCGATGGACTGGCCAAACTCGCCCGACCTGATGGGATTTTCTTCCTGCACGGCCACAAACCAGACCACCAGGGCCAGAAAGAGGGCCAGCACAATCATGCCCAAATCATTAAAGATGCGTTTCACCAACCGCTACCTTTCAAAAAACGACTCGACGCGTTGGCGGATGCCCCGCACCACGCTCATCAAGTCAGGGGGCTTGGGCGGACGATAGGTCGCGCGCAAGATGTTGTGCAGGCTCTTGACATCACGCCGGCGAATGATACGCCCGTTTTGCGCCGCCGAAATCATCCCTGTCTCCTCCGAGATGACAATTGCAATCGCGTCTGTCGACTCGGTCACACCGACCGCCGCACGATGTCGCAGCCCCATCTGGCGATCTGGCAGCGAATTGCTGGTCAGTGGCAGCACACACCCGGCGGCGACGATCCGCCCATTGCGAATGATCACCGCCCCATCGTGCAAGGCCGTATTCTTGAAAAAGATGGTCGCCAGCAGTTCTGCCGTCACCCGGCTGTCGAGCAAAATGCCGGTTTCGATATATTCTTCGAGGCCGGTTGACAGTTCGAGCACGATCAACGCGCCGTCACGCCGATCCGAAAGCTGCGCGCTGGCCTTGCAAATCTCTTCGATCACCTCGTCATACGAAACCGTATCGCGCATCAACGGGGCGATCCGGCTGCCGGTGCGCCCCAGTCGCTCCAAGGCCCGGCGCAGTTCGGGCTGGAAAATCACCGGCACGGCGACCAACAAGGCCGGGAGCGCCTTGCCAACCAGCCAGCTAAAAGCACGAAAGGGCAGCACATTGGCGATAATCACCGTGACCAGGGCAAAAATGACGACGCCGCGCAACAACTGCACGGCCTGCGTTCCCCGAATCAGATAGAGCAGCCAATAAAAGATCAGCGTAACCAGGAGAATGTCCAGAACATTCCACCAACTCTGGCCCAGTTGTCTCAAAAACCAACTCAGGTCTAGCACCCCGTTTCTCCTCGCCCCCGCACTGATAAAAGCGATTACAAGTAACTGCTCAACCTACCTTCCCGGAGGTTATCTCTCGACATATTGACGTAATTGGACATCCATTCAGGGTGCAAATTTTCGCGCAAAAACCACCAGAACTTCCGGGAAGGTGAGCAATTACACACAAGATGCAGAATATGTGGGCCGCACACATTCTGCATCCAAGACAAATGTTTACTTGCCGGAGAGTCAGCTATGATCAGCCCCGCTTCAGGTCTGCCAACAATCGCTGATATTGCTCGACCCGATCCGGCCCCAGACGAATGATCGCTTGAATGGTGCGAACAGCATCCTCAGTTTTGCCCTGGTTCAGTTGAAGCTTGCCAACCGCATCCAGTTCGGCGATCGCCTCCTGTTTGCTGCGCATATCGAGGTAAATCTTGGCCAGGCGCATGCGCAGGGTCAGATCATCGGAATGCATAGCAGCGATCGACTTGGCCGCCCCAGCCAGCTTGCCGGGCTGTTTGGTCCCCAGATAGAACTCTGCCATCTCGTCCACTTCTTGAAGTGCCTGGGTGCGTTGCCCGAGTTTGATAAACAGATCAACTAACAGCGTGCGCGCCTTTTCGTCGTCAGGATCGACGTGTTTGATCCGTTGATACATGCGAATCGCCTGTCGCCAGTCGACACGCTGAACATAAATGTCGCCGATGCGGTGTAGAATATTGGTCTCCCAGTTGCGTGACGGATCGCCCTGAGATGCGTACTTGAGTGCCTGGTTATATTGCCCGATCGACTGGTCGACCTGGGCCAACTGATAGTAAGCGTCGGCCATCGCCATGTGCTGCTCAATGGCCTGATCGAACTGACGAGCATCAACCAACAAGGCAATCAACCGCTCGCGCAGGGATACATCCATTGGCGCTATATTGAGCGCCTTGCGGTACGCGTCAATGGCCCGGAATGTGTCATCGCGCGCCTGGTAGGTCTGAGCGACCATCGCATACTTGAATGCCGCATCCTGCGGGCGATCTTCGGTGACCAGCAATTCGGCCAGGCTCAAGTGCAAGGGCAGATAATAAGGCGACTCACGAATGGCCGACAGGCACTCTTCGATAGCCGTAAAGAGCATATTAGATTGGACGTATTCGTGCACGTGCGCCATCGCTGCCATCGCCACGTGTGCCTCCGGCTCGACCAGCAGTTCACCCAGGATCATCACACCCTCTTGAGAGAGGTTGTCCATCTGGTCGCGCGCTTGCATCAGCCGCTCGTTCCAGCCCTTGCTGCTCAAAAAATCGACAATCGAACGAGCAAAAGATTCGGCGGTCGGCGCACCGTTGTTCGATGGCTTGGCACGAGGCGCGGTATATTCTTGCACAAGTTGATCATAAGCAACATTTAGATCATCCATCTGACTTGGACGCACCGTCTGTGCATCCAAGAACTTTAAAGCTTCGAGCAGGTAACGTAATGCCTTGGAAGCCTGACCCCAGCGCAGGTAGCATTCGCCGATCGCAAAGTTGACGCCCAGGGACAACTCGGGATCGGACAGGGCGTGATTGAGGTGCTCGATGGCCCGCGCAAAGTCCTGCTGTTCCTGATACAAAATGCCCAGGCTGAACCGCACGGCTGCCGAATCGGCGCCCATCTCAATGGCGGCCTGATAGGCATCCATGGCCTGGTCGGCCAATCCGCGCGCCTGGTAGTCGGCGGCTTGCCCAAGCAGCATAAACACCTGCATCTTGGAGGGTTCGAGATCGTCCGAAAAAAGCGCCTCGGCCATCTGCGCCAGCGCGTGTTTGAGCACCAAATCGGCCGGTGAAACGCGCTCGCCCTCTTCGAGCAGCTTTGTCCCGGCGATTTCGATGTCCTCAAAAACGACAAAGCTGTCCAGCGAACGTTTGCCCTCGGCGTCGGGTTGCAAGCGGGCCGTGGGACCTTCGGG
This sequence comes from Anaerolineae bacterium, assembly GCA_016931365.1. Next base: position 26,847 of record JAFGEY010000260.1, read on the forward strand.
CAAGGGCAGGCCGCGCTGAAGCGCTTCCAGCACGCCTTCGGCTTCCGCATTGCGCGGGTCAAGCCGGATGGCATCGGTTGCACAATCAGTGGCCTCATCGAACTTGGCCTGTCGAGCCAGAATACGGGCCATAATCAAATAATGCCACGCGGCCCTGGAATTCTGACTTTGTCCCTGATAGGCGCGCACGAGGTTGCGATGCGCTTCCAGGTTTTGCGGGGCCAGCACGCACGCCTTGCGCCACAGTTCGATAGCCTGGGCAACGTCGCGCATGCGCACGGCGGCCTCGCCGGCCAGCACATAGGCCCGCGCGGCCTCGGTCAATTGGGCCAGCCGCTCGTAGACAAAACCAACGCGTTGGATCACGTCGGGATTTTCGGTGTTAAGATTGGCCGCCTCTTTGTAGACCTGGAGAGCCTTTTCCAACTGCTTGGTCTCGACATAAGCCAGCCCTACGCCGGTCAGGACAGCGACATCTTGAGGAAACTCGGCAAGCGCTTTGTCATATTCTTCAATTGCCTTGGACCATTTGCGCTCCATAGCCAGGCTGGCAGCGCGTTTCATCGCCGCATCATAAGCCCGCCGATTGCCTGCCACGCTAAACCTCCCTATCCCATCAAAAGCGCCAAAACCGCTTTCTGCGCGTGCAGGCGGTTTTCGGCCTCGTCAAAAATGACCGAATTGGGCGAGTCGGTGACCTCGTCAGTAACTTCTTCGCCGCGATGCGCCGGCAAGCAGTGCATAAACAGGGCGTCGTCCCTGGCGTGGGCCATCAATGCACCATTGACTTGAAACGCGGCAAAGTCCTTTTTCCGCGTTTCGGCCTCAGACTCCTGACCCATACTGGCCCATACGTCGGTATAGACCACATCGGCGCCCTGGACGGCCATGATCGGATCGTTCAACACCTCAATCTGTGCGCCGCTTTTCCTGGCCGCTTCCAACGCCAGACGAACTGCCGCAGGATGGGGTTCATACCCGGCCGGCGTGGCGACGGTGACGTGCATCCCCAACTTGCCGCCGATAAAGAGCAGCGAGTTGGCGACATTGTTGCCGTCGCCGACAAAAACGAGCTTTTGCCCTTTGACCTCGCCCCGCTTTTCCCACAGCGTCAATACGTCGCCCAGAGCCTGGCAGGGATGGCTGAAATCGGACAGGCCGTTGATCACCGGCACGGTGGCATACTGGGCCAACAGTTCGACGTTGCGGTGGGCAAAGACGCGCGCCTCAATGCCCTGCACCATCCCGGAAAGCACACGCGCCACATCGGGCACGCTCTCGCGCTTGCCCAAGCCGATCTCTTGCGGCGATAAATAGATCGCGTGGCCGCCTAGATGCACCATCGCCATCTCAAAGGAGACGCGGGTGCGCAGGCTGGGTTTTTCAAAGATCATCGCCAATGCCTTGCCCGCCAGAATCGGCTTGTTGCCCCCCGCTTGCCACTCGGCTTTCAAATCGCGCGCGGTGTTCAAGATATGCCAGATCTCATCCAGGCTGAGATCGGCCAAGCAAATCAGATGCTTCATTGAGCCTCTCCTCAAAGTGGTTTGATGCAATCCTTCTGTGGTTATTATACACGGAAAGAGAACAGCTAACAAGTTCGGTTATGGCACAAAATAGATTCGACGTCAGCAGGTGCACAAGAATGAACATTCTTTTGACAACATCATTCTTCTGTGTTACAATATAATCTAATTCTCCATTTACCATAATTGAATCCCAGTTCCATCCATTTTACATCCCTTCGTCAGCTAGTCATTCTTGCAAGATATCAAAAAGCACGCACCATTGGTTGGCCCGTTCTGCAAAAACGAAAGGAGGTTCCCCAGATACATATTCGTTCCATCGCTGATTTCTGTTTTTTTTCACAAAGGAGGATTGAACAATGTTCAAGCACAAATGGTTTATGGCTATTTTAGCGATTGTTGTCATTGCCACCCTCTCGATTGCGGGATGCAAACCCAAAGACACGGGGGGTGGCGGCGGCACGCTGATCGTCGGTCGCGGCGGCGACTCGGTCAGCCTGGACCTGGCTACGGTAACTGACGGCGAGTCCTGGCGCGTTGGCGGTGAAATCCTTGATACCCTGGTCAAGCTGGAAGGCACCAGCACCAAAGTGATCCCCTGGCTGGCTGAGTCGTGGGAAAGCGCCGACGGCAAAACCTGGACCTTTAAACTGCGCAAAGGCGTCAAGTTCCACGACGGAACGCCGTGTGACGCCGAAGCAGTCAAGTGGAATTTTGACCGCTGGCGCGATGAGAACAATGAGTGGAGGTTTGGCCGCACGTTCGAGTACTATACGCACGAGTTCGGCGAGGATTATGCCATTGTCGAGGCCAAAGTCGTCGACGAGTATACTTTCCAGTTCACTCTGGCCAACCCTTCGGCGGTCGTATTGTACAAGCTTCCGCTGGCCACGTTCGGCATTGCCAGCCCCACGGCGGTCAAGGCGCAAGGCGACAAGTACGGCACGCCGGCGGGCACAGCAGTGGGCACCGGGCCGTTCAAGTTCGTCGAGTGGGTGCCCGATGACAAGATCGTGCTGGAGCGCAACCCCGATTGGTGGGGCGACGGGCCAAAACTGGACCGCCTGATCTTCCGCTCGATCCCCGACAACTCGGCGCGTCTGGCCGAACTACTGGCCGGCACCGTGCATCAGGCCGACCTGGCGCAGACCGATATGCCCACGGCAGAGGCCGACCCTAATATCGCCGACTATACCCAGCCGGCTATGAGCACCGGGTACATCGCCTTCCAGCAATGCACCGAGCCATTCGATGATCCCCAAGTCCGCTTGGCTATCGCTCACGCGATCAACCGCCAGGCCCTCATCGATACCTTTTATACCGAGCAGGACGCCCTGGCCACCGGCTTCCAGCCGCCGGCGATCCTGGGCAGCAACCCCAACCTGCCCGCAATCGAGTACAATCCTGAAAAAGCCAAGGAATTGCTGACCGCAGCGGGCTTCCCCAACGGCTTTAAAACCGAGTTCTGGTATATCCCGGTCATTCGCGGGTACTTTCCCGACTCCAAGTCCATCGCCGAAGCCATCGCTGTCGATCTGGCCAAAGTGGGTATTGAGGTTGAGCTCAAGACCGAAGACTGGGGCGCGTACCTGGAACACCGCAACGAGGGCAAGTTCCCCATGTGGATGTTGGGCTGGGGTTCCGACAATGGTGACCCGGACAACTATATCGGCTGGCACTTTGTCCACCCGATCGGCGAGCCCAAAGCTGAAGACTGCTATGCCAACGACGACTTGGCCCAGTTGCTGATCGATGGGGCCAAAGAGCCGGACGTCGCCAAGCGCGAAAAGATTTACCAACAAGCTGAACAAATCGTTCACGACGAAATGCCGCGCCTGCCCGTAGCCTGGGTAGCCGGACGCACGTTCTTTCGCACCAACGTTCAGGGCTACGAGCCGGTGGTTTTTCGCTCCTGGTACGAAAAGCTCTGGGTCGAAGAGACCAAGTAATTGAGGGATTCAGTGCCTATCCCCCAGGATCGTTGCTTGGCAATGGAAACCATCGCCGGGCAATGAAAACCATTGCCTGGGCAAGTATCTTTTCGAGCGGCCCACCAGTTCCGATTCATTCGGGATAGGACGGCCGTTTGCACTGAACCCGAGCGATGAATGGAGTGCCAGGCACACGGATGTGCTCGCGTTGCCTGGCACTTTTTGTTTGTGAACCTGCCTAATGGAGCAGCCAATTTGACAGTATACATCATTCGACGTATTTTAGGGTTAATTCCCGTGCTTCTAGGGATCACGATACTGGTCTTTTTTCTGATCCGCCTCATTCCCGGCGACCCGGTGATCACGATGCTGGGCGACAAGGCCAGTGTAAAAGACATCGAACGCGTACGCGAACAATTGGGGCTGAACGCCCCCCTGCACATCCAGTATTTCAAATACATGGCCCAACTACTCCGGGGCAACCTGGGCCAGTCGATCATCAACCACACCGAGGTCACATTTGAGCTGGCCTACCGCTTCCCGGCCACGGTCGAAATGGTCATTGGTGCAATGGCCGTGGGCGTGTCGATCGGCATCACGGTGGGGGTCCTTTCGGCCATCCGGCGCAACTCGTGGTTCGATGTCCTGGGCATGATTGGCGCATTGGTGGGCGTGTCTATGCCCATCTTTTGGCTGGCCCTCATCCTCATCTATGCGCTGGCGGTCAACATCAATATCTTGCCGCCCAGCGCACGCCTGGATGTTGCCCTCTATATCGAGCGCGTGACCGGGTTTATGCTCATCGACACGCTGCTGGCCGGCGATCTCTATGCCTTTTTCAATGCGCTCTGGCACATGATTTTGCCCGTGTTTGTTTTGAGCACCGTCATTATGCCCGGCCTAGCACGGATTACCCGTGCCAGTATGCTGGAAGTCTTGCGCCAGGACTATGTGCGCACTGCCTGGGCCAAGGGGTTGGCCGAAAAAGCGGTCGTGGTGCGCCATACACTCAAAAATGCCCTGCTTCCTGTGGTGACGGTGATCGGCGGGCAGTTGGGCGGCCTGTTGGGTGGGGCCATTTTGACCGAGACAGTCTTTTCCTGGCCGGGCATGGGCACCTGGACTTACCGCGCCATTCTCAGCCGCGACTATCCGATTGTCCAGGGCAGCGTCCTGGTCAGCGCAACGATCTATGTGTTTGTCAACCTCGCGGTCGACGTCTTGTATGCATTCATCGATCCGCGCATCCACTATAATTAACCTAACCCGAATCAAGCGAAACTGAATGCGGATTGCATACATCTGACGGGATAGGCGCCATCTGCAAGGAGAACCTGTTCGTGACCAAACCGACGCAAGATTTTGATCTGCCCCTGCTAAAGAGAAAACCGCGCAGCCTGTGGCGCGATGCCTGGCGGCGTATGCGCTACAGCATTACAGCGCGCATTGGGATGGTCGTTGTTGGCATCATCATCTTGGCCGCTGTCCTGACGCCACTCGTCGATCCGTACAATCCCAAAGTTGATTCTGACCTAGCCATTGCGCGCCAAGTACCGTCGGCGCAGCACATTTTTGGCACCGACCGGCTTGGACGAGATATTTTTCGGCGGATTATGCACGGCGCGAGGCTTTCGCTCAGTGTGGGCATGGTGGCCGTGCTCTCCGCAGGAAGCATCGGCACTGTTTTAGGGCTGGTGAGCGGTTACTTTGGCGGAGCGACGGACATGGTCATCATGCGACTGATGGACATTTTGATGGCATTCCCGTCTATGCTGCTGGCCATTGCCATCGTTGCCGTGCGCGGGACGGGACTGTTCAACACGGTGATCGCCATCAGTGTGGTGGGCATTCCCGGCTATGCGCGCCTGGTGCGTTCGATGGTCTTGTCCATTCGTGAGCGCGAATACGTCGAAGCGGCCCGGATGGTTGGCGTGCGTAGCCTGCGGATTATTTTCTACCACGTCTTTCCCAACAGTGTGGCGCCGATCATTGTCTCGGCCACGCTGGGCATCGGCGGCGCCATCCTCACCGCAGCGGCCCTGGGTTTTTTGGGGCTGGGCGCGCAGCCGCCCGCGCCCGAATGGGGGGCAATGATCAGCGACGGCGTGCCTTTTTTGAGACAATCGCCACATCTGGTCTTTTTCCCCGGTATCGCGATTATGTTCAGCGTACTGGGTTTTAATCTGCTTGGCGATGGCCTGCGCGATGCTCTCGATCCGCAAATGCAAGAAGGATAAAGACGGCAGACCTCGGAGGTTTTGAAAACCTCCGAGGTCTCTTTATTCTTCGGGCACTCTAACCTGGATCAGTGCGCCCGTTTTTGTTTCCAACTGCGACCACTGCACAATGGGCAGATCGACGCGCGCCAGGGCGCAGGTGGGCATGCGGTGGTAAGCGCCACTCAGCCACTCGACGGCTAGCGAGATGTCCGGGTTGTGCCCGACCAGCATCACCGATCCCACCGTATCGTCCAGTGCGACAACTGCTTCCAGGTAGGCCTGCTCGCCATTGGCATAGAGCGACTGGGTGTAGCGCACCTCGCACATCAGGTCACCAGCCTCAACGCAGTGCTCGATGGTCTGCCGGGCGCGTTTGGCCGGGGAACTGATAATCAGGTCAGGCGTGAGATCGTTTTCCCGCAGCCACACGCCCAGATCGTCGGCATCGCTCTTGCCTCGTTTAGCGAGCGGTCGTTCAAAGTCGGTTTCGTAAGATGGGTCTTGCTTGGATTTGGCGTGCCGTAACAGATAGACTGTTTTCATCAACCTTCCTTGATTTTCAAATCATCTACTTCCATCCACTGCCGGCCCGGCGCACCAAGCCAGCCGTAGCGAAACCGCCCCCACGGCGTGGCGACCAGGTATTGGTTGTCCAGCCAGAGCACAAAGCCGAGCGGCCCACGCGGCGATGGAGCATTCTTCAAAACGGCCTCGCCGTCAACCAAAAACTGCGACTCTTGATTTCCCCACTCGATGACATAGGTGTGCCAGCCTGTCATGTCCACATCGACCGCTGCCTCGCGCACGCCCATCGACCGCTGGTAGCGCGGCCACAACGCGCGATAAAGCGGGCGAAGGTTCACCAACAGCATGGCCAGCGGTGCAAAGGGAGCCAGCAAAAAGAAAGGCAGCCGCAGCGCGTCGACCGTAGCTGCTTTCCAGTCGCGGCCGGGCACGTCAAGGGCCAGGCGCATATCCGACGGCGGCGAAGCGTAAAAGAACCAGATCGCGCGCGGCAGCGTGGGCAGGCGCAGGCCGGTCATCATAAAGGGGTCGTTCCAGAAACCAAACCCCGCCGTACCGCTCAACGAACCCGGCGGATGTGAAAAGCGCGCGTGCACGGTCAAGACGAGCGGCGGACGCCATAGAAAACGCTGGCGCGGCAAGCCTTGATAGTCGTCGATCTGGGCATTGGTCACTTGTCTGGACATGGTATCCACATTCACAAAATAGATCGACTGCCCATCTCGCTCGACTTGCCCAGCCGGCTCTATCGCGCCGCGCCCCACGAGGTGTTGATTCCACTCGCGGCCAAAAAAGTGCGCTTTCATTGCCACGGCGCAGGTGATGGACCAAGAATGTCGCGCACAAGCGCAGCATTTTCCTCAACCATACCGTCCTTGTCGCCGCGATGCATGCCCACGTTGACCACGTCCGTTGGCTTGATGTTCTCAAAGGCAAACTCGAAGGCCAGCAACGGATCGATACGCCCCGCGCCCATAATCTTGTAGCCGATGCACGGCTTTTCCAAACGCTGAATGCACCGCACGGCCGGAAAAACATCGGCCAGTTTGAATCTGTGCCCTCTGCCGTCGTGCAGGCTGCCGCAGTTGAAAAAACACACGGCGTGAAAATCGACCAGATCGAGGCCGTTCACCCAGTCGTGCACCTCGGGCTTGTGCCCGGCGACGCCCATCGGGATGCCCAGCGACTGCCCGTAGCGGATGTACTCGCGCAACGACGCCGCGTCGCCTGAGGTGTAGAGATTGTCGACCAGGCCGCCGTGCAGGTAGGCGGCCGGGCAGCCAATCTCGATTGCCCGGTCGATGGCAGCTTGCATGTCGGGATAGTTGCGGCCGTTGATCTGGGCAATCCACTGCAACGGTCCGCCTTCGACCAGGTATTCGGCGGTGGTCTGGATCACGTGCGGGGTTTCGTTGTTGGTGATCATGGTGTTGATCCCGGCGGCCCAGGCCCGCGCCCAGGTTTCCTTGATCCGCGTTGGCGTATGGTAGGTCGCCATCTCCCGGTCGCGCTCTGGATTTTGGTGGCTGAACCCGCCGAATGGATTCGCGCCGATGATCAGCCGCGTCACAGTTAGGCCGCAAAAATCAACTGTCGGTAGCATTGGTCATCTCCTAGAGTTTTTCCTCGAACCCTTCCCAGATATCAAACCAGTAAGCAAGGTATTTCCACCTGTCCCACACGTCGTAAACGGCGCGCGCCTCACCGTCGGTTGGACGACCACTGTCAAAATACTTTTTGCTCACAAACTGGCGGAACACCGTGTCGACAGCCAGTTCGTCGTAGCGACCGAGGATCATCAGCAGCGTTGCCGCGGCGTAATTACCCACCCCCTTGATCTTCAGCAACCGCTTTTTCAGGTCAGCAGTCGAAATGTCGGCATCCCAAAAGGCATCCAGGTCGAGGTCACCGGATGCCACATGCACGGCCAGTTCATACACAAATGGACCGCGATAGCCCAGGCGAACGGCATCAACAAAAGTTTCTTCTGACACAGAGGCAATCGACTCTGGGGTAGGAAAAGCCTTCAGCGAGGGATCGCCAGGAAAAGATTCACCAAACGCCTCGACCACTTCGCGCACCATCCGCTTGGTGCCACCCCACTGGATGTTGGTCGTGCAAATGGTTTTGACCATGTCTTCAAAGAGGGTCGGCGAGCGGAGCAGCCGCCCCAGCCCGCCGGCTAACTTGGCCCATCGACCGCCGCGCTCTATGCACAAAGCGTAGAATTCACCCAAATCCTCGTCGACGCGAAACATATGACGTACCGCGACAAGAATTTCGGCCCGATCGACCTTGGTGAACGGCTGTATATGGTCGACCTCAATGGCGATACACGGCTCGTCGACTGACATCGAGCCGGTCACATACAACCGCACGACTTGCCCGCTGCCCAGGTGCTGCACGCGACACACCGCCTTATGTTCATCGTCCCAGGCGTTGGGGGCAAGCACTACCCAGCCATGCGAGTAAGCAGTAAAACCAAAGTGAAAGGGCGGTGCAGGGTGAATGATCAGCCGGGATCGTTCCATCTCATTTTTCCTCGATAGCTGCCCGCGATCGGCTGTCGGCGGTCTGGAGTCGATAGAGGACATAGCGGCAGCATTCCATCCCAAAATAGTCCTTGCGTTCGACAAAGGTCAAACCACACTTTTCGAGCACGCGTTGCGAAGCTATGTTGTCGGGATGGATGAGACCGATGATCGCGTCGAATTGAAAGGTCTGGAACCCCCACGCCAGCGACGCTTTGGCGGCTTCAGTCGCCAGCCCCTGGCCCCAGACCTCTTGACGCAGTAGGTAGGCAACCTCAGTCTCGTCGGTTTCGGACAGATAGCCCAGCCCGCACCAGCCCAACAGCCTCAGTTTATCCTTGAGCTCGACCGCCCACCAGGCATAGCCGTTTCTCTCCCAATCTTTGAGTTGACCGTTGATCAGCCGCTCGATCGCCTCGCGCAGCGGCGGGTTGGCCGGGCGCGGCTGCGGCGGAAAGTACCGCATAATGTCCGGCTGCTGGACAATCTCGTGCAGCGGATCGACGTCGTCCATTGTAAATGGACGCAGGACAAGTCGTTCTGTTGCGATTGCAGGTATATTCATCTGGCGCTCAATTTCTATTGTAATGCGTCAAACGTCAGGCCTGGTAGGACCCGGTTCGTGGTTCTACACCTGACGCTTGACGTTTGACACCCGAACTGGCTTTAGCCCCAATACCCGTGAATGAAATCTGGATTTCGACAGGATTGACAGGATGAACAGGATTCAAAGGGTATCTGGTAAATATAGCGATAACATACGTGTTAAAAAATAATCCTGTCAATCTTGTTCATCCTGTCCAAATTGGATTCGCTCACAGGTATCGGCTTTAGCCTGGCAAATTCCAGTTCTTGGGCCAGTGGTAATGGTCGTTGATGTCTTCGATGTAGGCCATCGGCTCGTTGGGTTCTATGGCGAACAGCGCTTCCAGCGTGGCCCTGGCTTGATCAAAAGAGGTCGTCTGATGGCTTTCAAGCACGCCGTACAACATCATCGACTTGTCGCCGCTGAGCAGCGCTTCGAGCGTCCGCTCCATGCGCAGCCAGTTGGGATAGATGCACTCGAGCATGATCTTTTTGGGCAAAGGGGTCACCCGCAGCGGCTGAACGCCCATCTTGTTGACCAGAGCCGGCACTTCCACGGCGACGTTGTCGGGCAGGCCGGGCAGCGCGCCGTTGTTCATCACATTGACCTGGGCGCGGTACTCGTTGTCGTTGACCAGCGCGTCGATGATCGAAATGTGCTGCTCGCTGGTCCGCTCGCGGCCAAAGAGGTCGATCGGGCGCACATTGGCGTCGTAGGCCGCCGCCCTCATCTGTGCGTATTTTTCATCTTTTTCTCTCAAGATGCGGTCGCGCCCCTCCGGTGTGTCACCGCCGCCGCCCCGCCCGTACCAGCGGCCTTTGGTCTCCAGGTCGGTGTGAAACCACCACCCACCCTGGCGCGGCGTGTCGCCGATGGGAAACAGGCCGTACATCTTGTACTGCATAATCGCTGAAGGCGACCATTGGGCCGAAATGCCCGTTTCGGCGTGGTCGGCCCAGTACTGCTCGATGTTGTCGGCGATCCACTTGTCGAGGATGGGATAGGCGTCCTGGCCTTCATAGTAGAAATGAGTCAGCCAGATGTTGTGGTTGAGGCCGGGAGCCTGCCAGGTGACTCTGTCCGGGTCGAGGCCGATGGTGCGCGCGACATGCCGGTAGCCGTAATGGCCGTGGCAGAGGCCGCAGACCTTGATGCCCGTCTCGCGGCTCATCAAGGTGGTGCCGTCGAAAACCGGGTTGCCGGCGAGCAGAATCCACGCCTGCGGGCAGGCTTTTTCCATATCTTTGGCCACGTCAAGCATCACTTGCAGATTGTGATATTCCGGCATCCCCGCCCCGCCGTAAAAATAACCGAACCCGTCCAGCATCTCACGGCGGCGCTTCATAAAGTACTCGTTGTGGGTAACGGTTGCCGTGTTGATCACAAAATCGGCGCCCTGCAAGGCCTCCATGCGATCCAGCGTTTTGGAAAAGGTGAGCGCCGCGCCCAGATCCTCAGCATAGCGCCGGGCCAACTGGTAAACCACGTCGAGGCGCTCCTCGTTGATGTCCATAAAACAGACATGGCTGTCCTTGAGGCCCTCGGTCAGGCAGACATCCTTGACCAGGGCCAGCGAAAAGACCACACTTCCTGCACCGACAATGGTAATTTTGACTGAAGACATTGTTTAAACTCCTTTAATTTTCAAAAATGAGATAACAGAGTGGGACATATTGCGTCAAACGTCATCAAGCGTAATGCACCTCATCGATTTCGACGATGGAACCGTTGATCAGTTCGAGCTGGATGGTCGTTGCGCCAGGGTCGGACGAGGCCGTCACCGCGCGCAGCGGGCAACTCTCACCTGCTCTCGTCGGATACAACACCGTGACCAGTCGCGCCATCCCGGCGCGACGCGTCGACGCACGCGCGGTCCACTCGTACACCACCGTCGGCGCAGGAGCATACTCGCCCTGCTGGTGGTTCTTGATCGCCTTCCAACCCTGCCATTCGGGAGCATCTGCCCCACTGATCAGCGACAGCCGCAGTTCTTTTTGTGCGGCGGGGAGGATGGTCAGGTTGGGTGTGTCCGCATCTTCGCTATACGCAAGAATGCCGTCGCTTTTGACGCAGTCGCTCTCGAAATGCCACAGCAGTTGATAGGTATGGGCGAGATCGTCGGCCGGCGCAAAGCGGTCAACGACGATCCAGCATGGGCCGGCCGCGCCCTGCTTGAGGAAAATCACCTTGCGCGTGTGGGCGACCGTGCGCGCGGCCCCCGGCCCATAGCCTTCGTCGTAAGTCGCTTCGGCGACATCGTATTGCGGCGTGGTTTTCCACACAAGGCTGGCGAGCGCGGTCACGTCAAAGGCCTCGCGTGAATAGTTAAGGCGGCGGTTCTGATCCTGCCCATCGACACGCACGGTGTTGTGCGCCCGCGTCGACAGCACATAACGGCGCATCTCGGAGGCGTCATAGGCGTAATTGCCGCCCTCGGTGAGCAGCAAGCGACCGTAGGCGTGGACGAGCAGATTGAGCTTGTCCTCGTGTTGGTGCCCATAGCCGAACGGTCCGCCATCGAACAAGGCCCACAGCGCGTCTTTTTCCCAGCCACTGCGCATCACGGCATAGCCGGCGTGGGCAAACAGGTGCGAGACGGTTTCTGGCGGCGCGCCCGCCGCTCCCCCACTCGCCGCCCAGCGAAACCCGGCGTGGTCAGGATAATCGCGGGCGGCCTCTTGCATCAACGGGGCCACCGCGTGCCAGCCGCCGTCGTTCACGTCCGGCAGACGGCCATCGGGCATCATCATCAGCACATTGACCGCGTGCATGCGCGCCATACCCTCGTCAAAGGCGGCGGGTATTGGCTCGTCGTAGGCGCGGCACACGTCGATCAGCCATTGGTAGTTGCGGATGTCCACCTGGTGATAGCCGGTGCTGAGTTCGACCTGCCAGCCGTCGGGGTAAACCTGGGCGTCCAGTTCCTCGACCAACCGCTCAAAGGCATACGTCTTCCACGCCGGAGCATCCTTGAACTGTGCGTAGAGAATGCCGATCTGGGCCAGGCCGTTCATCTCCATGATCAGCCAGTTGCCGGTGCGGTGAAAATAGCGCAGCCGCCAGCCGTGTTCCCACACCGATTTGAACCAGTCGATCAGCACGTCGTCGGTGAAATGTGGCGAGCGGTAAAAGCTGTGCAGCGCCCACTGCCACACCCCGCCCATGCGGATGCCGGCCTCGATCGTGCGCCAGCACAGCGTGTCGCCGCCGGAGGCGTTTTGAGGCACCACGGCCTGGCGCACCCAACTGGTGAAAAAGCGCACCAAGACGGCGGCAAAGCGCTCGTCGCCGGTTCCGCGGTAGCGCTCGGCCAGAATGCCCCACTCCGGGTGGCGGCTGAGCTGCCAGGTCCACTCTTTGTACTGGTTAAAGGTGGGATTGATGAACCAGTCGACCGTGTCGCCGAACTGGTGCGGCGTGCTGCACGAGATCAACTCGCCGCGCAGAATGCGCTCGGCGGCCTGTTCGGCGGTCTCGCCCTCGTACATAAAGTGCGTGCCGCGAAATGGGCGCTCGATCTTGAAAAATCGATCCGGCTGGAGCGTGCGGCGCACTTGGGCGGCAAACAGGCGGCGTGCGGCGGCCCAATCCTCTTGCTTGGCTGCTTGAAGAATACCTTCCAATCCGGGGTGAGTGGTGTCAATTTTGGCGAAAAACTCGGCGTCGCTCAGGCGCGGGCCGGGTGCAGTGTCTTGTTCCATCACTCTGTCTCCTTTGTCGACGTGTTCCATAACACAACAAACGTCACTCGTCAAACGTCAGGCTGAGAAAGACTTGTTTCGCATTGTCATGCCTCACGTTTGACGCATCACGTTTTCCGTTTCACTCTCCGCACGCTGCATCAGCGCGCGCAGATAGCCGATCGCATACGCCGTGCCGCCGCCAGCGGCGTACTCACCGGCGAATTTGGGCGTGTGATCCAGCGTCACCGTGTTGCTGTAGCCAATCTCGTAAAACAGCTTCATAATGCGATACATGTCAAAATAACCGTTGTCCAAAAAGGTCTCTGCAAAATGGGGCAGCGTATCGCTGACGTTGCGGAAATGCACCAGCAAAATGCGGTCGTCGGCGTGAAAGGTGCGGATACCCTCCAACAGGTCGCCAAAGCCGGGGCCGCCCTCCAGCCAGCAGCCGCAGCAAAATTCCATGCCCAGCGCCGGGCTACTGGCGATCTCGAAGGCGCGCTGGTAATCGGTCATGCTGTGAATCAGGCAAGGGATGCCGCCCAGCGGATAGGGTGACGGCGGATCGTTGGGGTGCAGGGCCAGCCGCACACCGGCCTCCTCGCAGACCGGCACCATTTTGTGGATGAAATAGGTGAAATGGTCCCAGATTTCATCTTCCGAGTACGCCCGACCGTGAGTAAAAGGTCTCTGACGCATCTCGGCGAGGTCGACGCGGCGGGTTGGCGCGCCGCGAATTTCGCCTGGCACGGAACTCCACACCTGCGTCGGCTCCCAGGTAAAGGTGGTCACACCGATCCCCGCCTGGCCCAGCTCACGGACGAAATCCTGGAATTGGGCGATCACCTCGTCGCGTCCCGGCAGGGCCAGGTGAATCTTGTCCGATTTGCCCACATCCATGTTGCCCACGTTGTACAGGCACAACCCATACAACTCGACGCGGCGGCGCAGCGCCGTCAAAAACTCGACCGTGCGCTGCTCCGGTCTGACCCAGGTATAGACGCAATCGACGCCAAGCTGTTTGGCAAACAGCAGTTGATCGTCGCTCGGCTCGGGACTGATATTCATAGAAAGTCTGGGTTTTGACATTCTGTTGTCCTTTGTTGTGGAAAAATCAGGTGGGGACGATCCGCAGGTGAATCGCTGTCTCTTGAGCAGGCGTTTTGAGTGTGAACAACACGCGGTTCACGTCGCACAAACCCTCACCCAAGTCCACATTTTTAGCCAGATCGACCGAAGGTATGACGACAGCGGGGTCAAAAAGGACACGCAGCGCAGCCTTTTCACCCCAGATCAACACCGCCTCGCCACCGACTTGGACCCCGGCAAAAGTGGTCAGCACGCTTTGCAGCACACCGGGCTGGGTGGCAAAGCTCACCGCGTCAACCAGCTCGATCCAACTGTCCGCCCCCGCGCGATGCAGCGTCACCATGCGTCGCAGCGAGGCCAAGTCGGCCGCGGCGGGATAGACGTCTTTCAGTTCAATAGAGAGCAAATCGATATCCGGCATGGCTTGATGATCGAGCAAGGTGGAGGCGTGTTCCCTGCCGGGCAATTGTGCTTGACCATTGGGCACGGGCAACGAGTGTCCTAGCGATGAATTGACCAGATGTTCGTAACGCTGCGGACCAAAGTAAAAGCGAGTATAGCGCCCACGGCCGATATCAGGGATCAACGTTTCGCCGCCTATGTGGACGATGATGTTGCCCACATCGTTTTGGTTGTGCATCTCGCCGTTGTGGCCGCCTTTGGCCGCCAGCACCAGCGCCTGGGGATCGGATGGATCGACGCGGGCGACCATCCACATCTGCCCGCCGAACCAGTCGTGCGCCGCGGGGATAAACCGATCCTGGGCTTTGGGCTGCCAAAACAGGCTGCGCAGGCCCCAACTGAGCGTCTGGTGGTAGCGATGCGGCGGCTGGTCGGCCCCCAGCCGTTCCAGGTCGGAGATGTCCAGACGGCGGGCCAGATAGGTGAGCAGCGCAGCGTTGAGCGTAACGTGCTGATCGCAATCCGAAAAGTTGACGTACAGGCCGGGCGCGAGCAGCGTACGCAGCGGAAAACGGGCGATCTTGAGCAACTGCGAGTCGGCCCAGGGTTCGACCGCGCCGCCGGTAAAGTGCTCGACCAAATGCGCGAACAACGCATAGCTGCCAAAGCCGTAATTCCAATAACCCGGCCCTTCGGTCGAACCACCGTCGGGATCAAAGGTGTCCAGGTAATCATCCATCGAGCGCAGCGCGCGGGCGACGATCTCGGCCAGCCGGGCCGGGTCTGGTTCCAGGTACAGTGCCGCGCCGACCACGCCCGCGTTGCAAACGGCGGTCCAGTTATTGACCGAGCGGCGCTGGGTGTTGTAGAGCCACCAGTGATCGTGGCGGGTCAGGTAGGGAGTGAGAATGCGCCGGTCGACCTCGTAGCGAATCCGCACCGCCAGCGCTGGGTCGAGCTGTGGACCGAGCAGCAGGTCGAGTTCGGCCAGTTCAAGTGCGGTGGCCGCCGCGCCGAGATCGATCACCGGGCGGGTCACGTCGGCGAGCACGCTTTGGTGGGCGGGCAAAACCCAACTGCTCTCCTCGCAGATTGCCCAGGCCAGGTTGAGGATCGGGTCGAGAAAGCGACCCTGCATCTCCAGGCACTCGGCCAGGGCCAACTGCCAGAGCAGCGCGCGCCGCTCGCTTCTTGGCTGCTGGTAGCCCTCACGCTGGCCGTTGCGGGCGTATTCCAGGTACAGCGTCGCTGGCAGAGTGGGAATCTGAGTCTGGGCCGCATCCTCAGCCCGAGCTAAAATCTCGGACACCGTCGATTGGCCCAGATCAACTTGTATGGCTGCCCAGGCCGCGCGATCGGCGGCCGGGGGGAAGGGCGGCAAAGTAGAGGCTTTCTCCAGACCGAGCTGGATATCCACCGGGTTATATCGAGCCAGCATTGTTTTCTCCTTCCAGGCCCACCCGGGCCCAAAAAACAAAGCGCAGGCAAAACCCTGCGCCCCAATTCAATATCTGTGAATAAACCACAGGATGAACAAGATTTAGAGGATATTTGCGAAATTTCGTGCACATTAAAAGCAAACGTCCGATTCTGCTCATCCTGAAAATCTTGTCAATCCTGTATCAATCGATCTCTTACCTTGCATACGGGTCGGCGGCGTCACGCAACCCATCTCCCAAAAAGTTGAAACAGAGCACCGCTATGACAATAGTCGCTCCCGGCGCCAGCAGCCAGGGCGAGAGGGCCACTGCACTGAGCTGCTGCGCCTCTTGCAGCATCACCCCCCAACTGACCACTGGCGAACGCAGGCCCACACCGATGAAACTGAGCGAGGTTTCACCCAGGATCATACCCGGAATCGCCAGCGTCACCGAGGCGATGATGTGGCTGAGAAATGAGGGCACCATATGCCGGATGACAATGCGGAATTCGCTCGCGCCGGCCAGTTTGGCGGCCATCACAAAATCCTCTTCGCGCAGGGCCAGAAATTTAGAGCGCACCACGCGGGCCATCCCCGTCCAACCGATCAGCGAGAGCACCACGGTGATGCCAAAATAGACCTTAAGCGGCGGCCAGAAGGGCGGCACGGCGGCGCTGAGGGCCATCCACAGCGGCAGATGCGGCACGCCGCGCAAAAACTCGATCAGCCGCTGGGAAAGCATATCTAAAACGCCGCCATAATAACCGGAAAAGCCGCCGATGACGATGCCCAGGATCAGGCTGACAAAGACGCCCACCAGTCCGATCGACAGCGAGACGCGCGAGCCGGTGATCAGGCGCGAGAGGATATCGCGTCCCATGCGGTCGGTGCCGATCAGGTACAGGGGCCCGCCGTTGTCCTGAGTGCCAATGAGGTGAATGTCGCCCGGAACAAGTCCCCACAACTTGTACGGATCGCCTTTGGCGAACAACTTGACCACATACGCCTTGGTCGGATCGACCGTGTAGGTGCGACGGTAACTGACCGGATCGATCTGCTGCCGAAGGCCATAAACAAAGGGCGAGCGCAAGCCGTTCTCATCGCGGATGCGGATTGACTGCGGCGGCACAAAGATCAACTTGGGATCGAATCTGAGCGGATCATAGGGCGCGAAAAATTCGCAGAAAACGGCAACCGTGTACAAAACGACCAGCACGATCAGGCCGAACACAGCCATCTTGTGCTTTTTGAACCGCCAGCGCATCAACTGCCACTGCGAAGCGACGTAAATGCGCTCTTGTTCGCGCGGCATCACCGCGCCCCGCAAAGCCGGATTCTGCGCTGTTCCTGTATCCAATTCTTCCATTGCCATACCTGTGACTCCTTGTCGAGTGCGATAAACCGGCAGTGAACGGGAAAATTCACCGGCCCAAGCGGATGCGCGGGTCCAACCAACCTAGTAGAACGTCGGAAATAAAGGTGCCGAGCACGGTCAGCGTACTCAACAGCAGCAGAAAACTCGCGGCCAGGTACATATCTTGCGCTTGCAGAGCGCGCAGCAGCAGCGGCCCGGTGGTGGGCAGGCCCAGGACGATCGACACGATAGTCGTGCCCGAGATCAGGCCGGGCAGCGCCCAACCCACGGTGCTGACAAAGGGGTTGAGCGCCACGCGCACCGGATATTTGAAAATCACACGGCGCTCACTCAGCCCTTTGGCGCGGGCGGTGGTCACATAAGGCTTGCCCAGTTCGTCGAGCAGGTTGGCGCGCATGGTGCGGATCAGCCCCGCCGTGCCGCCGATGCCCAGGATCAACAAGGGCACCCATAGATGCTTGAGCAGATCGATCAATTTGCCCAAGCTCCAGGGCGCTTCCTGGTATTGGGTCGAAAACAGGCCGGCGGCGTTATAGTTAAACAGCTTAAATACCACGTACATAAACACCAGGGCCAGCAAAAAGTCGGGGATGCCCACACCGATGAACGAAAGCGCAGTAAAGGTATAGTCACCGATCGAATATTGTTTAACCGCCGAATAGATGCCGATGGGAAAGGCGATCACCCAGCCCATGAGCAACGTCGACAAAGAGATGACAAAAGTCAGACCAATGCGGCCAAAGATCAACTCTTTGACCGGCCGGTTCCATTCCAGCGAGTGGCCCCACTCGCCCCGCAAAATGTTACCGATCCATTTGAGATAACGCATATGCTGCGGCTGATCCAGGCCATAGCGGTGTCTGAGCGCCGCCACCAGCGCATCGTCGACCATCCCGTCCTGTTCGGCGACGCGCGCGACATAGGTGGTCAAAAAATCGCCGGGGGGCAATTGAATGACGACAAACGAGACGATCGAAATGATCACCAGAGTGGGGATCATGAGAAAAAAGCGTTGCAGGATATACTGGAACATACCGGGTCTCCTCTTTGGCAGGGGGCGAAGCGATTTGCTTCGCCCCCTGCGACGTTCAAAAACTAGCTCTCCCAGTAATACTGGCAGGGGTTCTGCGGGCCCGGGTTCGGGTAAAGCCATGAGCCCAGGTTGGGGTCCGGCACGTTGCGGAACTTGTTCTTGCAGATCTCATAGCCGGGGCCACCGCGGAAGGTGCCCATCACCCAGAACTGCTCCTGGGCGATCTGCAAAATCTCTTTCATCAGTTCATACTGCGCTTCGGTGCCGGGCGTGGTCTTGAGCTGGTCGTACAAGGCCATCTGCTTCTTGGCCGCCTCGGGAGGCTCAACGCCCTCTTTGCCAAGGGTGTTGTACCACTGCTGCCAGCCCACGGCGTAGAGCGACTCATTGGTGTAGGGGAAATACCAGCGCGGCTCGAGGACGACGTCCATGCCGCCGTCGCCGCCCCACACCGACAGATCGTGCTCCCAGGCGTTCTTGCGCTCGTAGAACAGCGAGCGGTCTTCGCTCTGCACGGCGATGCGGATGCCGACCGCCGCCCAGTACCCTTTGATCAGCTCCAGCGAGTCGATACGGTTTTGCTGGCCGGCTGTCACCTCGGCGACGATGCCCAACGATTCGCCATCCGGGCGCAAGCGAAACCCTTCGCTGTCCTTGTTGGGCAAGATCACATCCAGCATCTCGTTCGCCTTGGCCGGGTCATACTCGGTGTACTGCTTGGCCAACGTTTCATTGTAAAGCGGCGACTCGGACAGCGGAGCGCCCTGCCACGGCTGGCCGATCCCCAGGCCGACCACGTCGATGATCTCCTGGCGGTTGATGGCGTGCGAGAGGGCAATGCGGAAATCCCTGTTCTGGAACAGTTCGGCCAGCACCGGATCCTTGTGCGTCAGGTTCAGCCCAAGCAGCATGTCGTTCATGCCCGAACCGATGTTGTCGATGAAGCGAAGGTCGGCCTTTTCGGCATTGTCCAGGAAGAGCGGCTTGTTGGCGAGGGAGGCGACGTGCCGCCCCTGGTAGCTGATCTCGCCGGCTACGGCCATCATGACGATCGCCTGGGTATCGGCGGCCACGGTGTAGACCTGGCGGTCGATGTACGGAAGCTGGTTGCCATCGGGGTCGGTTTTGAAATAGTAGGCATTGCGGTCGCCGATGAACTGCGGGCTGTCGCCCAACTTGCCGGTATAGTGCCAGGCCCAGATGCACGGATGATCGGGGTTGAGACGCGGATCGGTCCAGCCGCCGTAGGCTTCGTACCAGTAGGTCACGCCGGCAGCCTTGATCTTGGCCTCCAGCTCTGTCTTGTCCGCATAGTCGGGGAAGAACGCCTTCCGCCAGTGCCTGGGACGCGCCATGCCACTGCCGCTCGGCGTGGCCATGCGCTGCAAAAAGAGGCCGTACGGGTCGCTAAAGGTCCACTTGATCGTATAGTCATCCTCCTTGGTGACGACCACCGGCCCGCCCTTTGTGCTCCAGGTGTTGGAAAAGTTGGGGTTCAGTTCTTTGTTCGACGCTTCTTCGTACCAATAGAGATAGTCATCGGCGGTAAAGGGTTCGCCATCCGACCATTTCATCCCCTTGCGCAGTTGGAAGACAAAGGTCTTGCCCGCATCCTGGACCTCAAAGCCCTTGGCGATGCCTGGGATGACGTCCGTCCATTCCAGGTTCCAGACAGCCAGGTTCTCATACTCGGTATAGCGCGAAAAGATCGCGCCATCGGCCACGCCCAACGTGCCCAGGCGCATATCGCCGCCGTACACACCGATCTTTTCAACCGGCTGGATCACGGACGGCTCGCCCGTCAGCCGCTCGTCGAGGTCGGCCAACTTGCCTGCCTTGACCTGCTCCAGCAGCGTCGGGGCTTGCTTGGTCGAAGGGCCGGCCGGCACAGGTGTCGCCTCTTCTGTCTTTTTGGTTGGTTCTGGCGTTTTGACATCGGGGGCTGTAGTGGCTTGTTCGGTCTTGGCGCAGGCAGCAACAGCAATGCCCGCGGCAGCCACTGCGGAAAGGCGGAGAAAATCACGACGTGACAGTTTTTCGGTGCTCATCATTACCTCCTTGTAACAAGTCAGCAACAAAACGGGTGAATAGCAAACAACTGTGGCAGGGAAAAAGTTTGGCTTAGGCGGACTCCTTTCTATATTTTAGAAATCCACAGATATAGATCAACATATACTGCTGACTCGCCATATCAAAGCCGAGGCCTATAGTACCTTGGGGAAAACGGAAACGTTCACGGGTGAAATTATGAGAATTATAATATGTCGCTTATGTTCTGTCAAATTCAGGATATTCAGACTTTTTTCTCTTGCCCAAATCTGCTAACGATGGTACACTAGGGTCTGAGCACCCGAATGTCAATCGACTTGCCTCAACCAACAGGACAAAATTATGGCTTCTCAAGCACTGTACCTCAAATGGCGGCCTCAGCGTTTCGATGACGTGGTCGGCCAGGAGCACATCACCCAGACGCTGCACAATGCGATTCGCCTCGAACACATCGGCCATGCCTACCTGTTCACCGGGCCGCGCGGCACCGGCAAGACGACGATGGCCCGCTTGCTGGCCAAGGCGGTCAACTGCCTCGATGCCGACCTGAACAACCGCCCCTGCAACCGCTGTCACATCTGCACGGCGATCAATGAAGGCCGCCTGCTCGACCTGATCGAAATGGACGCGGCCTCCAACACCGGCGTCGACAACGTGCGCGAGGCGATCCGCGAAAAGGTGGGCTTTCGGCCCAACGAGGCCCGCTACAAAGTCTATGTGATCGACGAAGTGCATATGCTCTCCACCTCGGCCTTTAACGCCCTGCTCAAGACGCTGGAGGAGCCGCCCGAACACGTCATTTTCATCCTGGCCACCACCGAGCCGCACAAAATCCTGCCCACGATCATCTCGCGCTGTCAACGCTTCGATTTCCGGCGCATTCCGCTCTCGTCGATGGTTCACCGTCTGGGCTACATCGCCGAGCAGGAGGGCGTGCAGATCGAAGAGGGCGCGCTGCGCTTTATCGCCCGCATATCGACTGGCTGCGCGCGCGATGCGATCGGCCTGCTCGATCAACTCACCGCCTATGGCGACGAGCTGATCACCGTCGAGCGGGCCAGCCAGGTGCTCGGGCTGGGCGACGCGCAAATGGTCAATGAGCTGATTTCGCACCTGGGGGCGCACGCCATCGGCCACGGCCTGAACGCGATTCACCGCGCTGTCGAGCAGGGCGTCGATACGCGCCAGTTTGCCCAACAGGTCATCGACGCCTTGCGCGCGCTGCTCTTCCTGCGCGCTGGCGACGACACAGGCTTACAAGAGGTCGATGCCCAGACCCAGGCCAGCCTGCGCGCGCTGGCCCAGCAGTTCACCACCCACGACCTGGTGCAGGCGATCAAGCTGTTCAACCAGGCGCAGCTCGACCTGCGCGGCAGCGATCAGAACCAGATCGCCCTGGAACTGGCCTTTGTCGAGGCCGCGCTGTCCGGCGCGCCACCGGCGGTGACCGCACAGCCCATTTATGCGGCCCCGGTCGCCGCGCAAACCCAGCCTCAGCCCGCGCCGTCCAGGCCTGCTCCGGCGAGCCAAACCATCACCCCCACACCAACCAGCACACGGCCTGCCGCGCCGACCAAAACCGCGCCACAGGCCGCCGCATCGGAACAACCCGCAGGACAGTCTCAACACATCACGCCGACGGCCGTCAAAGCCGCCATTTCCACCCAGGAACTCGTGCAGGCCTGGGAGCAGATCAAGCAGCACATTGGAACAGAGAGCAAATCGACAGCATCTTTGATCAACTCTGTTTTGAGCGTTGACGTTCAAGATGACAACTGCGTTGTCTTGCGCTTTGCCGGCGCGCGCAATCGTTCCGGCTACAATTTCAATGCCGAACAGCTTGGCAAGGACAAGAACAAACAGACAGTCGAGCGAGCGATCAGTGCCGTGATGGGCACACCCTGTTACATCCGCATCCAGGTCATCGACGAATCCACGCCTCCGGCCGTACGGGAAGCATCGCCCCCTTTTGAGTCCGGCCCCGTCGCTTCGACGCAGCAAGCGACCCCGGCGGGCCAGCCACCACAAACTCGGACCACATCTGAAACACCAGCGCCGGATGTCCGCCAGCAGGCGATGGACGATCCGGTGGTACAAGAACTGCTCAAACGCGGCGGGCAGATCAAGAGCGTGGAAGAAATCGACGAGTAAAGCGTCAAACGTGAACGCAATACGCATCATAAATTATTGCAAAGGAGCAAAAAAATGGATCAACGATTGAACATCATCTTTGCCCGGCGCAGCATCCGCCGCTATACGGGCCAGCCGGTCAGCGAGGCCGATATTGCCAGCCTGCTCGAGGCAGGGATGGCCGCGCCGTCGGCGTCGAACAAAAAGCCGTGGCATTTTATCGTCGTGCAAGACAAGGCCAAACTGCAAGCGCTGGCCGACGCCTATCCCTACGGCAAGATGCTGCCCGGCGCGGCGTTGGCCATCGCCGTGTGCGGCGACCCGGCCACCTCGGACTGGTGGGTGCAGGACTGCACCGCCGCCACCGAAAACATCCTCATCGCCGTGGCCGGGCTGGGCCTGGGCGCGGTGTGGCTGGGCTGCTACGGGCGCGACGAGCGCGAGCAGGCCACCCGCGACATTTTGAACATCCCCAACAACATCGGCGTATTGAGCCTGCTCTCGATCGGCTGCCCCGACGAGGACAAAGAACCGCGCACGCAATATGATCCAGCGCGCGTCCACACCAATCAATGGTAAAATGACTGCCGACAACCGACCGACGACCGTAGAGCAGCACTGTCGGTCAGCGGTCGGCAGTCGTCGGTCAATTTTGTTAAGGAGAGCTATTTATGTATGAAAAAATCAAATCAGCATTAAAAAGCAGCAAAGCGGATTACACCGAAATCCGCGTCGAGCAGCGCGAGGGGACCTCAGTCTCCTATCGCGGCAAAAATCTGGAAAACGCCAGCGCGGTCATCGATGCGGGCGGCGTGGTGCGCTGCCTGGTCAAAAAAGGCGGCTGGGGCGTGGTTACCTTTAACAACCTCGACGACCTGGCGACCAAGGTCGATCAGGCCTACCAGTGCGCGCGCGTCGCGCAAAACCAAGAGCCGATCCCGCTGGCCGACATCCCGGTGTCGCAGGACGAGATCACCGTGACCCTGGAACACGACTTTCGCCGGGTGCCGCTGGCCGACAAGGTCGCACTGGCCAAAAAGTACAACGACATCTTGCTCGGCCACAGCGACCAGATCACCGATACGATGTGCAGCTATGGCGACACCTTTAGCACGGTGACGTTGGCCAGCTCGGAAGGCACGCTGATCCGCGAGGAACGCCCGATGGTCACGGTGCGTTTTGCAGCCATTGGGCGCGACGGTGACAACGTGCAGACGGCCACAGAAGGCTTTTCCGGCCAAAACGGCTTTGACTTTGTGCTTGGCCGAGAAAAAGCTGCCCGGCAAGCCGCCCAACGCGCCGTCGATCTGCTCAAGGCCGAAAGCGTCATCGGCGGCCAATACCCGGTGGTGCTCAACCCCCGGCTGGCCGGCGTGTTCATCCACGAAGCGTTCGGCCACCTCTCCGAATCCGACTTTGTCTACGAAAACCCCAAGGCCCAGGAAATGATGACCCTGGGACGGCGCTTTGGCAAGGACATCCTGACTGTCTTTGACGACGGCTCGATCCCCGGCCTGCGCGGCACACACCTCTACGACGACGAGGGCATGCCTACCGGCCGCGCCGACCTGATCAAAAAGGGCATCCTGGTCGGGCGGCTGCACTCGCGCGAGACGGCGGCGCGGATGGGCGAAAAACCGACCGGCAATGCCCGCGCCACGGGGTATCGCTACCCACCGATCGTGCGCATGACCAACACGGCCATCGAGGGCGGCGACACCTCGTTTGCGGACATGATTAAAGAGATCAAGCTCGGCATTTACGCCTGCGATATGTACGGCGGCCAGACAGCCCTGGAAAACTTTTCTTTCAGCTCGGCCTACGCCTATATGATCCGCGACGGCCAAATCGCCGAGATGGTCAAGGATGTGATTTTGGCCGGCAACCTGTTCGTCACCCTGAACAACATCGATGTGGTCGGCAACGACTTTGAATGGTCGCAGGCCGGCGGCATGTGCGGCAAAGGCCAGGGCGGGCTGCCCGTCACCTTTGGCGCGCCGCACGTGCGCATCCAGAACGTCGTGATTGGAGGAAAGTAAAACATGGATATTCTAAACACATTAAAGTCGAAAGTCGATCAAGTTGAAGTAATGGAATTTCACGGCGAATCGACCAAGGTTGGCTATGAGTCCAGCCGGCTCAAGTCGAGCACCGTGGAAGAAACCTCCGGAATGGCTGTGCGTGTAATCAAGGATGGCAAATTGGGCTTTGCCTCCTCGACCGATATGAGCGCCGGAGAAAAACTGATCGCCAACGCGCTCGAATCAGCCATTTATGGCGACCCGATCGATCTGTCCTTCCCTGCACCGCAGAACGGGCCAGAGGTCGTCACCTATGATCAAACCATCGTTGATCTGCCGATCCCGCGCATGGTCGAGATCGGACAGGAAATTGTCGATATGCTCACCGAGATCGATGCCGATGTACTGGTTGATGTGACACTGGAACGTAGCGTACAGCAATACACTATCAAGAACCAGACCGGCACCGAGGTATCAATCAAGACTTCTCCGATGCAGATGGTGATCGGAATCAATCGCATCAAAGGCGATGACGTATTGATGATCTATGATGTGATCGGCACCACTATCTGGGATGACGATTATTTGGCTCCTGTGCTCGAACTGGGCAAAAAACTCAAACTGGCCGGCGCCAACAAGACGATCAAGTCGGGGCGTATGCCGGTGCTCTTTTCACCACGAGGGGCACTGGTGCTTGGTTTTCCGCTGACGATGGGCCTTGATGGCAAAAACGTCTACACTGGGATCTCGCCGATGAAGGGCAAGATCGGGCAAAAGCTGTTCGACGAGAAAATCACCATTGTCGATGATGGCACCCTTGATGGTCGATTTGGCAGTGCGCCCTACGACGATGAGGGTATGCCCCATCAACGCACGGTGTTGGTCGAGAATGGCGTGCTCAAGGGATTCTTGTACGACCTGAAAACCGCCGCTCAAGCAGGAGCGACATCGACAGGAAATGGGTCGCGCGGGCGGCTTAGTCAACCCAGCCCGTCGCCGACCAACCTGCTTTTCCAGCCCGGAGACACACCGCTCAAAGAGATCATCGCCGGGATCGACGAAGGCCTGCTGGTCGAAGATGTGCTCGGGCTGGGCCAAGGCAACGTCGTCTCGGGCGCATTCTCAAACCCGGTCTCACTGGCCTTCAAAATTGAAAAGGGCGAGATCGTCGGGCGGGTCAAAGATGTGTCGATTGCCGGCAACGTCTACGATCTGCTGCAAAATGTTCAGGCGGTCAGCCGGGAAACACAGTGGGTGTACGCCAGCTTTAGCCTTCCTTCTATTCTGATTCCCGAAATGAACGTCATCGCCAAGGCCAATCAGTAGCCACATCCGGGAACACTCAAAGACAAACTGCCTGACATTCAAGCCAATGTCAGGCAGTTTTTGCAGGTAATCAGAGTCGTTGCAACGCCACAACTTGTCTAGTGTCGTCTTTTTTGGTACAATTGACCGTGATACGGGGCGCAGTCGCCAGTTTCACGCTCGCAGGGGATTTGGTCGCAGGAGTTTACACCATGCCCCAGTCAAAAATTCTGGTTGTAGAAGACGAAAGCATCACCGCCCAGTGCATCTGCAATGCGCTCAAAGCGCAAGGCTATGAGGTCTGTGGGCCGATCAGTTCGGGTGAACAGGCCGTTCAACTCGTCGCCGAAACCCGGCCTGACCTGATCTTGATGGACGTCCAGCTCAAAGGCGCACTCGACGGCATCCAGGCCGCGCGCGAGATCCGCCGGCACGGTGAAATTCCCATCGTCCTGATCACCGCACATACTGATCAGGATACCCTCCACCGCGCTCAAGATATCGATCCCTTTGGCTATATCCTCAAACCATTTGACAAACAAGAACTCGTGCTCACCGTCGCCGCCACGTTGAGCCGGCATCGGACCACCTCCGAGCTTGTACAGCGCGAGCGCTTTCTCGCCCTGCTCAACGACATCACCCGCGCCGCGCTCGGAACGCCCGATTTGCAGATCATGCTGCAAACCCTGGCCGATCGCCTGAGCGAGGTCATCCATGCCGACAATTGTTATATAACCCTGTGGGATGAGCAAGCGCAAGCGATCGTCCTCGGCGCGGCTTCCGACGAATGGCGAGAGCGATACGCAACGATTCGCTCACACCCCGGCGAACCCACGCTGACCGAATCGATCTTGCGGGCCGGGCATTCGCTGGTCATCGAAGATGTGCTCAACACCCCCTACGTCAGCCGGCGACTGGCCGAAATGTTTCCGGTATGCTCGGAACTTGGCTTACCCCTCATCGCCGACGGTCAGAAGTTGGGCGCAGCCATGATCGCCTTCAAGACACAGCACCACTTTACTCCAGACGAAATTGCCCACTGCGAACAGGCGGCCAACCATGTCGCGTTGGCCCTGAGCAAAGTCCGAAGCCTGGAGGCCGAACGCACAGCCCGCCGGCACAGCGAAGCCCTCTATCACGTTGCCAAGGCAATCAACTCGTTTGATGATCTAAAACATCAACTGCAAACGCTTACTATGCGAATGGCCGAAGCCCTGCCGGCCGACAGCGTCCGTTTGATCACCTTTGACCTGGAAAAGCAGCAAATCGTTTACGATATTCAGGGTGGAACCTTGTCATGGGAATCGCCGAACATTCCTTTCGATGAACTGATGGACGGCCTGACTGGCTGGGTGACGTGTCACCAAGAGCCGGCACTGTCAACCAAAGCGATGATACCCGACCCGCGCGAGAGCGCACGCGTGAACCAAAGGCGAGTTGATGGCGACTGCGGCGCTATTATCGTCGTCCCTTTGCTCGACCAGGGTCGCGTCTTGGGCACGCTCACCGCGTGCAATCATATGCCCCAGCGCGACTTTACACACCAGGACATGGAACTGATGCAAGCGATGGCCAATCAGGCCGTGATCGCCATCGAAAACGCCAGCTTGGGTGAAACCATCAAACACCGCCTCGGCGAGGCCGAAACCCTGGCCCGGCTCACCGCCTCGCTGACCCAATCGCTGGACCTGGATCAGGTCTTGCA
>JAFGEY010000261.1 GCA_016931365.1 Anaerolineae bacterium
AGGCCGTCGGGGGTGTGGTATTCGCCGGGCAGCCCGCCGATGGCCGGGTGCGCGCATTTCCACAGCTTGTGAACCTCAATTTCATAGTCGAGGTTGTTCAGGAAATCGCCCCAGCCACGATGGGTGGCGGCGACGATCAGCCCGTTGTCCTCGACCAGCTTGGCGACCTCTTTGGGGTCGAGGTCGCGGCCAAAAGCCGAAATCTGGATCGTCTTGTAGCCGATGGCAGCCACCTTTTTCAACGTTTCAGCGACACCTTCAATGGTTTGCGTAAATTGGCGCACGGTGTAGAGTTGTGCGCCAGCCAGTCCCTTGATCATCTTGAGCTCCTCTCAATCGAACGGATACACGGTATGTTGGTGGGCATATTGTACACCAAAACCAGGTTTTGGAAAACCGCTTATTCTAAAACCACCTCAACTTCGCCGAGCAAAATCCGGTCGCCGATGACGCCGGTGGCGTCCAAAATCGGCAGGCGGCGCAGATCGGCCGGATCGTACATGCCAATCTCGATGACGTGTGTGCCCGCCGCCGCATCGGCCTTGACGACGAGGTCGTATTCATCGACGACAACTTCACCGGGCATCCACAGCGTGGTCGGATACGTGCCGCGTTGGGGCGGATTGTCCTGCTGACCACGGATTTGCTCCCCGCCGTCGAGCAGGTGAGTGAACACGGTATAGCTCGTCTCCATCTCGCTCGTAGCGCGCCAGTACAGGATCAGGTGCAGGGTGTCGCCCGGTTTGGCTTCTGTGCGATCCAGATCATAACCTAACAACTCGATCTGATCGCCGAGGTTGGCTTGCAGCGGGTGTTCAATCGGCGGCACAATTGTTCGTCGATCCACCTGGGCAATCTGCACCGCGATCAGCGCTAAAGGCCCACTGACTGGCACATCCTGATCGACGTTGCGCACCGACAGGGTCAGCGTATACGGGCCGGACGGCGCGTCGGTGGGGATGCGCAGGCTGTACGGGTCGAGCAATGTCGTGCCGGGCGACCACTGCGTGGTCGGATAGGTGTCGTGGACGGGGCGGCCCTGCCACAGTTCAACCGCCTCGTCGCCATCGACGGGGGTCAGGCGCAGCGTAAAGTCCAGATCGGGTAGCGCGCGCGATGACTGCCAGTACAGGCCGATGTAGAGCGTGTCGCCGGGGCGCAGATCGGTCAAACTGGTCAGGTTGGAACGATCGTGGCGGATGCCGAGCAGAGTCAGCCCGTCATAATCGACGTCGAACGGTTTGGGCACGGCCGGCGGTTCGACCGGCGGCGCCGCTGATTCTACATATGCCGGCCCGATGCGGACGGTGGTGCCGGCCAGGCGGCCTTGCGCGTCGAGCAGGGGCAGACGCGCATTTTGCCCGCGCGAGGCCAGGCCGATCAGCAGGCTGTAATCGCCCGGCGGGGCAACGGCCGGCACAGCGATCTCGCGCTGTTGGACGACAATCTGCCCCGGCGACCACTCGGAGGATGGATAGTCAAAGGGATCGGCGCCGCCCCAGTGCCAGTCCCACTGATCGCCCAGGTGGGCAAAAGCGAGAAAATCGTCCGCTTGGGCCGGGTTTGAGGCCAGCACGCGCCAGTACAGCGTGGCTTTGAGCGTCTCGCCAGCGCGAACCGGGGGCAGATCGTAGCCGATCAACTCGATCTGCCCGCCGAAATTAGCGCTGACCTCATATTGCGGCGCGATCTCGGGCGCAGCACCGGGCGGCAGCTCGTAGATCAGGAAGGCGGTGTCGCCGTCCGGCCCCAGGTGGCGCTGCGGCACGGCGACCGTGTCGAGCAGGGCCAGCAATGCGGGGTCGGGCAGGGCCGAGTGCGGAAAAGCATAGACGGCGCCCGCGCCGTCGGGCGGTGGAAGAGCCAACACCTGCCCGCCGACCAGCCAGCGAATGCGCGGATAGTCGCGCGCCAGCAGAGCCATCGTCGGGTGACGGTAGTGGATCGACGAGACCCAAATCTCACGTTCGCCCATGTCGATCCCGTTGAGCGCGCGCGCGGCGTCGGCCATGTCGTTGTCGTTTTCGTAATAGGTCTGCGCCTGCCCGCCCCATACGACAAAATAATCCCAGCCGGTATAGATGCCCTCACCGACCAGGATCAGCGCGGCGAGGGCCGTCCAGACGAGCGGCGATGGAGTCTGTTTCCAGCGTGTCCCTACCCGCTTGACCATAGTCATCAGCCCCAGCGCCGGAAAGAGAAACAGGATCGGCATCACGCCGATGGCGCGCAGGCTGTGCGGCACCTCTTTGACGCCCAGGATGCTGGGCACGAGCAGCAGCGGCACCCACAGCAGGGTCGAGACGCCCAGCACGCGGTCAGCGGCGTGCGGGCCGCGGATGGCCTTGTAGAGCATCGCCAGGACGCCGAGGTAGAAAAATGCGCCGAGCAGCGGATCGAATACCGGGCGGCCGATCACGCCAAAGCGCGCCTGCGGGTCGCCGCGCACGGTAAACATACCCAGCGCGGCCTTGACCGATCCCCACAACGCGCGCCACAGGTCGCCCTGGTTCAACTCGGGGTTGAACACCGAAACCTGGCTCATCCGCGCGCCAAAGGCGTCCGGGTTGCGCAGGAAAAAGACGAGCAACGGCGCGGCGACGATCAAGGCAACGAGGCCAAAAACAGCGCTGCGCAGCGCGGCCTGGCGTCGCTGCCCTTTGGCCGCCAGCCACAGGCCAACAACCCACGGGATCAAGGCCAGCGGCACGATGCGGCCGGAGAGATAGGTATAGGCAGTCAGGCCGCAAAAAAAACCGCCGAGGAGGATGTGTCGCCACGTATAGCGCGGCGCAGCGTCGCGCACGCCCTTCCACAAGAAAATCAGGGTCAGCGCTTGCATCACCGGCTGGCTGATCGCCCGGAAACCGTAGCGGCTGATGGAAAGGTGCCAAAAATTCGTGCCGATGATCGCCGCCGCGAGCAGGGCGACGCCGTAGCGGGTTCGCTCCTCTTCGCGGTCGAACAACGTCCAGGCCAGCCAAAAGGTGAGCAATGTGGTGGCAACGCCGATCAGCGCCGAGGTAAAGCGCAGCGTCCAGGTACTCATCCCGAACAGTTTCATCAGCCCGGCGGCGGTGTAAAAAAAGAACACCTCTTTGCCGGTGTAGGAGCGGATAAAGAGCGGGAAGGACTGTCCATGGGCGATCTCGCCGGCCAGGATGACGTTGGCCGCCTCGTCGTAATAGGGGCCGCGCGGCAACTCGTCGAGGCGGTAGAGCCGCAAAAAGGCAGCCGCGCCGAGGATGAGCAGCAGCGGCAGCCAGCGGGATAGTTTGGATAAAGCGTTGCGCATGGAAGTTCCCTGGTTGTGGTGGATTGGCGCGTACGGCGCGAAACGGAGTCATTATACGTGCAAGCGGTATAGGGGGCAAGTCAGCTCTCCTGAAAGAGCATGATGACGACGAAATGTCTCAGTTTTTTGAATGCCAAGAACAGTTTTCAGTCAATCGTCTTGCTACACAGCTTATTATCGAATATAATGACAGCATGATTGGTTTACTGTGAACAATAGCATGGAGAGTACAGGGATGATCATCTGATACGACATGGACAACGACTGAAGGAGATGGGCATACTGGCGTTCACAGTTATTAGCCCAATCGATTTGGTGCGGGAGGTTTGAAACGACATTGTTAACCGGACAGCGGTTTACACGCTCCGAGACGGCCGTGCAGAAAGCCGGCATGGCGGCACTCATCCAGTCGTTGGGTTATGCCGACGCAATTCGATTTGTCACCCAGTTGAGCGCCGGTCAAGGAGACTATGTCGAGTGGCAGGCGCAAGCTTTTGAGAACATCGCTGTAGATGAACTCTATCAGCAGGCGCAGGCGCACTGGGAGGGCCGTCGGGCCTAGTCGCTGCTGCTTTGGGGCTTTTCTTTTGCACGCTGTATGGGAGCAAAAATGAGTGGGCCAATGACATTGTTTGACACGGTGTTGCTTTGCAACGAGGCGTGCCAAACTCCTCATTGATTCAACTGAACTCAAGCTCACCCGAGTGATT
Organism: Anaerolineae bacterium; assembly: GCA_016931365.1. Next base: position 4,006 of record JAFGEY010000261.1, read on the forward strand.
TCGCTATAACGAGTGTCATGGTCCGCCAACGTGCTTGCCAGTGCCGCTCAACTGATCGTCTACCACTGTAAAAACCAAGTCGTATAGAGCGCCTTCAGTACCTCCGGCATAACTGATCATGATGGACAATCGTGGATTGATTGTGATTGCCGGGTCTGCTTGGTCTCGATACGTCGCCACCAAGATCGTGGCGGCTACTTGACCGACGCTCATACATTTGTGCTCGCCCGCTGATGCATTTACACATGCTGGTGTTTTCGCAAAACTTCGACCCACTTGTCCAAATCAGCTCGGATTCGCAGGAGCGCAAATTGCACGTCAGCTACGGAACCTCTTTCTCTCCCAACCCGACCTGCTCCACACCCTCCGGCGTGCTCGCCCGCCGCCCACTCACGGGATCGTACAGCCCGGCGACCAGGCGGTATTGGCCCGGCGCAAGGCCAGCGGGGATGGACAATGTGTGCGCGTCGGCGATGGCCTCCGGCGGCAGCCAGCCGGTGGTCGGTCGCGTCCAACGCGCGGGCACGGCATCCGACTGGGCCAGCGGACGGCCTTGCGCGTCGAGCAGGTGGACGAACACTTTGTAGCTGGTCGTCGTTTCGGCCCGGGCGCGCCAGTAGAGGGTGAGCGACAGGGGCTGTCCCGGCCGGAGGTCGCCCACCTGGTAGCCGACCAGCTCGGCAAACCCATCCAACGTTTGTCGCACGCGGACGATGTCGGGCGGGAACTGGGTTTGTCGCTGCGGCGTGCTGACGGTCAGGCCGCCCAGCGGGATTTCAAGTTGGCCGACCACCATCGACCAGCGATAGTCCCCTGCCGGCAGGTGGGCCGGCAAAAGCACCTCGACCGGTGCGCGCACCAGTTCGCCCGCCGGCCACGCCTCGACCCCATAGCGCGCCGACAGGGGCAGCGTTTTCTGCCAGACGTAATCCCCGACCAGGCTTTCGAGTTGCAGGGTATAGGTGCGGATCGTGGGACGAGAACGCGCGTACCACAGCGGCGTTAATCTCACCGTTTCGCCAACTGCCGCTGTATCTCGTGAGAGATCGCAACGAACGAGGCTCACCGAATCATCGATCTGGACCGGTTCGCCGGGCCGCGCCAACTCTGCCGCCTCTTTGATACTCACCGCGCGCCGCCGCACCACGATTTCGCCGACCCGGGCCTCGGTGCGTTCGGCCTTGAGCGGCGTGCCATCGACGACAAAATAGTTGCCCATCGTCTCGGGATTGAGCGTGGCGACGCTGAGGTGGTACGTGCCGGGCGGCGTGCCGGGCGGGATGTCGAGCCGGTAGCGGTGGCTGGTGTAGCGATCGCCCCACAGCACGGGCGCAGGCGGGCCGATCAGGCCGGGAAAGTCGACGATGGTGTCCCAGTCCGTCCACGGCGTGCCCTGCTCATCGACCAGGCGCAAAAAGGCGCGAAAGGGTGCACCGTTCGCGTTGGCCCAATACAGGTCGAGGTACAGCGCGCCGCCGCTCGCCGGCCGGTTGATCAGGTCGAAACCGAGCAGGCGCAGCCCGCCGTCATAGCTCACGCTGAGCGGGTGCTCGACGCCGCGCACCTGCGTGCCGTCAAAGCGC
>JAFGEY010000262.1 GCA_016931365.1 Anaerolineae bacterium
GAGTTTTGACGTTGTTCAAGAAAACCTGTGATATTTTAGTGTTCTCTGCGTCTCTGCGTTAAAATTGACTTCTTTCAGGGGAGTCAATTATATCTCTGTGGCAGGCCAGGGTTTTTCAGCACGCTACTTGGTGTATTCTAGATCAATTTATGTTCGTGGGCAAACAGCGCCGCCTGGATGCGGTCGCGCAAGCCCAGGCGGCTGAGGATGTTGGAGACGTGATTTTTCACCGTGCCCTCGCTGATCGATAATTCTTCGGCGATCTCGCGGTTGGTCGCGCCGGTGGCGATCAGGTGCAGCACGTCCAGTTCGCGGCTGGTCAGGTCGAGGTCAAGCGGATGTGGGGGCGGTTCCGGCGATGCCATGCCGGCCAATTGCCCTACCAGTTTGCCCGCCACCGATGGCGCAAGCTGGTAGATGCCCACGTGTGCCAACCGGATCGCCTGGGCCAGATCGACGGCCGGGATGTCTTTGAGCAGGTAGCCGCAGGCTCCGGCTTGCAGCGATTTGACGATGTACTCGTCGTCGTCAAAGGTGGTGAGCATCAAAACCTGGCAGTTTGGCAACTGCTGACAGATTTTTCGCGCGGCGGCGATGCCATCCATCACCGGCATGCGCACGTCCATCAGCACCACGTCCGGCGACAGGGCCAAGGCTTTTTGCACGGCTTCCTGCCCGTCGACGGCGGTATCGACGACCTGAACCCCGTCTTGGATGTTGAGCAGGGAGGCGATGCCCTCGCGGATCAACCGCTGATCGTCGACCACAAGCACCCGAATCTCGGTCACAGATCGCTCACCCGAGAGATTTGCAGATTGAGCCAGTCGCCGGTGACGAGATCGGTGGGGTTTTTGGGTACAGTGACAGAAAGCTCGGTACCCTGCTGCGGCTTGCTGCGCAGCGACATCTGCCCGCTGACTAACTCGATCCGCTCGCGGATGCCCTGTAAGCCAAAACTCAACCTTTCCGGCGCGCGTTCGAGCGCTGCGGTGTCAAACCCCCGGCCGTCGTCGCGCAGGTAGAGTGTCGCCAACTGGGGGCCGAAATGGACGTCGAGGGTGACATGGGTGGCTTGTGCGTACTTTTGGATGTTGGTCAGGCCTTCCTGCGCGGCGCGATAGAGGGTCATCAAAACAGGCCGCGCATAGCCGACCTCGCTGCCAGAGATGGTCAAATCGACGGTACACGAGGCACCGTTGACGCGCTCAACCAGCGCTTCAAGCTCACTTTGCAATGAAAAGCGAGCATTGGCGTCGCGCAGCGTGCTCACCGAACGCCGCACGTCTTGCAGTGCTTCTTCGGCGGCGTGTTTGGCATCGCGGATCGCCTGGGTGGCTTCTTCCGGGTTGCGGTCGCGATAGGCCAGCGCTTTTTCGAGCTGGATGTTGACGGCGGTCAAATAGTGCCCCAGCGAGTCGTGGATGTCGCGGGCAAGGCGGTTGCGCTCCTCCATCGCCGCCAGTTCGCCCACCTGAATGGCGTACATTTGCAGCTTGAGGTGTGACGCTTGCAGGTCGGACAGCAGTTCTTCGGTGCGGCGGCGGTTTTGCTCGTCGCGTTTGATCACTGGGGCGACGACCTGCATAAAGATCAACACAAACACAAATGCCACCAGGGTCGAGGTGATACTGACGTTGGTGTACCACAGGTTGTCGAGATTCCAGGTGCGCCATCCGGCGACGAGCAAATAAACAAAGCTGAGAATGCTGCTCACTGTGCTGCCAAAAGCAAAATAGGCGCTGAACGGGATGATGGGGTACAAAAAGATCGATGCCATCGAGCTGTCGAGGGCAACGACGCCCTCAAACAGAACTATTCGCGCCAGGAGCAGGATAATGGCAATGGGCAGCGGCGTGCCGTCGCGGTAGCGGCGATGCTCCAGGCGTTCCAGACCGAGCAAAAAGACAAGCAGCAATCCCAACTCGGCATTACGCCCCAAAACCACGCGGCTTTCGATGCGTCCCAGTTGGTTGAAATAGGCAATGATCCCTGTGATGCCGATGTAAACCAGCGTAAACATGGATCGAAAGGACTGCGGCGAGGTCTGCTGGGCCATCCACTGGGCAATTTTTTCATTGAGTACATCTCGATAGGCGGCAATCGAGATTTCAGGCCGGGAGGAAAACATGGCGATCCTCGTCAAGATTTGCGCGCATAGATTCTCCTGAAAAAAGGCAAGCAAGTGTCCTTTTTTCAGCAAAGCCATTATAACACACAGATTGGGCGTGAGCAATATGCCATCCGACCCATGCCTAATGGCGGTTAAGCACGCCGCCAAATTAGCCCGGCAGGCACTTGTGAGCAGATCGCAAATCCTTTACACTAGATGTGGTCTGGCGCGTGTATCCAGGAGCAGAGGTTAGTGTATAGTCTGCAAAGTGCCTGTTGCTCCTAAACGCGCACCAGAATAACAGAATTGGAAAGGTCGTAGATGTTTGAAAGACTATTGTATTGGTTAGGATTTCCCCTGGTTCGTCTCTATGCGTGGCTGATGCTCAGGATGGATGTGTTGGCCCGCGTCCCAATGCCCGACGGCCCCAAGATCATTGCCGTCAATCACCCCAGTACGATCGATCCCTTTTTCGTGCCTCTCCTCAGTCGCTGCCAGATGAGCCTGATGCTGATCGATCAGGTGTTTCGAGTGCCGCTGCTGGGCCTCTACCTGCGCTGGTCGGGACACGTGCGCGTGGTGCCGGGCCAGGGCGAGGCGGTGTTGGAGCGGGCGCGGCGGCTTTTGGCGCGGGGCCGCACGGTGGTTATTTTCCCCGAAGGGCTGATCAGCCCGCGGGAGGGCGGCTTTCACCGCGCACGCAGCGGCGTGGCCCGGTTGGCCTTGAGCACCGGCGCGCCGGTGATCCCGGTGGGCATTTACCTGCCCCGCGAGCGCCGCACAACGATCATAACGCACGCCCATGACAGACGCCTGGTCGGCGAGTGGTATTTTCATGGCCCGTATCATGTCACCGTCGGTGAGTCGATGCACTTTGCGGGCGACACCCAGGATCGCGATCAGGTGAACGCTGTCGCCCAGACGATCATGGAGCGGATCATTGACCTGGCACAGCAAAGCGCGCTGCGCCAGCAAACTAGGCTGCCTGTGCAGACTGTGCCGGCCTGATCCGGCAAAGGAGACGAGTATGAGAGTTGTTACCGATGGGGGGATGGATCTCTCGCCGCAGCAGCGCGAGGGTCTGGATATTTACCAAGTGCCTCTGCTGATCACCCTCGATGGCAAGACCTATCGCAGTGGGATTGACGTGGGCATTGAGGAATTTTACAATCTGTTGGAGAGTGCGGCGGGTTTGCCGACCACCTCACTGCCTTCGCCGGGCGAGTTTGCCGAAACGTATCACGATCTCGCCAAAACTGACCCCGACATTCTGTCCATCCATATTTCTTCCGGTTTGAGCAGTACCTTTAATGCCTCTCAAGCCGGGGCCGAGCTGGTGCCCGAGGCCAATGTGACCCCGGTTGACACAATGACCCTTTCCGGCGCAATGGGCTGGCAGGTTGAGGCGGCGGCGCGCGCAGCCCAAGCCGGCTGGGCGGTGGAGCGCATCCTCGATCTGGTTGGACAGGTTCGCAAAGCGACCGAGACGGTCTTTACCCTGCCCGATCTGAAATATCTCATCCACGGCGGGCGCATTGGCCACCTGAAGGGACTGATCGCTTCGGCGCTCAAGATTATGCCCCTGATCAGCGTGAGCAAGCAAGATGGCAAGTATTTCGTCCGTTCCCAAAAGCGCACCTTTGCCCGCGCCCTGCCTGCGCTGGCCGACATAATCGCCCAGGATCACCCCGACGGCACGCCGTTGCGCGTACAGGTGGCCCATGCCAAGAATCCCGAAGGCGCAGAACAACTGCGCGAGGTGATCGACCGCCGTTTCAAGTGCCAGTGGCTGCCGACGTGCGCCATCGCGCCGGTGCTGGGCGCGCACACCGGACCGGGGCTGGTTGGTGTGATCTATGCCGCGTTGGATCAATTTCCGGCGCTGCCCTGAGCAAGGATTCCTTGTCTACCTTATTCCTTACTCGTTGTTTCCTCTTGAACTGAGGTTTGGCAAATGAACATTTTAATGATCTACCCCGAGTTTCCGGACACCTTTTGGAGTTTCAAACACGCACTCAAGTTTATCCGCAAGCGGGCTGGAACGCCGCCGTTGGGCCTGCTCACTGTCGCCTCGCTGCTGCCCGCCGGCTGGAACAAGCGGCTGGTCGATCTGAATGTGACCCGGCTGACCAACAAAGACCTGACCTGGGCCGATTATGCCTTTGTCAGCGCGATGGTCGTGCAGCGCGACGATGCGCGCCGGGCGATCGAACGCTGCAAAGCGGCAGGCGTCAAGGTAGTGGTCGGTGGGCCGTTGTTCACCGGTGAGCATGAAAATTTCCCCGAGGTCGATCACTTTGTGCTCAACGAAGCCGAGATCACGCTGCCCCGTTTCCTCGCCGACCTGGCGCGCGGCCAGCCGCAGCGCATCTACAGCACGGCCGAGTTTCCCGACATCCGCCAGACGCCCGTGCCGATGTGGGAACTGGTCGACATGAAGCATTACGCGACGATGAACATCCAGTTTTCGCGCGGCTGCCCCTTTGACTGCGATTTTTGCAACATCACCGCGCTGTTCGGCCGCCGGCCGCGCACCAAAACGGCGGTGCAGTTGATCGCTGAACTGGACCGGCTGTACAGCCTGGGCTGGCGGGGTGCGGTCTTTGTCGTCGACGACAATTTCATCGGCAACAAGAAACAGCTCAAAGAAGAGGTGCTGCCGGCGATGATCCAGTGGCGCGAGGGCAAGATGGGCCTGCCCTTGAACACCGAGGTGTCGATCAACCTGGCCGATGACGAGGAATTGATGCGCTTGATGGTCAAGGCGGGGTTCAACACGGTGTTTGTCGGCATCGAGACGCCGGATGATGACAGCCTGGCCGAGTGCAACAAGTTCCAGAATCGCGACCGTGACCTGGTCGAGAGCGTCAAGCGGCTTCAGCGCGCCGGGCTGCAAGTGCAGGGCGGCTTTATTTTGGGTTTTGACAGCGACACGCCCTCAATTTTCCAGCGCCAGATCGACTTTATCCAGAACAGCGGCATCGTCGCGGCGATGGTGGGCCTGTTGCAAGCGCCTTACGGCACCAAACTCTACCGGCGGATGGAGCAGGAGGGCCGCCTGAACACCGAAATGTCAGGCGACAACGCCGATGGGTCGACCAATATTGTGCCCAAGATGGATTTGGAGCAGCTCAAAGAAGGCTACCGGCGGGTGCTGCACCACATCTACTCACCCAAAGCCTATTACGACCGGGTGATCACCTTTTTAAAGGAATACAAAGCGCCCTGCATCAGCGTGCACCTGGATCACGACTATATGATGGCCTTTTGGCGCTCGATCTACCAACTGGGCTTCAAGGGCGTAGAGCGGGTGCATTACTGGCGGCTGTGGGCCTGGACGCTGCTGCACAAACCGCGCCTGTTCCCCCAGGCGATCACGCTGGCGATTTACGGCTATCACTTTCGCACCGTATGCGAGTTGTACGTGTAGCCGACAACCGACCGCTGATTTCAGGCGGGGCGTTCTGCGTTTCTTATGATCCGTTGGACGGGGCAACGCAGAGCGCCAAACATATGTTTACCCCTGCCCTGCGTCGGAAAAACCTTCGCCTCCCCCGCGCTATGCACGGAGGATGACGAAGGTTTTTAAGTGAATTCTGTTCCTTGTGGTTCGCTCATTTTTCCAGAGTTTTTCAAATTGCCTGCTCACAAGCTATTCAGACGCTATTTTGAGCAGCTTTGTGAGCATTTTGACAAGTCAGGTCTCTCGAAGCGACTTTGAGTCGCTTCTGGAACTTGACGCAAAATATCACTTCTATGAGCAGATATTTTTATATGTCCATCAAAAAATGAGCGAACCGAGAGTGTTCCTCTCCACAAAGCAGGAAACGCGGCAGATTAACTTGTCGCCTCAAATTTGCGCAGAAATACCCAGGTGCCAACCGCAGTCCCAACAATCGCACCAAGACTCCCAAGACAAAAGAATCCTATAACCTCGCTGCCGTTAAAGCAAGCCCAGTAACCCCATTTCCAAACATCGCTGTTTTGATCAAGCACATAAGCAAATTCGTGGAAACAATCTATGTGAATCCTTGTTCCCTGAATGCAATCCACGATAGTATCTGGCGAGTTCATAAACCACGCAAATTCAATGTCGGCATAGTTGCAAGGCTTGACATTCTGGATGTCCATCTTGTCCAATTCTGCCAATAGTGTATTGGGTATCTCGTCCTGTATCCAACATTGGTTATTGTAATCTGAACAACTATAGACTGTGGTATCTATCCCTTTTGCATAAATTGTATTGGGCGTTCCGGCGAGCAATTCCATCAACGGTACAGATGGTTGAGGTAACTTGTTCCAACGCGCCAGGTATCCTTCAATTGACATACGCCTGCCAATGCCGGCAAGTATGAGACTGACGATGGCACCGGCAATAATGCACAAGATGATTCTGAATGCGCAACCAGCCTTGCTCATTTTGGCATCTCATTGCTCTCATTCTACTTGAGCGAACTAGAAACCGGCTCGACTACAGCGTTTTTAGTTCCTCATCAATCGCTTGCAGTTTTTCCCGGCTGATGTTGGCCTCGGGATAGGTTGCGATCTCGCGTAAAGAATAATAGAGCACCATATCCATCTGTGGATCATTACGCTGCCCCAGGTGTTTGATCAACACTTTGCGGGCGCGCTCGTCGGCGATCAGGTCTTTGAGCCTGGAGTCGATTGAAAAGCCCATTGCTGTTCTCCTGGTATTATAGATTTTGTAGGCAGTTGACACTGCCCCAATTCAAGCTACAGTATCTCTCTTCGATCCTTGAACAAGGC
>JAFGEY010000263.1 GCA_016931365.1 Anaerolineae bacterium
CGCCCGCTGAGGTAGAGGTTGGAAGAAAGGTTGCTGATCACCACTCCGGCCTGAAGATACTTGGGCCAGCAGTCTTCGATCTTTTGATAGCTCAACGCGTCGGTGAGGATGGTGCCGCTGGCGATCCCCTGCTGGTAAAAAGTCAGCACGTCGGCCAACGCGGCCGGATCGAGCGCCGGGTTATCATCTTCGCCCAGCAACAGCGCGCCGGTGGAGAGGTATTGCAGCAAAAATGCCTCGTTGGCCAGACCGTCCTGCCCGGCCATTGGAAAAATATAGGTTGCGCCACTGGCAAAAATATCGTTCCAGGTTAGCGGCGGGACGGCGATCTTGCTGGTGTTATAGACGGCATGTTGGATATCGGCCTGGAACTGCACGCCCATCAACTGCCCATCGACCGTGCAGGCAGCGATCGCAAAGGGATACAAATCGTCGATCAATTCAGGCGAGACGAGGTCGTCTAGCGGGACGATCAGCCCAGCGCGCGTCACGCCGACGAGGGCTTGCGTGTCCAGAATGAGCAGGTCGGGCACTACCGCCGGCGCGACGGCGCTGGCCGTGGTCAGCAGATCGACCGCGCCTCCCTTGCCATCCCGTTTTTTGAGCAGTACATCGACCGAAATATGGGGGTGGGTCGCCTCAAAGGCCTCGATTTGCTGTTCAAGAGAACGCCATCGCTCGACATTTTCGGGCAGCGCAACAAGGTCAAGCACCCACAGGGTGAGCGTTTGCGGCGCATCGGGCGGCAAAGGTGTAGGCGAGGGGATGGGCGTCGGCGCAACCGTGCCAACACGTTCTGGCGTCGGAGTGGCAGGTGTAATGGTCGGCAGTGGCGTCTGCGGCGCCGCACAGCCGATCAACAGGCCAACTATGCCCAAGACCAGACCCAAGCGGGCCAGTTCTCTGCATATCCCATCACGCGCGGTGGGACGATTGATGATATGCATCGATTGACACTCTCCACACCAGGAATGTGGACAATTATAACATAGCATGATGGTTTTCTCAAAGAAACAAATGCTGGTAATCCCCCCGCCAAGTGTTGTTGAGCGGTGGGGCACAACTGTCTTCAACAGCTCGTTAACAGTCCCAATATGGTCGGTCAATTCAGACGCTATCACCGGTGAGCAGAGAACTTGTTCGATGGCCTCGGCTTGCTGAGGTAATACTGAAATGCGCAATAACCGCATTCAGGCCGTTGCACACGCCCCAAAATGAACTTTAGGCCGCCCGCCCCCGTATAGTTAACGGACGGTTTGCGTTTTAGCACTTATGGCATTAAAATCTCTATATAAAAACTATAGACGATAGGGGCACCGTATGGATGATTGTATTGTCGTTTGCGAGAACGTTCACAAATCCTTTCTGATGGGCAAAGAAGCTGTGCAAGCGCTGCGCGGCGTCGACCTGTGCATCAACCGCGGCGAAATGGTCTGCCTGATGGGCCCCAGCGGCTCCGGCAAGACCACCCTGCTCAACATTCTCGGCGGGCTGGAAGAGCCGAGCCGGGGTCATGTCATCGTCAATGGCGAAAACGTAGTATCGATGAGCGAAGATCAACTGGCTCGCCTGCGGCTGCGCACGATGGGCTTTGTCTTTCAAAACTATAACCTGCTGGCCAACTTTACCGCCCTGGAAAACGTTGAAGCGCCGATGGCCCTGGCCGGCGCCAGCGGGCGCAAGCGAAAAAAAGCTGCCGAAGAGTTGCTCAAACTGGTCGGCCTGGGCGACCGCTCCGACCACTATCCCACCGAATTGTCCGGCGGGCAGCAGCAGCGTGTGGCCATCGCCCGCGCGCTGGCCAACAATCCTGCCGTGTTGATCGGCGACGAGATCACCGGCGATTTGGACTCGATCACCGGCTTTGAAGTGATGAACATTGTCACCAAGCTGAACCAGGATCGGGGCACCACCGTCATTTATGTGACCCATGACCCGCGGATGGCTAAATATTGCACCCGCCTGATCCGCATTCAGGACGGCAAAATCTTGAGCGACGAGCCAAACGAGCAGGTGCGCATCTCTGATGCCGAATCGATGGTGACGATCTCGGCAGAAGGAGACAAATAGATGCTCGCCAGATATGTCGTTAAAGGGTTTAGACGCCACATCGGGCGGACGATCATTATGATCCTGGCCCTGGCCTTTGTCGCCATGATGCTGGTGGTGCTGAACAACGTCATCGCTACCACCCGGCGGCAGGTGGTCGACCTGGTGGCACAAGAGGTGGGCGCGCACGACATTGACCTGGTCAAAAAGGACACCAGCCAGGACCTGTTCATTGACGTTGCCCCGTTGCAAGAAGCGCTGCAAGACGCACACCCGGCCGTCAATGCCATCTACCCGCGCTTTCACGCCGAGATCGAGCTTGCTCTGGGCAGCACCACCGGCAGCGCAACCCTGGTCGCCCGCGATCCGGATGTGGATAAGCTGGGCACGGTGACGATGCTGGAAGGCGAATATGACCTCTCGGACGACCACATCGTCGTCTTGCGCAACGCCGCCGACGCTTACAATCTGCGCGTCGGCGACGAGGTTGACTTGAGCTATGTGCTGCCCATGCCGCGCACGGTAGGCGAGCAGCTGGCCGAAAACATCAGCGTCAACCGGATCACACACCGCTTTAAAATCGCCGGCATCGCTCTCCAGGATGGCCTAGGGCAAAATATCTCCAACGGGGTGCTGGCACACGTCGCTACGGTGCAAGAATGGCTCAATATGTCAGGCCGCGCCGAGCGGCTGGTGATCGCCCTCGACCCTGCTGTGTACAATACCCTCGACGTGAAAAGCTCGGTCTTTCGCGTGCGGCGTGTTGCCGAGCAGCTTCAAGCCACATTGGGTTCACAGGCCGAAGAATACACCTTCAAGATCGAAAAAGCCGAATCGCTCGACGGCAGCGAAATCGCCTTTTCCATGATCCAGACGATGGTGATGGTCTATGGTATTTTATCGATGGGCGTCGTCGGTTTGCTCGTTTATTCGTTGATCAACGCCAATGTGGACGACCGGCGGCGCGACCTGGCTTTTCTGCGCATCCTCGGCGCGCGGCGGTATAATCTGTTCAGCCTGGTGTTGATCGAGGTCTTTATCGTCGGTGCGATCGGCATCGGCCTGGGTACGATCGGCGGGCAGGCTCTTTCGACCTTTTTGATCGACCGGGTGGTCATCTCGTTTATCAGCGGGCTGATCAACAACAACGGCGGGATTGGCAGTGCGACGGCGCTGGAAGGGATCGACTTTACCATCTCACCCTGGTCGCTGGTCTCGACGGCCGCCATCGCCGGCGCCGTGCTGCTGCTCAGCGCCATCGCCCCGGCGCGCAAAGCTGCCCGCACCAAAATCCGCTATGCGCTCAATCCCGGATCGGCGGACAACTTGCAGGTAGAAGACTTGGCCGCACTGCGCGAGCGCAAGTACGATTGGAACATCACCATTGCCGGGATCGTGCTGACCGTCATGTGGGGCCTCATTTTTGTGGGCCAGAACTTTTTGTTCGCCCAGGGCGATGCTTCGGTGCTCGGCGCGTTTATGTTTGGCGGAATGGCCCTGCTGATCCTCGGCGTGAGCTTACTCTTTTTCACCCTCACCGTGCCTTTTGAGCGGCTGTCACTACTGTTTTTTGGCCTCTTTGCCACCAAACTGACCTTTTTCGCCAGCCGGAACGTCAAGCGGGCCAAGCAGCGCAATACGGTGATCGCTCTGATGATCGTATTCAGCGCCACCCTGCCCACCTTTTTGGGCACCACGGCGGCGCTCACCGAGGCCAACTTTGACGTGAGCACCCGCCAGCGCGTGGGGGCCGACATCAACGCCGAAGTTTGGCGCGGCGGTTTCTTTTTTAGCTTTTTCAACCGCGAGGATGATACAGAGTACCTGCGCCCGGACTTTTTGCCCCGCTTCACCGACGTTGAAGGCGTCGGCCCGGCAGTGGGCCTGACCTACACCTATCGCGCCAGCACGCGCAACAAGGTCAAGCTGCGTAGCCCGGCAGTGGGCGTCCAGGGCTTGACCGACTCGCCGCTGATCGTGACCTTTACTGACCTGACCTCAATGGTTGGCGACGGCGAAGCAGCCTTCCGGCGTATGTTCAACGAGCCAGATGCGGTGATCGTTACTGCCGGGTTTGCCGATTATATGGACTTGAAGATCGGCGACACGTTTATCCTGGCGGGGCAGGGCCTCGACCACGATGTCGAGATGCACATCGTCGGCCTGGCCGAGCGCATGTCGGGCTACTGGACGATTGACCGCAGCCAGCGCAACGTACAATGGGGGGCCAGCCCGGCCTTTGTCTCGATGGACACCTTTGTCCGCCTGACTACTGACCCGAACCAGGAGACGGTTTGCCTGGATGGCTGGTGCAGCGAAACCGAGCTGGACAAGCCGATCATCCAACGCGTTATGGCGCGGATGGACCCGTCGCTCGATCCGCAGGCGGTGGTCAAAGAGTTGCGCAAGACCCTGGCCGACCGCACCGATGTGAGCATCGAAGTGACGACGGAACAAGTGCGCGTTGCCAAGCAGGGCTTTCAAACCACACGCGTCGTGCTGTTGATCCTGACCATCCTCTCCCTGATCACCTCGGTGCTGGGCGTGTTCTCGGTGATTTACGTCACGGTGCAGACGCGGCGAATGGAGATCGGGATGCTCAAAGCAGTCGGCATCACCGGCTGGCAGTTGGTGGGTACCTTTGCCATCGAATCGCTGTCGATGACGATCAGCGCGACGATGGCCGGCACGACCGCCGGAACAGGACTGGGCTACGTGTTCTATTGGAGCAACAATATGATGCAGAACGTGCCCACACTCCCGGCTTTTGACTGGCTCACTGTGTCTTTTGTGCTGGTGATGGTCATTGTCGCCAGCCTGATCAGCGCGATTCTTGCTTCGCGTAGCATTGTACACAAGCGAGTCACGGCGATCATGAGAGGGGCGTGAAATTACAGATGGCAAGAGGAGTATCTATGTTGAAATCAAAAACCTGGTGGATTGGTTTGATGGTGGTGACCGTGCTGATGTCTGGATGTGGAGGCGCAGGCCAGATTGGGCCGACCGCGACACCGATCAGCGCAGCAGACACAGGACAAGAGAATCCCACACCGGTCGCCGTCTCACGCGCAACAGGCAATGTAATTCTGATGGACGGCGAACTGGTCGCCGTGTACCCCTCACTGCGGCTGGCTTTTGGAGGCAACGTGAGCGCCAAAGTCAAGACGTTGAACGTGCAGATCGGCCAGCGGGTCAAGGCCGGCGAGTTGATTGCCGCCCTCGACGACACCGACCTGCTCCGGGCTGTTGAGGACGCGCAGTTGGCGTTGACTCGCGCTCAGGAAGACCTGACCCAGGCCCAGGCCGATGCCGAGGAACGTTATCAGGATGCGTTGGAAAATGCACGAGAGAAATACGACACCGAATTGGAAAATGCTCAAAACACGTATGACCGCGAGCTGCAGGACGCGCAAACCACGCTCGAAAATGCCCAGTCGACGCTGGCGCGAGCCAAGATGCAGCCGCCAACGACCAATCTGCAAGAGGCCAAGGTCAACCTGGATCGCGCCCGCGAGAGCGAGGCTGACGCGGCGGATAACTACAAGCAGGCCCTCGACCGCCCCTGGGAAAAACAGAGCATCCGCGATTCGTATTACGAGGAATGGCAGCGCCGCATCACCGACCGCCAGCTCGCAGAACTGCGATATAAAGATGCACAAATTTCGCTTGATGTGTACTATTTTGATCTACGTACCAAAGAGCGCGACGTGACTCGCGCCCAGAAAGAGCTGGATGGGGTCGAAATGGACACGGTTGAAATGGACGAGGTAGATAAAGAAGATAATTTTGTCCAGTACGAGCGCGCCGTCCAAGATACCACAAAACGCCTGACTGACGCGCAAGAAGACCTGGATGACATCTATCTTTACGCGCCGTGGGATGGGCTGGTCACGTCGATCGACACCAACGTCGGGGCGATGGTCAGCGGCGGCACCAACGTTGTTACCTTGCTCAACGTCAGCGATCTGTATTTCATCACCGACAACCTCAGCGAGCGCCACGTGGCCCAGGTTTTCCCGGGACAGGAAGCCAGGATCACCCTGCGCACCTACCCGGACACAGTCGTCAGTGGCACTGTCGAGGTGATCATCCCCAATGAGAATCGCAAGACCGATTCCGATGCGCGATTCACCGCCTATATCCGCCTCGACCCAGGCGAACTGAATTTGCTGCCGGGCATGACCGGTCGGGTCGAGATTGTGACTGAATAAAAATAAACCCTTGCAAAGCGTGCTTTGCAAGGGTTTTCTCTAAACCTCACCCAATGCAAAGAGCGTTAGCGCAATCACGGCGATCCCCGCCGTTTCTGCGCGCAGCACGCGCGGCCCCAATGACACCCTATGCAGGCCGTTCTCTCGCGCCAATGTCGCCTCCTGGGGGGAAAAGCCGCCTTCCGGGCCAATAAATACGCCAATGTGCGCCGACGGCGGCGCGTCGTGGAGCGCGTCGGCCAACGAGAGCGCACAGACGTCCAGACAGGGAAACAAAGACCGATCGTTCTGCGCCGCGCTCTGCGCCAGCGCGGCTTCCAGGCTCATCGGCGAAGCGATCGTGGGCAGCCGCGCGCGGCCGCTCTGCTCCGCCGCTTCACGGATGATCCGCTCCCAGCGATCCCGCTTTTTTTCGACGTGTGCGGCATTGCGCACCACCGTCCGCTCGCTGATTAGCGGCACAAAGGCGCGCACGCCGAGTTCGGTGGCCTTTTGCAGCACCCATTCGAATTTTTCGCCTTTGAGCACACCGGCGTACAGAGTCAACGAAACCTGCGCTTCCGTCTCGGCCTGCTGCTGCCCGCACACCTGCCCGACTACACCCTCGCGTCGCACCTCGCTCAACTCGACCTCGTACTCCAGGCCGGAATTATCGAGCACGGTCACGCGCGCGCCGGGCTGCATGCGCAGCACGTGGGCGATCTGGTGCGACAGGGCGGCGTCAAACTGCACCCGGCCATTGACGATAGCCTGCGGCGCGACGAAAAAGCGGTGGCTCATTCCGAAACGATGCACTTTTTATGCCCAATCAAGGCGACCCAATCCTTTTCGGTCAGCCGATCGACGATCTCGATACCGTGCGACTCGAGCGCCTCGCGCACTTGAGCCTCTTGCGTGTCAATGATCCCCGAGGCGATCACGGCTCCGCCCGGCTTGAGCATTCCGGCCAGATCTTGATCGAGCAGCATCACGATGATTTTAGCCAGGATATTGACCAGCAGCAGGTCGTATTTGCCCTGACCGCGCTCAATCGACCCCGTTTCAAGGCGGATTCGCTCGCCCATATCGTTCAGATCGAGGTTTTTGCGCGCCGAATTGACGGCGATCTCGTCCACATCCACCGCCAACACTCCTCCGGCCCCCTGCTTGATCGCCGAGATCGCCAGCACGCCGGAACCGGTGCCCACATCGAAGACGCGCATCCCCGGCGCGATTGCCCGTTCCAGCGCCTCCAGGCAGAGCCGCGTGGTGGGGTGCGTGCCCGTGCCAAAGGCCATACCGGGATCGAGCCGCAGCACCACTTCGCCGGGTTGCGCGTCGTATTGTTGCCACGCCGGCACAATCACCGTCCGCTGGCCGATGTGCAGCACGCCGTAGTGCGCTTTCCAGGCCTCGGCCCAATCGGCCTCGGTGAGCAACGTAAACTGGGGTTCGGGGACGGGATAAATCTGGCTCAAGTGCCACAGGGCTTCTTCGATCTTGCGCCTGGCTGCCGCATCGTCCGGTGAAATATAGGTCTTGATCCGCAGCTCGTCGATGTCGTCGTGTGCGCCCAGCCCGTCGATCAACAGATGCTCGATCACCGCGCCGCCTTTGCCGTAGCGGTTAAACATCTCGCTGATCGCCTCGGCCGCCTCGCCGTCAACTTGAACGCTGATTTCCAACCAGTTTTCGGTATCCACAGTTCATTGTCCTATACAAATATCTTCCCGCAAGTTCCTGCAACTCGAGAGTTGCCAACTTCCGGGAAGGCGTTCATAACCCTAACGCATCCTTGACGCGGTCGAAAAAGCCCCGTCCTTGCGGCTGGATCACTGCCTGGCCGAGCGTTCCACCCAATTCCAGGAAAAGTTGTTCCTGCTTTTTGGTCAGCTTTTTGGGAATTTCGACGGTGATCACCACAAGTTGATCGCCGCGCCCGGCCTTGCGCAAATAGGGCACACCGCGCGCCTTGAGTCGGTGCACCGTGCCACTCTGCGTGCCGGCCGGAACGGCGATCTCTTCCTCTCCATCTACGGTCGGCACCTTGATCTTATCGCCCAACGCGGCCTGTGCCACATTGACTGCCAGTTCGAGGATGATGTCGTTGTCGCGGCGGAAGAAAAATTCGTGCGGTTCGACGGCAATAAACACATACAGGTTGCCCGGCGGCCCGCCCAACGCGCCGTGTTCGCCCTCGCCGGTCAACCGAATCTGCGTGCCGTTGTCCACGCCAGCCGGGATTTTCACCGAGAGGGTGCGCGTGCGCTGTACTTGCTTCCGCCCGCCACACTCGGGACATGGAGAGGTAATCTCTTCGCCCGTGCCCCGGCAGCGCGGGCAGGTGGTCACGTTGACAAAAGAGCCGAACACCGACCGCTGCACATGGCGGATCTCACCCGTGCCGTTGCACTCGGAACAGCGCGCCGGCGTGGTGCCCGGCTTGGCCCCCGACCCATGACAGGTGGGACAGGTTTCATATCGCGGGACTTCTAGTTCTTTTTCGCAGCCAAAAACCGACTCTCGAAACGAAATCGTGATGTCATAGCGGAGATCTTGTCCCCGCTGCGGGCGATTGCGCGACCGTTCGCCGCCGCGCATCGCGCCGCCGAAAAAGCTCTCAAAGATGTCTTCAACACCAAAACCAAAGCCGCCAAACCCGTTGCTGCCGGCACCTCCCCCCTGCACGCCGGCGTGGCCAAAACGGTCATAGCGGGCGCGCATATCTTGATCGCTCAGGATTTCATAGGCCTCGTTGATCTCTTTGAAGCGATCTTCGGCATCAGCTTCTTTGTTGACGTCCGGGTGATACTGGCGGGCCATCTGGCGGTAGGCTTTGCGGAGGTCGTCAGATGAGGCGTTGCGGGAGACGCCCAACACTTCATAATAGTCGCGTTTGCTGCTCATGTACAGTCCTTGGCTTTTTCAAAAACAATCAAGATCGGGTGTCCGGCACATGGACAGTTTTTGGTCAACTCCGCCCAGTGTAGCTGGATTCTGTGCATTTCAAGTGCCGGGCGCCTCGCCAAAAACGCGAAACGTGAAACGTAAATGCCCGTTATGGACACCACGTTTCACGTTTCGCGCATCATAAAATTTTATTACGCCTCGCTAAATTCGCCGTCGACCACGTCTTCGTCCGGCGGCGTGGGGCCGCCTTGCGGGCCATATCCGCCCTCTTGGGACGGTTCACCGCCTGGAGGCGGCGTGCCAGGCCCACCCTGCTGCCCGTACATCGATGCGCCAAATTGCTGCATGGCGTAACCGAGTTCTTGCGTATAACGCTGCAGATCTTCTTTGGAACCGGTGTCTTTGATCTTGCGCAGGGCTTCGACTTTTTGCTCAATGTCGGCTTTGATGTTGCCGGGCACGCTTTCGCCCTGCTCGCGCAGCAACTTTTCGGCGGTGTAGATGGCCTGGTCGGCCGAGTTGCGCGCTTCGATCTCTTCTTTGTGCTGTATGTCTTCGGCAGCATGCTGTTCGCCCTCGTTGACCATCTTTTTGATCTCGGACTCCGACAGGCCGCTGGAGGCCGTGATGGTGATGTGCTGCTGCTTGCCGGTGGCCTTGTCCTGCGCTGAGACGTTGAGAATGCCGTTGGCGTCGATGTCAAATGTGACCTCGACCTGTGGCACACCGCGCGGCGCGGGCGGAATCCCGTCAAGGATAAAGCGGCCCAACGTCTTGTTGTCGCGCGCGAATTTGCGCTCGCCCTGCACGACGTGGATTTCCACCTGCGACTGCATATCGGCGGCGGTGGAGAAAATCTGGCTCCGCTTGACCGGGATCGTCGTGTTGCGGTCGATTAACGCGGTAGCGATGCCGCCCAGCGTCTCGATGCTCAAGGTCAGCGGGGTCACGTCGAGCAAGAGCACGTCCTTGACGTCGCCGCGCAGCACGCCGGCCTGGATGCCCGCGCCCACGCCGACCACCTCATCGGGGTTGACGCCTTTGTACGGCTCTTTGTTAAAGAATTTGCGCACGGCCTCGCGCACGGCCGGCATGCGGGTCATCCCGCCGACCAACACCACCTCATCGATTTGATCGGTACTCAGCTTGGCGTCTTCCAATGCCTTGCGGCAGGGTTCGATCGAGCGATCGATCAGGTCCATCGTCAACTGTTCCAGCTTGGCGCGCGAGAGTGTCATCTGCAAGTGCTTGGGGCCGCTGGCGTCGGCGGTGACAAAGGGCAGGTTGAGCTCGGTTTCCATCACCGTCGACAGTTCGATCTTGGCCTTTTCGGCGGCTTCTTTGAGCCGCTGCAGGGCCATGCGATCCTGGCGCAGGTCGATGCCCTGGTCTTTTTTGAACTCGGCGCAAATCCAGTCGATGATCCGCTGGTCAAAGTCGTCGCCGCCCAGGTAGGTATCGCCGTTGGTCGACTTGACTTCAAAAACGCCGTCGCCGACATCGAGAATCGAAATGTCAAAGGTGCCGCCGCCCAGGTCGTATACGGCAATGGTCTCATCTTTTTTCTTGTCCATGCCGTAGGCCAGCGAAGATGCCGTCGGCTCGTTGACGATGCGCAGCACGTTCAGCCCGGCGATGCGCCCGGCGTCCTTGGTCGCCTGACGCTGCGAGTCGTTAAAGTAGGCCGGCACGGTGATCACCGCTTCGACGATCTCTTCGCCCAAATAGGCTTCGGCGTCGGCCTTGATCTTTTGCAAAATCATCGCCGAAACTTCCGGCGGCGAATATTCCTTACCGCCCATCGACACACGCACGTCACCGTTGGGCGCGGCGGTCACTTTATAGGGCACAATCTCCATAGCGCGCTTGACCTCCGGGTCGTTGAATTTGCGGCCCATAAAGCGTTTGATCGAAAAGATTGTATTTTCAGGGTTGGTGATCGCCTGCCGGCGGGCTACCTGACCCACCATCCGCTCCCCGGTCTTGGGGTTGATCGCCACCACAGAAGGAAACAGCCGCCCACCCTCTGAACTGGGGACGACGACGGGTTCGCCGCCTTCCATCACCGAGCATACCGAGTTGGTCGTTCCGAGGTCGATTCCGATAATTCTTCCCATTGTTTTGCTCCTTTACCTGAAACTGGAAATAATTACAAATAAATATCTATACTTCCGAACTTGCTTCCTGGCGTTTGCCGCTCGACACGCGCACGATGGCCGGGCGTAAGACGCTTTCGCCGAGATGGTATCCCTTTTGCAGCACATCGACGATCTGACCTTCGTCATACTCTTGACTCGGCTCGTGCAACAATGCCTGATGATAATACGGATCAAAATGGTCGCCGGGTTTCACATCCATCAAGCCCAGGCCTTCTTTTTCGAGCGCCGACCACAGCTTTTTGTCCACCAAAACCAACCCCTTGAGCCAGCTATGCTCGCCAAACTCTGCGGGGATTGCGGCAAAGGCTCGCTCGCGATCGTCGAGCACCGGCAACAGGTTTTCGATCAGCCGCGACGTGGCCTGCTGGCGCATCGTCTGTTGCAACTGCTCCTGCCGCCGCTTGAAATTGACAAATTCGGCACGCGAACGCTGCCACCCGTCCAAATACTCGGCGGCTTTGGCCTCTGCCTCTTCGAGTTTGCTTTGCAAGGCCGCCAATTCGTCAAACGCTTGAACCTGCTCTTCCTCTTCGACAACCTCGCCTTCGACAACCGCTGCCTGATCGTTTTGCGCGATCTGTTCGTCGTTTTTTTCCGCCATGATCTTTGTCGCCTCTCTCAAAAATGATGCTCACCAGCTAGCCTTCAATCGATACAGGCGGCTCTTCGCCATAATAGTCGTACAACAGACTGCTCAACAGCCCGGAGACAAAGCGCACCGCCGACACGGTTCGCGCATAGGGCATCCGCAGCGGTCCGATCACGCCCAACGCACCGCTGATCGAGCCGTTCATCCCATAGCGCGACAGAACCAGGCTGAAATCGGCCAGGTCATGATATCGGCCTTCACCGCCGATAAAGATCTGCACGCTCTGCCCGTTCAGAGTGCGCGACAAAATATCGGACAGCGCCACGTCGAGCGGGCCGCCCGACGAAAAAACGCTCATCACCTGGTTGGCGCTGCGTTCAAACTCGGGCTGCGCGAGCACGTTGATCAGCCCATCGCGATAGACCGGCTCACGCTGCTCGTCGATCTCTTCCATCATCTGGATCACCGTCTGGCCGACCTCGCGTTCAAATTGCGGCAAACCGACCAACTGCGAGCGAAGCTCCTCGGTCGCGCTGTTGGCAAAAACGTCGTTCAGCCACCGGCTGACCCGGCTCAAATCCACCTGGTTCCTCGCCTCAGTCAGGGTAAGCATCTGCTGCTTGACCAGCCCGCTGTGCAAGACCAGCACCAGCAAGATCATCGAGCCGTGCGTCGAGATCAATTCCAGATGTTTGAACCGGCAACGATAGACGCGCGGCGGCACGATCACTGCCGCGCCTCGCGCGGCATGGGCCAGCGCCATCGCCGCCAGACGCATCCACTCATCCAGATTGAGCTGAGCCTGGTAGAACTGATGGGCGATCATCCGCTGCTCATCAAGCGGCAAATGGACGTCCTCCATCAACTGCTGGACAAAGTAGCGGTAGCCCTTCTCGGTCGGCACGCGCCCCGCCGACGTGTGCGGATGCGTCAAAAAGTCGTGATCTTCCAGGTAGGCCATCTCGTTGCGGATGGTGGCCGGGCTCACGTTCAGTTCCGGATACTGTGCTGCCGTCTTGGAACCTACCGGCGTGGCCGTCTGGATGTATTCGCGCACGACGGCATTGAGAATGGTCTGTCTGCGCGGCGTCAAGATGTCAATTTCTTCGCTCATCGCGTCTCAATCCGCTCCAAAACCTCTCCCGCCCCCGATGCGTTTGATTTTTAGCACTCTCATCACCAGAGTGCTAAAAAATAATAGCACAAAGTTGAAAATCTGTCAAGTAGGAATTTGCAGCACGTCCCCGTCGAGGGCAGACCTATGCCGGGCGCACCGCAAAATGCACTGATGCTCTGAAAAACGCGGGATATTTCCCAAGTATTTCCCAAATTATCCCAAACTCCTGTCCATATGCGACTTGCTTTGCCACCTAAACGATGATATACTCGCCGCAAATTCCACCAGGACCAGGCCCAATGAAAAAATGGCTATTCTTTGAACAACCTTCGACGATGAACTGCTGTACAACCGCCAGGTGCAGGTCAAACGCAACCGCATGATCCGCGTCGATATCGAATTGGAATAAGAAATCTATCCTAAAACTCGCTCCATGCCCCATCCCGGGGCGGTTTTCGCCCCCGAGGACGGGGGCTAGAGCAATTTTAGGATAGGCACTCAATCCCAGGAGCCAGCATGAGCAAAATTCACTTGCCCCCCGACCGTTATTTCGATCCCGATCCCGCGCAGCGCAAGGTGGCGATGGAATTGTACGCGTCCGTCGCCACCCTGCCCATTGTCAGCCCGCACGGCCACGTCGATCCTCGCCTGTTTGTTGGCGAAACGGCCTCTTTTGGCACGCCCGCCGATCTGCTGATCATCCCCGACCATTACGTCTTTCGCATGCTCTACTCGCAGAGCATCCCGCTGGAAGACTTGGGCGTGCCCCGCATCGACGGCGGCCCGGTGGAAAGAGATCATCGCCGCATCTGGCAGCGCTTCGCCGACCATTTTTACCTCTTTCGCGGCACACCGAGCGGCATGTGGCTGGCGCACGAGCTGCACGACGTATTCGGCATCGAAGACAAGCTGAACAGCAGCACCGCGCAGGCAATCTATGACCAGATCGAGGCCCAACTCGCCGCGCCCGAGTTCCAGCCGCGCCGGCTGTTCGAACGGTTCAACATCGAGGTGATGTGCACCACCGACGCCGCCACCGACACGCTCGAATACCACCAACAGATCAAGGCATCCGGCTGGATGGGCAACATTGTGCCCACCTTCCGCCCCGACGCCGTGGTCAATCTGCTCACCGAAAGATGGAAAGAGAACATCGACCGGCTGAGCCAGGTGTCAGGCATCGACGTGACCTCGTACAGGGCGTTCATCCGCGCGCTGGAGCAGCGCCGGCGGTTCTTTGTCGAAATGGGCGCGCACACCACCGACCACGCCTCGCTGACCCCGTACGCCGAAGAACTGTCCGCGGCCGAGGCGGAGGCCATTTTCGCCCGCGCGCTCAAGGGGCGGGCCAGCGCCGAGGACGAAACCCGCTTTACCGCGCACATGATCATGGAAAGCGCGCGCATGAGCATCGACGACGGGCTGGTGATGCAGTTCCATTCCGGCTCCTATCGCAACCACAATCAGGCCATTTTCGAGCGCTTTGGTCGCGACAAGGGCTGCGATATTCCCGTCGGCAGCGAGTTCACACAAGCCATGCGCCCGCTGCTCAACAAATACGGCAACGATCCGCGCCTGACGCTGATCCTTTTTACCCTCGACGAGACAACCTACGCGCGCGAGCTGGCCCCGCTGGCCGGGCATTATCCGGCGTTGAAACTCGGCCCGGCATGGTGGTTCCACGACAGCCTGAATGGCATGATGCGCTATCGCCAGCAGATTTGCGAGACGGCGGGCCTGTACAACACGGCCGGGTTCAACGATGACACGCGTGCATTCCCCTCCATCCCGGCCCGGCACGACCTCTCGCGCCGCGTCGATGCTAACTGGATCGCCGGAATGGTTGTGCGCGGTGCGGTTGACATGGAAGACGCGCACGAAATGATCCTCGACTGCGCTTACCGGCTGGCGAAAAAGGCGTACAAGTTTGAATAAATTCGATGTATAATACATGATTCGTGACACGCTTCACATCTTGCATTTCACAGCCAGGAGTCACCCATGCTCGCACCCATCCGCCACCCCCGCCTCGACGAATTCGACGCCTTGATGCGTTTTCTGGAGCGCTGCTTTGGTCACTCGAAGGGCTTTTTCGTGCGCAACCTGCCGCACATCAGCCGCCCCGATCCCGAGATCGCCGACTGGAGTTATGTGATTGAAAAAGATGGGCAGATCGTTTCCCACGTCGGCGTCTATCCCATTGAGGTGGTCACGGCGGGCGTGCGGCTCAAGATCGGCGGCATCGGCGGGGTGAGCACCTGCCCCGAGGCGCGCGGCAAGGGCCACATGATCCGCCTGCTGTGCCACTGCATCGACGAAATGCGCGCTCAAGGCTACCCCCTCTCCTGGCTGGGTGGCGACCGCCAGCGCTACAACGGCCTGGGCTGGGAACGCGCCAACCCCGGCTACGCGCCGGCCTGGTCGCGCCGCTCGCTGGACTGGCTCAAGGTCGCGCCGTGCGAAGTCGAGGAGCAGTTCCCGCAGGATGCGATCGAGCACATCCGACGCTTGCAAGATCAACAGCCCTGCCACGTCATCCGCTCCCGGCTCGCCCTGCAACTGAGCCACCCGCGCCTCCGCGTGTGGACCGCACCCGACGGCTATGCCATCGCCGAGGGCGAAGGAAGCGACCGTCTGTCGATCCTGGAATTAGTTTCGATCTCTGCACGCGAGGTGGGGATGATCCGCGCGATGATCGACCGGGCCACTGCTGACAGTGCCAGTTGGACAATGTCGGCGTGGGACAACCGCCTGCCCCGGTTGATGCCCTCGACCGAGGGTTACAGAGCCGAAGGCTGGTGGATGTACCGCATCGTCGATTTGACCAAACTGCTTCAAGCTGCGCTGCCGCACCTCGAACGCCGCGCTCGGGCCGTGCGCAATTTCGCCGTCGCCCTCGGTATCCGCGAGCACGACCGAGTTGATGTGGCGACCATTGCGGTAGAAAACGGCGCGGTCGAGGTCCGTGTGGGCAAACACGCACCGGACTATATCGAACTCGACCCGCTCGAAGCGGTGCGGCTGCTGGTCGGCGGGCCGCCGATCGGCGCGCAGGTTCCGGCAGAGCTGCACGCCCTGCTGCCGATCCCGGTGCACGTCCCGCCGCTGGATTATGTCTAAAACAGGCTGTTGACAGCCTGTTTTCGGGAGTCAACGATGACCGCTGCATCCGCCGCCCCGCAAACCCTCGATCTGAGCCTCAATCGCCTCAACCGCACGATCGTCAGGCTGGCGCTGCCTTCGGTGGCCGAAAGCCTGCTTTCCACCCTGGTCTACCTGGCCGATACGATCCTGCTTGGCTGGATGGACGATCCGGTCGCGCTGGCGGCGGTAGGCCTGAGCGGCACGCTGATGTGGGCCGCCGACGGGCTGTTCCAGGCCATTTCGATCAGTGCCTCGGCGCTGGTGGCCCGCTTTTGGGGGGAAGAAAACTTTGAACAGGCCCGCGAGGTCGCCGGGCAGTCGCTCTTGCTGACGGTGATCGTTTCGCTGCTGCTGATGGCCTTCTTTATCCCCGTCGCGCGCGGATTCATGGTGCTGATGAATGCCGAGCCGGCTGTCGTCGAGCAGGGTGCGGTGTATATGCAGATCATCCTCGCCGCCTCGCCGATCAGCTTTTTGCTGACCACCGCCAACAGCATTATGCGCGCCGCCGGCGACACGCAACGCCCACTCTACACTTCCGGCCTGATGAACGTGATCAAGGTGATCGGCGCTTATGCGCTGATCTTTGGCCTGGGGCCGATCCCGCGCCTGGGGCTGGCCGGCGCGGCGATTTCGACCAGCGTGGCCCGCGCATTCGGCGGCGCGTTGGCCCTGATCCTGCTCTTTGTCCCCCAAGCGCCGATCCGGCTGCGCCTGGCTCACCTGTGGCGCTGGGACTGGGCGCTGATCCGGCGCATCCTGCGTATTTCGCTGCCCAACATCGGCGAGACGGTGATCTCACGGCTGGGGTTTATGCTCTTTACGCGCATCCTGAGCGAGTTGGGCACCGTCGCCATCGCCGCCCACCAGGTCGCGCTGCGCGTCGAGTCGCTGGGCTTTATGCCCGGCTGGGGAATGGCCGTCGCCGCCGCCGCGCTGGTGGGACAGGCGCTTGGGGCCAAAAAGCCCGCTGTCGCCGAACTGGGCATTCGCCGCGCACTGGTGCTGACCAATCTGACGATGGCCCTCCTGGGTGGCTGTTTCGTCCTTTTTGCGCCGGGGATCGTGCGCGTGTTCGGGATCAAGAATGCCGAGATGACCGGTCTGGCGATTGCGGTGGTGCGCATCTCGGCGCTCGAATTGTTTGGGCTGGGATCGCTGATGGTGCTGGGGGGCTGCCTGCGCGGCGCGGGCGACACGCGCACGCCGATGGTGGTCACGCTGATCGGCACCTTTTTCTTCCGCGTGCCGATCACCTACCTCTCTGCCCTGACCCTGGGCGGCGGCCTGCGCGGCCTGTGGCTGGGCACAGTGATCGATTGGAGCATGCGCGCGCTGGTGATGTGCGTGCTCTACCTGCGCGGGCGGTGGAAGACGGTGGAGGTGTAGGGAAAACCGGATGCAAATCATAAATGCGGCCCATGAACTGAATCGACGGCACTGGGATTGCGCCGCACTCGAATGGAAACGGCTTCGGGATAACGATGGATTGTGGTCGCGCTGCCCCGGCGAACCCGATCTTGCCTTTGAAGGCGGCGCACTCGATCTGATCCGCCAGGCGATGGGAAATGATCTGGCGGGCAAACAAGTGTGCCTGATCGGCAGCGGCGACAACTATGCCGCTTTTGCGTTAGCCGGACTTGGCGCACGGGTGACTTCGACCGACATATCGCAAGCGCAATTGGATGTGGCCGCAGGTCGCGCGCGCCAGCTTGGGCTTGACATCTCGTTCATCCAGGCTGACGCGGCCGATTTGCACGCCCTTGAGGATTCGCACTTTGACCTGGTTTGTTCGACCAACGGGTTCTTTGTCTGGATCGCCGACCTGCGTGGCGTCCTTGAAGAGGTATTTCGCCTCCTTCGCCCTGGCGGATGTTATGTTTTTTATGACATTCACCCTTTTCTCCGCCCCTGGAAGGATCAAAACAGTTCGCTCGAAATGGCCAAGCCGTATTGGAAAACTGGGCCTTTCGAGGACGCAGAAGACGGCTCAGTCGAGTTCAACTGGACATTGGCTGACCTGCTCAACCCGCTTGCTCAGTCCGGACTGGTTCTGCGTCATATTCTGGAGAGTCCGGCTCGAGATGCGCGGTTCTGGCAGGGACATTCCTACAAGCCCGGCACGGACGATCGACTGTTGGACTGGCGGGAGAACCCTCGTGCGGGACTGCCCGTCTGGTTGGCCGTCGCGGCACAAAAGCCGCCAGGTGGCAGCAATCATAGGGTGACAACCTGGAGTAAAGCATGCAGGCTGTACTGGCCGTCAACCGGGTTACGCCCGATCCGCACAGAAATCTGACTGACATCCTGAATCTGATCGCGCAAGCAGCACGTCAAGACGCCGACTTGATCATCTTTCCTGAAGCGGCCTTGACCGGCTTGATCAACGACGACGATCCGGCTCACGATCTGCCATTGGGTCAAGCGATCCCCGGCGCAGTGACCGACCGATTGGCCCTCTGTTGTCAAAGTCTGGGCATCTGGACGGCGATTGGTCTGCTGGAACGCGACGGGAATGCGCTGTATGACACGGCAGTCTTGATCGCGCCCGACGGCGCGATCAGGCTCAAATACCGGCGCATTCAACCGCAGTGGCACGGCGGCAATGCCGATCCGCGCGTCTATCGCCAGGGCAGCGAGGTTGCCAGGGCAGACACGCCGTTGGGCAGATTGGCCTTTCTGATCTGCGGCGACCTGTTTGACGATTCGATCGTCGAGCGAGTGCGGGCGCTTGAGCCTGACTGGGTGCTTTTTCCTTTTGCGCGCTGCTTTGATGACGGCTTATACGATCAGGCGCGATGGGATAGAGAAGAACGTCCGGAATACCAGCAGCGCGTGAGGCGTATCGGCGTCACCAC
>JAFGEY010000264.1 GCA_016931365.1 Anaerolineae bacterium
GGCAGCGCTTGCAGGACATCGCCTCCACCTGGCTACTAGCCCGCTCTCCCGCCGAGCAGCCTACTTGTGGGTAAAAGTAAGCGCGGGCGCGTGGGAACGAGAGCGTCATCGGGCAGGCGCATCAGCGAGGCTGCTGGCCGAACAGGGACAGGCAGAGTGCGCAGTCGAGTTGTATGCCCTGGTCTCGCGCTATCCTTATGTGGCCGATTCACGCTTTTATCACGATATGGTTGGCCAGCGCATCGCCACCGCGGCCGCTACTCTGCTGCCGCAAGTGCGTGAGGCCGCCGAGGCGCGCGGTCGAGCACGCGACCTGTGGGCCACGGCGCGGGAACTGCTGGCCGAGTTAGAAGCGGCGCAGTTGGTTGCCGAGTGGCTTCGTAGGGCACAGGCAGACATGGCCGTCACTGCACTGGCCGATGATGAGCGCATCCCGCCGGAAGTCGTGGCGTTCCATGCACAGCAGGCCGTAGAGAAGGTCCTCAAGGCGATGTTGGTACGCTGAATTTCTCAAATCGAAGAAGGCCAGGATTGGATCGGATGCAATAGATTAGACTCATTGAACCGTAACAGGTTTCACCCTCCTTGTTTTTTCCCCAACCCAAACGCTGCGTGGACGGCGCGCACAGCCTGGTCGGCCTGGGCTTCATCGATGACCAGCGAAATGTTGTCCGCCGATGAACCCTGCGCGATGGAGAGGATGTTGACTCTGCTCTCCGACAGCGCCGTGAACAGCCGCGCGGCGACGCCCACCGTGTCCTTCATCCGCTCGCCGACGACGGTCAGTACGGCGATATCGCCACGGTAGCGGATCTCTTCGACGTTGTGGCGCAGCATATCGTATTCAAAGGCACGGCGCAGCGCTTTTTCGGCGCGCGGCGCAGCATCGCCGGGCACGACAAAGCAAATGCTCTGCTCCGATGACGATTGTGAGAACATCAACACGTTGATTTGTTCGTTGGCGACCGTCGAAAAGACGCGCGCGGCAATGCCGGGCACGCCCATCATCCCCCTGCCCTCGACCGTGACCTGGCTGACCTGGCGGATGGCGGTGATCCCCTTGACCACGTGCCCGTTGGGCGGCGGTTGGGCGACGATGTCCGTGCCGGGGTGATCGGGGTTGAACGAGTTGAGAATGCGCAGCGGAATCCCTCGTTCCACGGCGGGCAAAATCGTCTTGGGATGGATCACCTTGGCCCCGAAATAGGAAAACTCGGCCGCCTCGCCATACGACAGCGCCTCGATGGTCTGCGCGTCGGGCACAACGCGCGGATCGGCGGTCATCACGCCGTCCACATCCGACCAGATCCAGATTTCATCGCTGTCCAGGCACGCGCCGACAATAGTCGCACTGTAATCGCTGCCGCCGCGCCCCAGCGTGGTCAGCACGCCTTCCTCCGTCGCGCCGATAAAGCCGGTGATCACCGGCACGACGCCGCACACTGTACCAGTTTGACGCTCCAGCAGGGGCAGCAGCCGCGCGCGCGTTTTTTCGCGCGTCAGTTTCATCAGCGGGTTGGCCGCGCCGAAATTGTCGTCGGTCACAATCAACTCGCTCGCTTCGACGGCTTCAGCCGCGATGCCCCGCGCGCGCATCGCAGCGGCGACAATTTTCACCGACAGGCGCTCGCCCAACCCGCTGACCACATCGAGGCCGCGCGGGGTCAGTTCGCCCAGCACCGAGATCGCCCGGCACAGGCTGTGGACGTGGGTGAGCAGACTGTCAATCTCGCCCTCCACCTCAAAGCGCGCGCCAGCATCGGGCACAAGCGCGGCAAGGGTGTCGAGGTGCTTTTGGCGCAGCGATTGGACGGTCTGGTTGACGGCCAGGGCGTCGCCGGCAACGGCTGCCTTAGCCGCCGCGATCAAGGCATTGGTCACGCCGTTCATCGCCGAGACGACAACGACGACCTGCCGCTCGTCCACGCCGGACGTAGGGTGCAGATCGTTGACCTGGGTGCGGCGAACGATGTCGGCGGCGCGGGCGATGGCCTCCACGCTGCCCACCGATGTGCCGCCAAACTTTATGGCAATGAGATAAGGATGGGGGAACATGGTCAACTCCTTCAAGTAAGAGCGAGGCATCCCACGACGGAATCGAGTGGTTGAGTATGCCTCTGCCGTTCAAGCGTTCTGGTCAAAGGGCTATGTACAAGGGATGCCTCGCCCCTACTGGAAATCGGCCAGCGCCTTGTGGATGGCCTGTTTGACCACCCCGACGTCGGGGGACAGTTCCAGCGGCGGATTGGCATATCGTGAAATCACATCTTGTAACGCAGATTCGTGGTATTTGACTTTGAAATCGGTAAATTTGAGGCCGTGCGCGGTGGAAATCACCACCACGCGATCTCGCCGCCCGATATCGCCGCGCTCGATGGCCTTGAACAATGCGGCGAGGGCCACGCCGGTGTGCGGACAGGCATACAGCCCGGTGCGGTCGGCGCGGGCGCAGGCATCGGCCAATTCCTGCTCGCTGCACTGTTCCACGATGCCATCGAGCTGGCGCAGCACTTTGACCGCCCGCTCATAGCTGACCGGATCGCCGATCTGGATCGCGCTGGCGGCGGTCGTTTGTGCTATCACCGGATGGTACTGCTTGAAATGAGTCAGGTAGCTCAGATAGAGCGGATTGGCGCGCGCGGACTGGGCGCAGAGGATGCGCGGCAGTTTTTGAATCAGCCCCAGTTCCTTCATCAACAGCAGGCCCTTGCCCAGCGCGCTGACGTTGCCCAGGTTGCCTACCGGGATCACAATCCAGTCGGGCACCTGCCACTCGAACTGCTCGACGATCTCGATGCCGACCGTTTTCTGACCTTCCATACGCAGGCTGTTCATCGAGTTGGCGAGATAGATGCTGTTGTCCGCCGTCACTGCCTTGACGATCTGCATGCAGCCGTCAAAGTCGGTGTCAAGAGCCAGGACGAGCGCGCCATTAGCGATCGGCTGCACCAGTTGCGCGGTCGACACTCTGCCTTTGGGCAAAAAGACGATGGTCGGGATGCCTGCCGCCGCGCCGTAGGCCGCCAACGCCGCCGATGTATCGCCGGTGGAAGCGCAGGCGACGGCGCGGATCGGCTTGCCCTCGGCGCGCATCTGGCGCACCTGCGAGATGAGCACAGTCATGCCCAGGTCTTTGAACGAGCCAGTGTGCGTGTTGCCGCACAGTTTGACCCACAGGTCTTCGAGGCCTAATTCATTGCCCAGGCGCTCGGCCCAAAAGAGGTTGGTGTGCCCCTCGTACATCGAAACGACGTTTTCGTTGTCGAGGTTGGGCAGCACCCATTCTTTTTTGCCCCACACACCGCTGCCGTAGGGCCATTCGTTGGTGCGGATGCGGCGATCGAACAGCGCAATCCAGGCCTGCCCGCTGCGATCCTTGAGCGCCGGCACGTCGTGCTCCACATCGAGCAGGCTGCCGCACCTGGGGCAGGTATAGATCACCTCGTTGAGCGGGAATCGTTCGCCGCTGTCGCGGCCGCAGCCGCGAATGCATTCAAACCACGCGCGGTACATCTTTCCTCCTTTTGAGTTTTGTGTTTGCGCGCACGGATAAGAAACCAGGTTTTTGCGAGCAAGCTTGCTTGCCCAAACCTGGTTTCTCCCGTGGAAAATCTAGACCCACCCTCTCAGTTGGCATGCTTCAGCCACACGAGCCACAGCGATCAAATACGCGGCAACGCGGGCCGAGATGTTGTAATTTTTAGCTGCTTTGTAAACATCCTGGAAAATTTGAGTCATTTTTTGATCCAACTGCTGGCCGACCCGGCCGGCGTCCCAGTAAAAACCGTAGGCATTCTGTACCTGCTCCAGATAAGATACGGTGACACCGCCGGCATTGCAGATAAAGTCGGGGATGACAAACACACCATTTTTGGCCAGAACCACGTCGGCATCCGGTGTGGTCGGCCCGTCAGCCAATTCAGCCAGGATTCTGGCCCTGACCTGCGCAGCGTTGTCGCCCCGGATCACGCCTTCCAGCGCGGCCGGGATCAGAATGTCCACATCAAGGGCCAGCAGATCGGCGTTGGAGATACTCTGGCTTCCGGACAGGCCCACCACGCTGTTCGAGCTACGTTTGTGGGCGATAACCGCATCGAAATCCAGCCCGTTGGGATCATAGATGCCACCCCGCGAGTCGGACACGGCTACCACCCGGCAGCCTAACATCTCGACAGCCAGTTGGTGGGCAAAGGCGCCGGCATTGCCGTAACCCTGCACGGCAACAGTCGCCCCCTCCAGAGGCAGGCCAACGATCTGCGCCGCCTCGCGGATACAGATCATGCCGCCGCGCGCGGTGGCATCCTCCCGCCCGATCGAGCCACCCAGGGCTACCGGCTTACCGGTGATCGCGCCGGGCGCGTTGTGCCCCACCATCTTGCTGTATTCGTCCATCATCCAGGCCATGATCTGCGGGTTGGTGTACACATCAGGCGTAGGTACGTCGACCTCCGGCCCCATCGAGTGCCCCAGCGCGCGGATGTAGCCCCGGCTGAGGCGCTCCAGTTCACCTGGTGAGAGCGACTTGGGATCACAGATCACACCGCCGTGCGCACCGCCAAGCGGCAGATCAGCCACGGCACACTTCCAGGTCATCCAGGCTGCCAGCGCACGGATGGTATCAAAAGTTTCATCGGGATGAAAGCGGATACCCCCTTTGGTCGGACCACGTGCGTCGTTGTACTGCACGCGAAAGCCCTCAAAAACCTGGGTTGTGCTGTCGTCCAGACGCACCGGAATGCGCACGTGAAACTCGCGCTGCGGCCAGCGCAACAGCTCGTAGACGGTCTTGTCCAGTCCCATCACGCGGGCCGCCTGGGCCAGTTGACGTTGGGCAATGTCAAACGGATTGATCTCTTGCATTTTCGTTTCCTTTCAAGCAGTCATCTAGCGGCGGCTGCCGCGCAACATACGCAGAATGGCCATCGGCTCGCCAAGCTGGACCGCGCCATCGTCATAGCCCCAAAAGTCACGGTCTTGCAAGATGTCCTCGGCTTCCTGGCGATAGGCGTCCATCACGTAGGGGATACCGGACACTTGCGCCGCCTCTTCGGTGAGCGCCATCAGGTCACGCCGGGCGATGCTGGTGAGGCTAAAGTTGCGGCTGCCGGCCATCAACTGCTGCAAGCCAATCTGCATCTTTTGGCAGAACGTATAAATGCCCACCGCGCCGAGCGGAAACTCGCGCACCACCTCGTCGCCGTACTGTTCGCACAATTCCTCGTAACAAACGAAAATCTCTTCCGGCTTGTCGCCGTACTTGGACACCGTCTTGGGCAGTTTGCCCTCCTGAAGCCACTGGCCGATGTTCTTGCCAACCATGCCGGGGATCATCAACGCGCGGCCCATGCACACAGCCTTGACGTACGGGCTGCCCATTGCAATCGCCTTGAACACGCCATCCTCGGTCGAGAACCCGCCGGCCCAGGCCAGGTCGGGCACGCGGATGCCGCGCCGACTGAGTTGCTCGCTGAACTGGTAGGCCAGCGAGTGCAGGTAAAAGGAAGGCATGCCCCACTCGTTCATCATCGGCCAGGGGCTCATACCCGTGCCGCCGGGCGCACCGTCGATAGTCAGCAGGTCGATCTGGGCCTCGGCGCCGTAGCGCAGGGCCATGGCCAGTTCCGCCGTCGAGTAGGCGCCGGTTTTGAGGGTGATGCGCTTGAAACCGAGCTTGCGCAGCCGTTCCACTTCGGTCAAAAAGGCGTCACGGGTGACAAAGCCCAGGCGCGAGTGGCGCTCGAATTCCTTGATCGCCCCTTCGCGGTAGGCTTGCTGCACGTCGGGCCGGATGGGGTCGGGCAGCACAATGTAGCCGCGGCTCTTGAGTTCGAGCGCCCGATCCAGGCTCTTGACCTTGATCTCGCCGCCGATGCACTTGGCCCCCTGACCCCACTTGAGTTCGATCGTCTCCAAACCGTGCTTGTTGATCGCGTACTCGGCCACACCCAGGCGAGTGTCTTCGACATTCATCTGCACCAAAATCTCGCCGTACTCACCCTGGAAACGACGATAGGTGTTGACGCGACGATCCATTTCGGGCGAATTCTTGATCTTGCCGGACTGGTCCAATTCGAGTTGAGGATCGATGCCGCACACATTTTCGCCGCAGACCAGGGTGATGCCCGAGATCGCCGCGCCAATGGCAAAATGCTCCCAGTTCTTACGCGCGATTTCGGTCGAACCCAGCGCACCGGTAAAGACCGGCACTTTCATCTTGACCTTTTGTGTCCAGCCATATTCAGTTTCGGTGTTTACGTTGGGAAACAGGGCGGTATCGGAGCCAATTTCGACCTCTTCTGGCAGACCTTTGGCCCCCACCGCATAGCCCTGAATGTTCAGGTGTGAATAATCGACGGGATAGTTCTTGTCGGCGCCGGCGGTCACATCGCCAAAGCGCTGCGGGTAAAGCACTTCGCGCCCGCGAAAAGTAGACATAAAGACCTCACAGCCGCCGGTGCATCCGTCGTGGCAGGACGAGCACAGACCGGACATGGGCACAACATTGCGTGACCGGTTAAATGTGCCGGTCGCTTCATTGGCATTGGGTTGTCTCAGGTTCACGTTTCTCTCCTTAAAATTAGTTTTTGTACTGTCCACCGACAAGCCTTCCCTAAAGAGGGACAAAAAGCCAAATGTTTATGGACACTAGACGAAAATTGGACTTGACAAACTGGCAAGCAGCCAAGCGGGATCGATACCTGGGTTTTAGCCCCCTCCTTTCTGCTCCTGCCGACCCCGTTGCCAGCGGGGAGTAAATGTGAGCGCCATCGCCTGTGGATGACGAGATGATCCTTTGCTACAGTTCTAGCAATCGAATCGCGTGGACGCCGGGCAGGGCTTCGATCTCGGCCTGAACGTGCGGCGGGGCGAATTCGTCCAGTGTGAGCACCATCAGCGCCTCGCCGCGCACCTGGAGCCGGCCCACACCCATAAAGGCGATGTTAATGTCGGCGCGGCCCGTCACCAGCCCCACCTGGCCGATCAGCCCCGGCTGGTCGCGGTTGTAGACCAGCAACTGGTAGCCGCGCGCGGCAAAGTCGAGCCAGTATTCGTCGATACGCACGATGTACGGCTCGCCGCGCATGATCGTGCCCGAAAGGACATGCTGCGCGCCGTTGTCGCTCAGGGTGAGGGTGATCAGGTTGGCAAAGTGACCGGCGTCGCCGATTTTTTCCTCGCTCACGTCTAGGCCGCGCTCGCGGGCGATCAGCCCGGCATTGACCAGGGTGATCCGCGCTTCGGTCACGCCTTGCAGCAGCCCCTTGATGATCAATGCGCGCAGCAAATCGGTGTTCATTTCGGCCAACTGCCCGGCATAGGTGATGCGCGCGGTGTTGAGGTGTTTGTCGACCAATTGGCTGGCAGCCGCGCCGAGCTTTTCGGCCAATTCGCAAAAGGGCAAGAGTTGGGCCTGCGTCTCCGATGGGATGATCGGCGCGTTAACCGGGTGAGCGGCGGGTTTGCCATCGAGCACATCGAGCACTTGCAGGGCGACATCAACCGCCACGGCGACCTGGGCTTCCTGGGTGGACGCGCCCAGGTGCGGGGTGAGCACCACTTTGGGATTGCTGAGCAGCGGGCTGCCGCTTGGAGGTTCATCCACAAAAACGTCGAGCGCGGCGCCGGCCAACTGCCCATTGCGCAGCGCCCGGTCGAGCGCCGCTTCGTCGACGATGCCGCCGCGCGCGCAGTTGATGATCCGTGCCGTTGGTTTGACCCTGGCCAGTTCCGCTTCGCCGATCATCCCTTTGGTGGCCGGGGTGAGCGGCACGTGGACGGTGACAAAGTCGGCCTCGGCGACCAGCCGCTCCATATCGCACAGTTCCACGCCCAATCGCTCGGCGTGGGTGCTGGAAATATAGGGATCAAAGCCGAGCACGCGCATCTCCAGGCCGCGCGCGCGTCGCGCCACCTCGCGGCCAATGCGCCCCAGCCCGACCACACCGAGCGTCTTGCCGGTCACCTCGATGCCCATAAACTGCTTGCGCGACCACTTGCCCGCGCGCATCGAGGCGTCGGCGGCGGGAATGTGACGGGTCAAAGCCATCATCATAGCAATGGTATGCTCGGCAGCGGCGATGCTGTTCCCGTCCGGCGCATTGACAACCAAAATACCTTGCGCCGTCGCGGCATCCACATCAATGTTGTCGACGCCTACCCCGGCGCGGGCAACCACTTGCAAGTGTTTGCCCGCCTGGAGAATAGGCGCTGTGACCTGCGTGCCGCTGCGCACGATCAGGGCGTCGTAACTGTCCATGATCTCAACAACTTGATCTTCACTGAGATCCGTTTGCACGTCGACGAAATGCCGCCGCTGCAGCAGATCGATCCCATCTTGCGCCAACGGATCGGAAACCAATATGCGCATTTCTCTCCTCCTGGTATCAAGAGACATTGTATCGCAATGAATAAAAAGACGCCTTGAACGATGTCAAGGCGTCTTTGCACTGACCGATTTTAGCGACAAAAAAGCCCCCCGGTTGGGAGGCTTGTCAATCGACGTTTGAGCTAGATAGGGCGCTGGTTTTCTCCCAACCGGCAGTATCCCTCTGTAGTGGAGGGATAGATGCAGCAAGTCGTACCGGTGCCGGGAAAAACACGCCAAGCGTACATGTACAATCCTTCGAACGATCCAAACAATCTGATTGATCATACCGATCTGGCATCCAGTTTACCACAAACCTTGACACCCGTCAAATCTTGATCTAGAGCAAGAAGTGACGATTCTATGTCTTTGTTTTACATAGAATGCATTCAAACTGATATATGCTTCATCCGGGTTCATTGACACAGATTTGGGATTGAGTTATAATGACAACAGGAAATAGAAGCGCTCCAGGAGGAAACGTGAAAAAGGCGGTTCGGTGGATTATCATTGCGGCCATTCTCATCGCGGCGGGCGTGGCTGCTTATTTTAGCTATCCCTACTGGCAGCCTTTTATGCCGGGGTTTATGGCCTGGCTACAGGGTGCGTTCGGCAGTCAAGACCTGGGACAGGTTCTGTTCAGCCTGGCGCTGGTCCTGGTCGCCCTGCTCGAATTTGTGGTGGCTTTGGTGCTACGCCACCGTAGCCGTTCATTCCAACTCGAACGCGCCGAACTGGTTTCGCTGCATACAAAAGAACTTGAACTCCAACAACAAGAAATCGCCCTGTTGAAAAAAGAAAAAGCCCAGATCGAGGCTCAATTAAACGTCCGCAACGAAATGGTTCAACAGGAACGGTCGATTCTTCAAACCCGGCTCGAACGCCTCCAACGCGACGCGCAGATTCCTCTTCGCCTGATCGTCGACGCCGATCGCCCCAACCTCTCCTCACGCGATACCTCAAACATCGAGCAGGTGCTCAACCGGCTGGAGCGGATCGAACTGGCAATCGATGCCGCCGATCAGACGCACAGCGCAATGACTGAGGATCAGATTTCGGCCCGCGCGACCAATTGGCTGCGCCTGGGCAATGCCTATTATTATATCAATTTGCCCCTCAAAGCAATGACCTATTACGAACGCGCGCAAGGACTGCGCACTCAAGAGGTCGCCGCATACGTGAACCGTGGGTTTGCGCTTGTCGCCCAAGACAACGTCCAGCAGGCGATTGAAGCATTTGATCAGGCCACGCGCGTCGATGGCAACTCATCCTATGCGTATTTAGGGCGGGGCGTCGCCTACAAACGATTGGGGCGAGAAAAGCGCGCAGTCGAAGACTATAACAAGGCGATCAAGTTGGATCCCGAATTCGCTCAAGCATATTACCATCGTGGCGTGGCATTCGAACAACAGGAACAGTACAACAAAGCACTCCAGGATTTGAGCAAAGCCATCGAACTCGCGCCCCAATATATCCTTGCCTATCTGGCGCGCGGCACGGTTAGGACAGCACTCCAGGATTACCAGTGGGCGATGGTCGATCTGAATCAAGCCATCGATCTCAACCCGGCGATGAACCAGGCCTACTATCGTCGAGGTCAGGTGCGCGCGATCCTCGGCGAACATCCGATGGCGATCAAAGATTTTACGACCGCGATCGAACTGTCGCAAACAGATGGGCAGGTTTTTCTGGCGCGCGCCGCCTCATTTATGGCCATCGAACAACACAACAAGGCAGTCGGCGATCTGACTCAGGCCATCGAGCTGCAGGGCGATAACGCAGATCTTTACAACCGGCGGGGAGCAGCACTGATTGAACTCAAACAATATGCGCAGGCGCTCAACGATCTGACCCGAGCCATCGAATTGTCACCGGGAATGGCGATCTCGTTTGTCAACCGGGGACGGGCCTATGAAAAGATGGGGCATTACGACGAAGCACTGACCGATCTAAACGAGGCCATCGAGCTGGACCCCAGCCTGGCCTTGGCCTATTATAACCGGGGAATCATTTACGGAAGCATCGGCGAATATGACAAAGCCACACAAAACATCAACAAGGCCATCTCGTTGGATCCATCTTTGGCCGACTGAGATATCTGCCTGAATGGAGGAAAGCGCATGGCCAAGAGCGCCTCTGGCAAAGATTTACTCGACACAATTTCACACTTTTTAGCCCATAACAAAGGACTGCCCGTTTTTTTGGGCGTTGGACTGGCCCTGCTTGGTCTGATCCTGAACTGCATTCCCAATCTATACGGTGAGCCCGGTTTCTGGGGCTGGATGGCCCGTAGTGATGTACTACTTCACCTGGGCGTCATCATCGGTTTATTGGGCATCCTGCTCGGCGATGCACTTTAATGCCCCTCAACCTCATCTATACAACAAGACAGTGCCCACGGTTTACCGTGGGCACTGTCTTCGTGGTGATGGGCTGGTATGCAAACATCGCCCACCGCAAGACGCCCGATCGCCAGAGACTCGCCTATCGATCCTGATGCGATGGCCGAGAGAACAACTGTTTCAAGGATTCAACCGCTAGATCAACTCCCTCGACCGGAGCGCTCGCCAATCCACTTTTCGAGCAAGTCGCGCTTTACGCGCCACTGACGTCCCACCTTGAACGCAGGCAGTTCGCCCTCGCGAGCCAGACGGCGAACGGTCAATTCATGGAGTTTCAGATACTTGGCCACTTGGGCAATGGTGAGCATATCGTTTTCATTCGCGTCAGATCCTGTCCCTGCTGGAATTCTAGCTTCTTCTGGCATTGTTTTTCTCCTTTTGAAACACAGTTATGAGTGACCCGGTTGTCGCTGATGATAAAAGTTGAACTCGCTCAAGACCTGCATAGAAACCTGGCATGTCTTGGAATCGAACACAACAATCTTGAGCGATTTGAAGCCTAAACATGAGATATTATACCACAATATGTTCAAAAAGAAAACTTGATGAGCAACGGACACTGTAAACAAATCTTGATCTGGTGTCTTGTCGTCTGGCTCAGTGCGACGGGTTCGATTCACACCATTGCTGCACCCAATGCCCCTCTGCCACAGCACATACCGTTCGTCCCAAACAAGACAGCCTGCGCACCTGGATGGATACGCCCCGTCGGCTCAACACCAGCCGTCGGCTCAACCGCCACCAACAACACAGCGCAGAGCAGCCAGCCCGATCGTTTCTACCCCTATGGTTCGACCGGGCAAGGTCAGTACCCGGTACATCATGGCGTTGAGTTTGTCAGTCCCGTTGGAACGCCCGTTTGGGCCGTCGCCAATGGCACGGTCGTGGTTGCTGGAACGGATCGCCTGACCTCCTGGGGCCCCTTTGAGGAATATTACGGGCAGCTCATCGTTCTCGAACTGGACGAGCGCTGCGACGATCGACCCGTTTACGCACTCTATGGTCACCTGGCAAAAATCCAGGTTCGACTCGGACAGCGCGTCGGTCAAGGTGAGGTCATCGGGCAAGTGGGAATGAGCGGCATCGCCATCGGGCCGCACCTGCACTTTGAGGTTCGCGTGGGCAGTAATGCATTCGATCACACGCAAAATCCCGAACTATGGTTTGCGCCACTGCCGGGTTACGGTTCGCTTGTGGGCCGTGTTATCGATGCAGATCAGCATTGGCTCGAAGGGCAGTTGATCACCATCCATCGCGGTGAACAGCCGGAGCGATACTGGCGCGAAGCATGGACCTATATCGATATGCACGACGAACACCTGAATTCCGACGAACGCTGGCTCGAAAATTGGGCGGTGGGCGACGTGCCTGCTGGCGACTATGTTTTGCGGCTGAGAGTCAACGGCAGGCTATACACCCATCAAGCCCGTGTGGCCGATGGGCAAACCACGTTCGTACAGTTCATCGTGCTCGCCAAAAACTTGCCAAAACAAGGGCCAAACGGTATAATGCTATCACCGTAGCGGGGAAGTGTCGGAATTGGCAGACGAGCGTGACTTAGGATCACGTGGAGAAATCCGTACGGGTTCAACTCCCGTCTTCCCCATATAAAAAAGAGGAGGCTTGATGCCCTCCTCTTTTTTGTTTTATCCAGCCGACGGATCATTTTTCATCAATCAACGGGCCAGTGCCTTTTTTGCGCGCTTGAGAATCAGGCTCGATTGGGGGCAATTCGCTCGGCCAAAGCAATGGCCCCGTCCCTTTGCGACGCCCTACCGCCTCGATGGTTTGATTCGTCGGCTTTTTGGCCACCGGTTGAGCGCCCCTGGGATGCCCGGCCTCGGGCTGCAAAGGCACGATGAGAGAAACCAGCGTCCCCCGGCCGGGTGTTGATTCGAGCGAATACTTGGCCCCAAGCAACTCGGCTCGCTCACTCATATTCAGCAACCCCAAACTGCCTCGATTGCCATAGCCTCTCTGTGTCTCGGCCACATTAAAGCCGCGCCCGTTGTCGCGCACGGCCACGATCAGGTCCTTGCTGCGCTTTTCGACAATGATCCACGTGTCTTTGGCCTTGGAATGTTTTTTGATGTTGACCACGGCCTCGCGAATGATCGCAAAACACAATTCCTCAATCTTGGATGGCAAACGCTCGTCGCCGAGGTTGCGCACCTCCAGATGCACGTTGAGGCCGTCGATGGCGATCAACCGCTCAGTGTACGTCTCCAACGCAGCGCGAAGCCCTTGCGATTCTAGAACGAGCGGGCGCAGTTCAAACATTGTATTGCGCACCTGGGCCAGCGTACGCTGCGCAGTTTCGCGCAACTTTTCCAGTTCTTCCGGCACTTTGGCCGGATCGTGCTGGTACAGCTTGTTGATAAAGTCAACATCCATAATGATTGCCGCCAGCGTCTGCGCGGGGCCGTCATGCAAATCTCGGGCCAACTTTTTGCGCTCCTGATCTTCGATGGCGATGATACGGTTTTTATCGGCCTCAAGCTCCTGGTACAAACGCGCATTGATGATCGAAGTGGTCGCTTGAGCAGCCAACGACATCAGAATGTCCCGATCCAGGTCATCGAACTGCTCTCCGGAAAGCTTGTTGATCACCTGAATGACGCCGATCTTTTCCGTGGCATTCATCAGCGGCACGGTAAGCAGGGACTGGGTGACAAAGTCGGTATCGTGATCCACTTCTGGGTTAAAGCGATTGTCTTTGGTCACATCACCCGAAATCACCGGTTCACAGTTGGTGAATACCCACCCGGCGATACCCTTGTTCGAAGCCATCCGATAATTCAGCAGATCGGGGTTCTGGGTGACGACAAAGACCAGTTCGTCGGCCTTTTCATCCCACAATAACAAGGAGCCCTGGGTTGCGTCGAGCACCTCAATAGCCGAGTCGAGGATTTTGTGTAGCAACTTTTTGGCGTCCAGTTCCGAGGTCAACTCTTGGGCA
Organism: Anaerolineae bacterium; assembly: GCA_016931365.1. The sequence goes on from JAFGEY010000264.1 coordinate 13,727, forward strand.
ATCGTCTGCACGGTCTGCAACGCTGCCAATTGTCGACGGATATGCGTTTGATCGTTGGTCATAGCACACTCCAGTTTTTATGCTCGCAAGGCATTATATCACCTTTTGGACAGCTTGGCTAGTACTCAAGTCCTATTTCGCGAGACGATTTTGCAGCATATTTTTTTTGAAAATCGGGGGAGGTGTAAACTGGGAGTCTAAATGCTCACCGTGCAGGATCAACCGCGCCGGTGAATCGAGGGCCACCCGCTGGATGATCTGAGCCTGCGCGTCGAGCACGCCCAGCAGGTGAGCGATCAGGTCGGGGTAATCGCGCATAAACAGATAAGCCTGCCTACTGGTCATAGGCAGGCACAATCTCGGTGTGCTGCACCAAGTATTCGACCACGGCGCAGTCGCCCGTCCCTAGCATCCGCTCGATTTCGCGCAAGGTGTGGCCCTGAAACCGTTCGGGCAGCGTGCCTTGCCGTTGATGAGCATCATACCAGGTCTGGAGGCGCGGCATCCAGGGAATGGCATCCGGGCTTGTACCGTCCAGAATGGCCGACAAGCGTGCTCGATTCGTGCTCATTGGGCATCCCCCCTGTCGCAGGTCGACTAAACATCGGCGATGCCCCTATTATATCATGAAATGAGCATCAAGTTAGCCGGGCTGCATGCTGGGCTGCATCGCCGGAACGGGCAATGAACGGTGCAGGCGCTGCTCGCCCTCTCGCGCAAGATCGATGATCTGCTGCATCACCTGCTGTGAAAGCGCGCGAACGTATTCGCGATCCTCGACGTCGCCCTGAAAATAAAGCGCCCGCCCTCCGGTGACGGCATACGGCCCGGCCAGGTACCACGTGCCCACCTCGGTTTTGCCATCGACCATCGTTTCGATCCGCCGGATGCGCGAGCGATCCAGGTGAATGCCGACCGGCACCACCGGCGCGCCGGTTTCCAGCGCCAGCCGCGCGACGCCGGTGCGCGGAGGGCAAAAACCACCCTCAAGCGGGCTGATCGAGCCTTCGGGAAAGATAACCAGTGTGTGCCCGGCTGCGAGCAGTTGTTTGGCCTCCTCATAGGCCGTGCGCCCATTGTCCTTGACCACGCGCACGTGTCCGGTCTGCGCCAGGTATTGGCCCAGGACGGGCACCTTGAACAGCGTCTCTTCGATCAAAATGTGCACCCGGTCTGCGGCCAGCATGCCGATCAAGAATGGATCGGTGGTGGTGGGATGGTTGGGCGCGATGATCTTGGCCCCTTGAGGCAGCGCCTCGTGCCAGCGCACATCCAGGTCGAAACGCAAATGTGCAGCAAATTCGATCAAAGGCCTGCTAAAATGATACAAAATTTCATCCAACATCGCGTTTTCTCCATGCACTATTTGTGTTCAAGGACAACTGCTCAACTGCCAAACACGGCCAACACCAGCATAATCAGGGGCAGAAAGAAATTACCAATCCAAATAGACTCAATTGAGGTACTGCCGTCGTCGGCTGTTTTGTCCGAGTTGTATTCATCTTTTCTCCAATCTGGTTATTTTCCTGATTTGGTTTTTGCTGCCAAATCCTGGCGGATTGAATTCAGTTCGAGTACTCGCTCAACCGCCAATCTGGCGCACCCTGCCCGAACCGGAGATGCGCGTCACCACCGCAGGCTGACCGACGTACTCGACGTCGCCGCTGCCGCTGATGGTTGCGTCGAGGCGATCCTGAACCTCGACCGCCGCACGACCGCTGCCCGTCACACGTACATTGACCTCATCGCTGCTCACCGTGTCGGCGAGATAGTGGCCCGCGCCGCTGATCAAGATGTTCTGCCGCTCCACCTGCCCTCCGATAACCTCAACGCGGCCAGAACCACTCAAATTCAGGTCGAGCGCAGCGGCGCGAATCTCTTGCACCTGCATATCGCCCGAACCGCTGATCTTGAACCGCACCTGCCCGGCCTCGACCTGGCCCAACTCGACGTCGCCCGAACCACTCACCGTCACCGATAGCGTTTCGGCATCCAGCTCCGGGGCGATGACCTTGCCGCTGCCCGACAAGGTGATCGAATCGAGCGATTTGACGGTCAGGTAAAAATGGATCGGCCTGGTGTTGTGCAGGCTCACCCCAAGTTCGACGCCGATGCATAGGTGACCATCGTTCACCTCGGCGGTCAGGTAGCGCAGCAGATTGTCTTCCGCCTCGATGCGCAGCGATTCCTCGCGCCCCAGGTCAATGTGCAGCGTTCCGATGCCGGCCAAAGTCACGCCGGTGAAATCCTTGACCTGGCGATCCTCTTCAGCCAGCCGGCCCGATCCGCTCACCATGGTACAGCCCGTCAACATAAAGCCCAACACACTCACTATCAAAACGCCAAGCATCAATTTTTGTTTCATTTCAACCTCCATATGATTGTGGAGCCTCCGAGGTTTCGCCGACCTTGGGGGCCTGATTTACATGGCCGCAGAATTCGATTTACGATCTTTAGTCAGATTCGATTGCAGAATCCACACACCGAGGACGACGAGCAAAAGCGGCCACAGGCGGATAAACATCCCGTCAAAGGCGAAAAAGAAGGCGAAAACCAGAAACGTCGCCGCACTCCAGGCCATCATCCGCAGGCCGACCTTGCGCACCGTAGGCCCGCCCATCCCCAGCAGGTTGGCGAACGCCAGCCCCGCGCCGACAAAACCGGGGATCAGCGCCCAGGTATACGACCAACTGGCCCACAAACCGGTCTTGTCCTGCCAGTAGAGCATGATGCCCAGCCCGCCGATGATCACGCCGGGGATGGCCTGCGCGCCGACGCCAGTCAGCGCGGCGGCGACGATAAACATCGCCCCCAGGCCAACCAGGATCAGCGCCCACGAGAACCAAAAGGGCGTAAGAGTGCGCATAAACCACATCAAGCCCGCCATCAGTAGCGCCTGCACAAACCAGATCGTTCCCGCCCGGCGCACGCGGCGGCCGGGCATCCCCAACACATTGGCAACAACCAGCCCCAGCCCAACCAGGCCCGGCGCCAACGGCCAGACGTAGAGCCAGCTTGCCCACCAGCCGGTGAGGTTTTGTCCAAAGAGCAGCACGCCCAGCCCGCCGATCAACGTGCCCGGAATAGCCAGCGCGCCGACGCGATAGAGCATCGCTGCCAGCAGGAACACGCCGCCGATCCCGACCATCGTCAGCGGCCAGGATGTTGGTACCCCAAACAGCCACAGCGCACCCAGCACAATCAGCGTCGCACCGGTCAGAAACAAACTCTTATTTTTCATCCTAGACCTCCAGTCTTTCAAATTGCGGTTAATCTTGTATCAGTGTATCATGGCGCAAATGCGGCTGCCTATCGCCAGGCTAACAAATGGCTATTGTTTTGACCATAACCTAACAAACGCTGACCGCAAAACCCACATAGAACGAACTTGATATCATCGAAATGCGTATAGAACAATGGATTGCCCACCTCAAGATCGAGGTCATTTTATCGTCGCTCCCCAGAGGAGAAAAGCTGTGCTGCAAGAGATCAAACCCATTTGTCTGGCGCTGCCCTACAAAATGGGCACCGTTAATTGCTACCTCATCAAGACCGATTCCGGCTACCTCCTGATCGACACGGGAGGATCAAACAAGCGCATCGAGCTTGAAACCGAACTGGCAAACGCCGGCTGCAAACCTGGCCAGCTCAACCTGATTGTGATCACGCATGGCGATTTTGACCACACCGGCAATGCGGCTTACCTCCGCCAAGCGTTCAACACCAAGATAGCGATGCACCGAGACGACGCAGGTATGGCCGAGCGCGGCGATATGCTCTCAAACCGCAAAAAACCCAACATCCTGGGCAAAATGATGTTTGCGTTGATCCCTCTCCTCTTTGGGTTCGGAAAATCGTCGCGGTTTACGCCCGATGTTTTTCTCCAGGATGGAGATGACCTCTCCAAGCATGGATTCAACGCCCAAGTTCTTTCCCTTCCGGGACATTCCCAAGGATCGATCGGCATCTTGACTGCCGGCGGCGATTTGTTTTGCGGCGACCTGCTCGATAACACCGCCAGCCCCGCACTCAGCAGCATGATGGACGACCCGGCAGCGGGAAACGCCAGCATCGACAAGTTGTCCGGTTGGAAAATCAACACCGCTTATCCGGGGCATGGCCAGCCATTCCCAATGGAAGCATTTTTAAAAAGCAAGGAGTAAAAAATGAAAATCGGTATTATCGTTTATTCCCAAACCGGGAATACCTATTCCGTCGCCCAAAAGCTGGAAACCAGGCTCGCCGCGGCCGGGCATTCGGTAACACTCGAACGGATCACCATCATCGGCGAAGCCTCGCCGGGGACGCCGGTCCAGTTCCAGACACGGCCCGACGTCGGGCCATACGACGCGCTCGTGTTCGGCGCGCCGGTGCAGGCTTTTTCACTGGTCACAGTGATGAGGAGCTATCTGGGACAGATCGCATCTCTGCAGGGCAAGCAGGTCGCCTGTTTCGTCACCAAGCAACTGCCCTTTTACTGGAC
>JAFGEY010000265.1 GCA_016931365.1 Anaerolineae bacterium
GGAATCCACGTCTCGGTGAACATCAGCGGCCAAAAAAAGCCGATGGTGACGAGGATCAGTACACCGATCGATAAAACGTCACGATGCAAATCGTAACGCAGCATGCCACGTTTGTGCAGCCACAAGATCGGCACATAGATCGCGCCCCAGACCGCACAGATGATGGCCAAGCCTGCTAATCCCAGCATCGCACACTCAGACGCCGTTCCACACCCACAGCATGCCGATCAGAGGCACCAGCGCGCCGATCAGCGCGCCCAAGAAGACCTGGGTGGGAGTGTGGCCGAGCAGTTCTTTGAGTTTTTCCTCGCTGATCGGTTGGCCCTGAAACAACTGTTCCAGGATGTGGTTGAGCACCGTAGCGTGGTTGCCGGTGGCCCGGCGCACGCCGGCGGCGTCGGTCATCACGATGATCGCCAGGCCGGCCGCCAGGGCAAACAACGACGAGTTGACTCCGTCGCGCAGCGCAATTGCCGTTGCCAGAGAGCAGGTGTAGGCCGAATGGGAACTGGGCATCCCGCCGGTGGCCCACAGCAGACGCCAATCCCAGGTATGTTTTCGAATGCGATACAGGACAATCTTGATCCCCTGGGCGATGGCCCAGGCAATGCCCGAATAAATCAATACCGGGTTGGTCAATAGATCGCGCATCGTCACTCCGCACCGTTGAGTTTCGTCACGCGCAGTTCAGCCCGATCGAGTTGAACCTGGCAGTAGGCGGCCAGTTTTTGTCCTCGCTCATAAAGCGCAATCATATCTTCCAGGTTGAGATCGCTAGCTTCCAATTGTTGAACCACCTCGTTCAACTCGGCAAAGGCGGCTTCAAAAGTCATATCTTGCATTCAGGTCTCCTTACTGAGAGATTCAACACGGGCGGCAAATTCGCCGTCAGACACGCGCACGCGCAGCGATTGGTCGGGTTGGATCTGCGACACAGTACGGACCACGCGGCCTGTTTCGTCGCAGACGATGGCATAGCCGCGTTCCAGTGTGGCGTAGGGGTTCAGCCCTGCCAGACGGTGTCCCAATCCTTCGAGCTGCGCGCATTTGAGGGTCAATACGTGCTGCCAGGCGCGTTCCTGCCGCCGGGCCAGATCGTCGACGCGTTGCCGTTCGCGTGCAACAGCCGACGCCGGCGAACGGCTGTTTAGCCGTTGTTGAGCGATGTTCATATCGCGGCACAGGCGTTCCAGCCTGGATTGAACTGTTTGCATTATCATCGATGAAAGAGCGTTCAACTGTCCGCGCACCTCGATCTGATCGGGCACGGCGATTTCGGCGGCGGCAGATGGCGTGGGCGCGCGCACGTCGGCGGCCAAGTCGGCGATGGTAAAGTCGATCTCGTGCCCCACGCCGGAAATGACCGGCACTGGCGATTGGACAATGGTTCGAGCTACGCGCTCGTCGTTAAAGGCCCACAGATCTTCCATCGACCCGCCGCCCCGGGTGACAATGATCGCATCGATGTCGTCGCGCCCGTAGAGCGACTCCAGTGCCCTCACGATCTGCGGCGGCGCAGTGTCGCCCTGCACCAGCGTCGGCGCGAGGATGACCCGCACCAGCGGCCAGCGTCGCGCCAACACATTCAGCACATCCTGAAACGCCGCTGCAGTAGGCGAGGTGACAATGCCGATCCCGCGCGGCATCAACGGCAAGGGACGCTTACGTTCGGCATCGAACAGGCCTGCGGCGGCCAGCCGGGCCTTGAGCGCCTCAAATTGCAGGTACAGCGCGCCCTGTCCCAACGGCTGGATGTGGTCAATGTAGAGCTGGTATTGACCCTGCGGCTCATAGACGGAGACGTGCCCGTGGGCCAGCATTGATTGTCCATCTTGCGGGCGAAAGGGCAGCCGCTCGGCCAGCGAGCGCCAGATCACGGCGCGGATGGCGGCGCCGGAGTCTTTGAGCGTCAGGTAGCAATGTCCGGTACGCGACTGGCTCCAGTTTGAGATCTCGCCCTCAACCCACAGGTCTTGCAGCAGGGCGTCCTCGTCAAAGCGCGTTTTGATGTATTGGGTCACTTGCGTGACCGAGTGATGGATTTGTTCCATTGTGACTCGCGATCAAGGGTGCGTGACTTGATACAAACGTGATATCATAATCCACGTTTGTTCTTCTGTCAAACTTGGCTACAAGTTGGGCCAGAGATTACACAGTCGGATCGCTCTTGACGTGCTTTTGCGAGGCAAAGAGGTGGTACAGGTATTGCATGTTGGCCTGGTGCAACTGCTCGGTCATACCATTGAGGGGAATGCGTGATTTGTGGCAGCTTTCAATGTGAATGCGGCGCAACATGTGCGGTGGTGCGCCCTTTTTGACCCGCGCCATCACTTTCGATTCGATGGCATCCAGATATTTGAGGCTGCTCTCGATCGTTTTGGCGATCTCGCCGCGAAGCAGTACTTCGCCATGTCCCTGAACGATGTTTTCCAGCGGCAGTTCGTTGATCATCTCGAGCGACTGGCGCATTTCGCTAATGTCGCCGCCGACGATATACGGGACAGGCATGACCAGATCGCCGGCGATCAGAACTTTGTCCTCTCGAACATAGACCGAGATACTGTCGGTGGTATGTCCGGGGGTGTGAAAGAGGGACAATGTCTTTTTGCCGATGTGGAGCGTGACCTCGCCGCGCTCAAAGATCACTTCAGGCAGGCGAATTTGAACTTCGGCCAGTTCGTGGTGTTGGGCAACGTCAGCTTTGAGGATGCGCTCGCCGTCGCGCTGCAAAATGCGCCGGCAGCGTTCGTGCGCAATGACTTCGCCGCCCAGCAGATAAGCGCCATAGACGTGGTCGGGCTGATGGTGGGTAAAGATCACATAATTGATCGGCGCGCGCTTTTCGATAAAGCGCTTCATCTCGCGAGTTTCTTGGGGAAAGGGGAGCGTATCGACAACCACAGCGCCTTTTTCGGTAATGATTGCACTGGCCGTGACCTGGAGGTATCTTTCGCTTGTGAAAACAAAAATGTCCTCAGCGACTCGCTCGCGTAACATAGGAGACTCCCGCAATTCCAGCATTATCCATTTGAGAATACCACAAGCCCAGGTCAGTGTCAAGAACTTTTCAAACAAACAAAACCACCAGGGATAGCCTGGTGGTCAGTAAGCCCCCGCTATGCGGTGTGTGAACTGGTTTTGAACCTGCTTGCGCAGGTGGGAACTGACCTGTAGAGCCGACAGTCGCAAAGGGCTGCCGCGCCCCCTATAAGAGTCTGGTTCCCGAAAGATCAGGTGTTGGCTCAAAACGGCAATAACACATCACCCACATAGCAGGGACATTTATAGTCTAGCACAAAATGGAGAAACGTGCAAATTGCCGCTTTTCGATTGAGGTCATTTGTGGTACAATCGTCGGCTGACATCAAGTTTGCAGTGGGAGGAAACGATGGCGCGCACACAAGTACTTTATACCGATCAGCTAGATCGGACGTTGGACAAGTTGGCGCACGGCGGCTTGTTGCTGGCCTCGACGCGCAGCGATGGCCGGTCGAACGTAATGACCATTGGCTGGGCGACGATGGGCGTGGTCTGGGGGCTGCCTATGCTGGTGGTGATGATACGCCCGTCGCGCTATACCTACGAATTTGTTGAGGAATCTCGGGTTTTTACGGTCAACGTGCCTGCGCCGGAAATGAGCGATTATGTGACCCTGTGCGGCACGCGTAGCGGGCGCGAGGTAGACAAGCTGGCCCAGGTCGCCACATCGGCCGCGCAGACGATCGATGGTGTGACCATCGATGGATGCCCGTTGGTTTACGAGTGCAAGGTGGTGCACTGGGATGATCTGACGCCCGACCATCTGCTGCCTGATGTGCGACAGCGCGCGTATCCGCGCGGCGATTTTCACCGCCTTTATTACGGCCAAATCTTGGGTGTCTTTGCCGGGTGAGCGTTCAATCATCTCTTGCCGAGCAGCGGCGGCTGATCCGATCCTTGCTTGCGCCTTCCGCGCCGGAAGACGCATTGAGCGCCTATTATGCGCTGTTTCACGATGCCCGGCGTACGGCGTTGACTCTGCATCGCTCACCGACCGGTCGCGTCGGGGGGTTTGTCGCCGTGTGCCAGACGGGGCAAGACCTGTTTGTGCCGCTGGTGGTGCTGCGCTGCGCGCAGACCGTCGTCGGCGATCTGCTGAGACGGGCGCTTGTTACGGGGCGGCCCTATCGCCTGATCACGGTGCCTGCGCTGCGCGAAGCAGTTGAGGCGGCAATGCAAGTCGAACGAGCACAGATCAATCATATCTACATTTTGAGCGATGCCACTCTTGAGCGCGAGATCAATGTGCTGGTTCAATCAGGGCAGGGACCGTTTCGTTTTGAGGTGCGCCGTGATAATCGCCCGATTGCGGCAGCGGGCGTGAACTGGCAAACCGACCGGCTGGCAGAGCTGTACGTATACGTCGAACCCGAGTTTCAGAGGCAAGGGTGGGGGCAGGCGGTTGCCGGAGCGACGATCGACGCGCTGGTAGAGGCACGGTTGCTGCCGCTGTACACCGTCGCCGAGGAAAATGAAGCGTCCCGGCGGCTGGCGCGCGCGCTCGGTTTTGCCGACAGCGGCGCGCGCGAGTTTGAAGTGGTGGGACGGCTGTGCCCATAAACGAGGCCCTTTTACACCTCGATGGCGCGTACGGCGAAGGCGGCGGACAGATCATCCGTACCGCTCTTTCCTTGTCGGCGATCACCGGGCAGCCTTTTGAAATGGCGCACATCCGCGTCCGGCGGGAGAATCCGGGGCTGCGCGCGCAGCATCTCACCGCCGTGCGCGCCGTCGCCGAGATCTGTACAGCACAGGTAGAGGGCGGTGAGATCGGCTCCCGGACGTTGACCTTTGCGCCAACCACGCCACCGCGCGCGGGCACGTATCACTGGGATGTCGGCACGGCAGGCGCGGTCAGCCTGATTCTTCAGACTGTGCTCTGGCCGCTGGCCCTGGCCGAGGGGCAGTCGACGATCACCCTGACTGGCGGGACGCACGTGGCCTGGAGTCCGCCGATCGACTATGTGCGTGAGGTCTACCTGCCCTTGCTGGCCGATCTGGGGCTGGATGCGCGGGTCGAGATCGCACGGTGGGGTTATTATCCGCACGGCGGCGGGTCGATCCAGGCCGAGGTGCGCGGGCCAACGCGCCTGCACGGCCTGACGCTGACCGGGCGCGGTGCGTTGCGTGGCGTGATGGTGCGCTCGATTGTGTCCAACCTGCCCGACCATATTTTGCAGCGCCAGGCTGAGCACGCCGATTTCCTGCTGCGCAAGCAGGGGGTCAAGCCGGCCGTGGAAAGACAGTCGCCGCCATCGTCAGGGCAGGGCACGACGGTGTGGGTGCTGGCCGAATACCATCATGCGCGGGCGGGGTTCACCGGCTATGGACGCCTGCGCAAGCCGGCGGAAATGGTCGCCGAGGAGGCGTGTAAGGCGTTCGCCCATTATCACAAGCGCCAGATGCCCGTCGATACACATCTGGCCGATCAACTTCTCTTGCCGTTGGCGCTGGCCGGCGCGGGTTCAACTTCCGAGTACGCCGTCGAGGAGGTGACGCCGCATTTGTTGACCAACTCCTGGGTGATCGAACAGTTTTTGGATGTGCACATCGAGATCGCAGGGCAAGAAGGTCAGGCAGGCAGAGTGTCGGTAAGAGTTTAAGCGTTATTAACAATAATCAGGATTATCTATGTTTGAATTGATGTTTCTTGGTACATCGGCGTCGGCGCCTTCGGTGCATCGAGGGCTATCGTCGGCGATGGTGCTGTACAAAGAGTATCGCTTTCTGGTTGACTGCGGCGAGGGCACACAGCGCCAACTGCTGCGCAGCGGGCTGGGTTTTCGCCGCCTGGACCGCATTTTGCTGACTCACGGGCACCTGGATCACATTTTGGGGTTGGGCGGCATCGCCTCGACATTTGGGCGTTGGGAAGCCAACGATCACATCGAAATTTGGGGGGGCCGTTGGGCATTGGAGCGCGTCGATCTTTTGTTAGAGGTCGTTTTTGGGGCGGAGCAGCGCCCGCTGGATGTCGAGTTGTACGATGTTCAAGAAGGCACTCTTATGCAAGATGACAGTTTCAAATTGTCGGCATTTCCGGTGTCTCATCGCGGGCCGGGATGTTTTGGCTACTTGTTTGAGGAAAAGTCGCGCCGTCCCTTCCTGGCCGATCAGGCTGATGCGCTGGGCGTGCCGCAAGGCCCCGAACGCGCGCGACTGGTGCGCGGTCAACCGGTGACACTCGCCGATGGCACAATCATTCAGCCCGATCAGGTGCTTGGACCGGAGGCGCCCGGCGCGCGGTTGGTCTTTGTCGGTGATGCGGGCAAGACGGACAACCTGCACCACATATCGCAAGGCGCGGACGCGCTGGTGATCGAGGCAACCTATCTGCATCAAGACCTGGATATGGCACGCCGGTTCGGCCATCTGACGGCCCGACAGTCTGCCGAGCTGGCGCGCGAGGCCGGCGTTTCGGCCTTGATCCTCACTCATCTCTCCCGGCGTTATTACGAGCGCGATGTGCTTGCCGAGGCGCGAGGAATCTTTGAGAACACTTTTGTCGCGCGAGACCTGGATATGTTCCAGATCGCCAGGGGAGGCGGGGTGCAGCGGGTGCGGAGTGAAAAGCAAGACGATAATAGTTGAGCGCACGGTGGAGTGAAATTTCAGGAGTGAGTTGACTTGAGCAATGAGGGCGGCATGCTGACGGGGGTTCGATTCGAGGCTGCGGAAAGATCGTCAATTGGGGAGGAGACCGTGGAACAAGGTCGGGTTCGCGTTTTGATAGCCGAAGATGACCTGCTGGTCTGCGAAATGATCCGCGGGTTGTTGCAAGATGGCGGTTATCAGGTGGTTGGTGAGGCGGTCAACGGCCACCAAGTGATCGATCTGATCGTCCAGCTTGAGGGCACGCCTCAACGCCCCGATGTTGTTTTAATGGACGTCGAGATGCCCGAAATGAATGGCGTCGAAGCGACGCAGCAGATTTTGGCCGAACACCCGCTGCCTGTCGTTGCGCTGACGGCTTATGAGACGCCCGACTGGGTGCGTCGCATGACCGATGCCGGTATCGGCGCTTACCTGGTCAAGCCGTCTAACGCGCGCGAGATCGAGCGGGCGATCACCGTGGCGATGGCGCGGTTCAAAGACATGCAAAAAGTGCAGCATTTGAATGCCGAACTGGCCGCGCGCAACCGCAAATTGGAGGCCGCACTGGCGCACGTCAAGTTGCTGCAAGGCCTGCTACCCATCTGTGCCCATTGCAAAAAGATCCGCGATGACAGCGGCTACTGGCATGATATCGATGTGTACCTTTCCGAGCACACGGACACCCAGTTTACGCACGGCCTGTGCCCGGATTGCCAGATCAAATTGTATCCACCCGAAATTTATCCCTACCTATACGAGAACGATGACTAAAAGCAGGCAGAAACGCCCCCCCAAACAGGTTCGCGCCCAGGCCGTTACACAGCAGACGCAAGTGCAGCAAAAGGCTGCATTGGATGCGCTCAGACAGCACAACCGCCGGATTACACTCTTTTTGTTCGCGCTTTTTGTCGTCGCCATCTTTTTGCGCGTCGCCAATCTGACCTCACAAAGCCTGTGGGCCGACGAGGGCAACAGCGTGCGTGTCACCGAGCGGCCACTTGGTCTGGTGATCGACGCGGCGCGCGCCGATGTGCATCCGCCCGGATATTACCTGCTGCTGTGGGGCTGGGTCAAACTATTCGGCCAGAGCGAGATGGCGGTGCGAATGCTTTCGGTCATCATCGGCGTGCTGACCATGATCCTGGTCTACCTGACCGCGCAGCGGCTTTTTGGTCCGCGATCGGCGTGGCTGGCCGGGCTGTGTGCGGCCGTTTCGCCCTTCCAGGTGATGTACTCGCAAGAGGTGCGCATGTACATCCTGGTCGCTTTCTGGACGATGGCCCTGGTCTATCTGTTGGTGCGCTGGCTCGACGCCAACGATACGGCGCAGCGCACGCGTTGGGGCATCGCCTATGCGTTGGTCGGTGCGGCGGGGCTGTGGACGCACTATTCCTTTCCCATCGTGCTCGTGGCGCTCAATCTCGCCTGGCTAGTATGGTGGATCGGGCGGCGGAGGAGCGCGCGCTGGTCGCAGGATGGGCTGTTGTGGCTGGCTTTGCATCTGGTGATGGTGGGATTGTATCTGCCCTGGCTGCCGACAGCCTGGGCAAAGACCTTTGGCTATGGCGCGATCAGCAAAGCGCACGGCGTGAGTTATATCGTCAGCCAGGCGCTCAAGCTGCTCAGTCTGGGCGAAACTGCGCCCGACGACGCATGGACGCGCTGGCTGACCGTCGCCAATGTCGGGCTGGCCGTGTTTGGCGTGTGGAGCGGGTTTGTGCCCGAGCCGGCGCAGGAAACGGTCTCGATCCAGGGACACGCGTTTGCCCGCCAGCGTCGTCATCCGGGCATCCCTACCCTGGCTTTGACCCTGCTTGTCCTGGCGCCGGTCGCGTTGATGGTTGGGCTGGCGCTGGCCGGGCGGTCCGCTTATCGACCCAAGTTCTTTCTCGTTGCCAGCCCGGCGTTTTGCTTGCTGGTGGGGCAGGGCATTTCCTTGCTCGAACAGCCGTCGGGCGGGCGGCGCAGCCTGATCAGCCGGCTGGGACTGCTGTTGGGCCTGGGGCTGGTCGGTGTGGGAGCGGCGCGTTCGCTGCAAGCCTACTATGGCGATCCGGCCTATGCGCGGGCAGACTATCGGGGAATGGCCGCCTTGATCCATCGAATGTATCGTGAAGGCGATGCCGTGCTGCTCAACGCACCGAATCAGTGGGAAGTATTCACCTATTATTATCCCGAAGGGTTGAACCGCGCGCCGGTGTACCCGCTCTGCCGCGCGCGCCCGCCGGTCGAGGCGGAGGTCGTGGCCGAGTTGGAAGAGATCGCCGCCCAACACGACCGCCTGTTTGCGCTTTATTGGGCTACTGAGCAGAGCGATCCCGAGCGCATCGTCGAGCGTTGGCTGGAGGCCAACACCTTCAAGGCTTCGGACACCTGGTACGGCGATGTGCGGCTGGCTGTCTATGCCGTGCCGCAAGACCTGGCGACGGTCGAGATGGCTCATTCTCTGGATGATGTACGCTTTGGCGACCAAATCGCTCTACGGGGCTATACCCTGTTTCCCGAGCGGGTGCAGCGCGGCGATATCCTCCAGATCGCGTTGTTCTGGGAGGCGCTCGCCGTGCCGGATGGCCGGTTCAAGGTCTTTGTTCACCTGATCGATGCGACGGGACAGATCGTCGCTCAGTTTGACGGCGAACCGGGCGGCGGGCTGAGTCCGACCACCGGCTGGACGCCTCAAGAAGGCGTTTTCCCGGATCGGTACGGCGTCTTAGTGCCGATCGATGCCCCTTTGGGAGCGTATCAACTGCTGATCGGGTTGTACGATGTCGGCGGCGCGCCGCGCCTGCCGCTGTGGATCGTGGGCAAGCCAGTTGGCGACGCGTTGACGCTGGCGACGGTTGAGGTGCGTTAAAATGATCACACCGGCGGGGATGGAATGCAAGTTCTATTACGAGGATTTCTATCGCGGGCGCGCGACCCAGGAGTGCCGTCTGCTCAAGGCCAATCCCGAGTCGCAGCCCTGGCGGCCCGGATTGTGCGTGCGCTGCCCGGTGCCGGGCATCTTGCGCGCCAACGCCTGTCCCAACATGTCGCTAACTGCGTGGGTAGGCCGTCGCTGGCTGTTTTGGCGGCAGGTGCGCGTGCGCGCATACTGCTCGTTCTCCAGCCAGGTGGTCGCCGAGCCGCACGTCGGGTGCGGACGCTGCCACGAGGCGCGGATGAAAGAGATTGAGGAAAATTTGGGAGGGCCGGAGCCCAAGTAGCCAGGTGAACCCGTTTACTTGCGCTCACGCTCTTGCGCGGATGGGCGCTTGGCCGTCTGCGTTCCCACGCTCCCGCGCTTACTTTTACCCACAAGTAGGCTGCTCGGCGGGAGAGCGGGCTAGTAGCCAGGTGGAGGCGATGTCCTGCAAGCGCTGCC
>JAFGEY010000266.1 GCA_016931365.1 Anaerolineae bacterium
CAACCGCTTTCTCGACTTTTGCGCGGGCATCGCCGTGTGCGCCAGCGGGCACAGCCACCCGCAGGTGGTCAAGGCGATCCAGGATCAGGCGGCCAAATTCATCCACATGTCCGGCACCGACTTTTACTACCCGCCGCAGATCGAACTGGCTGAAAAGCTCAACGCGCTGGTACCGATCGCAGAGCCGACGCAGGTCTTTTTCACCAACTCGGGCGCGGAGAGCATCGAAGCGGCGTTCAAGCTGACTCGCTACCACAGCCATCGCACGCACATGATCGCCTTTATCGGCGCGTTTCACGGGCGCACGATGGGCGCGCTCTCGCTGACCGGTTCCAAATACATCCAGCGCAAGGGGTTCGCCCCTCTGGTGCCCGGCGTGACCCACGTGCCCTACGGCTATTGCTATCGCTGTCCGTTCAACCTCGCCTACCCCAAGTGCGACGTATACTGTGTGAAATACATCGAGGAGGTTGTCTTTGCCAGCCTGTGCCCGCCGCAAGAAGTGGCCGCCATTTTTGTCGAGCCGATCCAGGGCGAAGGCGGCTATGTGGTGCCCGTGCCCGAATATTTTGGGCGACTGCGCGAGTTATGCAACAAATACGACATCCTGCTCGTGCTCGACGAGGTGCAAAGCGGCTTTGGCCGCACGGGCAAAATGTTCGCCATCGAGCATTGGGGCGTCGAACCGGACATCATGACCCTGGCCAAAGGCATCGCCTCGGGCATGCCGCTGGGGGCGATGGTGGCGCGCCAGAGCGTGATGGACTGGGTGCCCGGCTCGCACGGATCGACTTTTTGCGGCAACCCTGTTTCATGCGCTGCATCGTTGGCAACCATCGATTTGCTCAAAAACGGGCTGATCGACAACGCGGCGCGGGTGGGCGGCTATATGTTTGAACGCCTGCTCGACATGCAGGGGCGACACCCGGCCATCGGCGACGTGCGCGGCAAGGGCCTGATGCTGGCCGCCGAACTGGTCAAGGATCGCGAGAGCAAAGAGCGCGCCCCTGAACTGCGCAACGACCTGGTCAAGGCATGCTATGATCGCAACCTGCTCATCCTGGGCTGCGGCGCAAACAGCATCCGCTTCAGTCCGCCGTTGATCATCACACCCGATCAGGTGGATGAAGGGTTGTCCATTTTCGAAGAAGCATTAACATCGCTAGAAAATCGCTAAAAATCCTAAACGGCCACTGAGAACACCAAGACAATGTGCTGTAAAGCATTGAATCCGTCAGGCAATAACACAAATCTCTGATCCCTCTGTGTCCTCTGTGGCTCAAATTGGATGTGTCAGCGGTCTGTGAGTTTGCCAAAGGGAGGGTTCTATGGCAAGAAAAGCGGTCGGCATTTTGACGTCCGGCGGGGATTGCCCCGGCCTCAATGCCGCGATCCGCGGCGTCGGCAAGGCGGTGCGCAGCGCGTTCGACATGGAGCTGATCGGCTTTCGCGACGGCTTTCGCGGCCTGGTCGAAAACCGCACCGTGCGCCTGGGCGACAACGAACTGTCGGGCATTCTGACCCTGGGCGGCACGATCCTCGGCACCAGCCGCGACAAGCCGCACCAGATGCCGGTGGGCAGCACGACGATGGATATGACCGACGTCGCAGTGGACAACTATCGCAAGCACCACCTCGACGTGCTGGTCTGCCTGGGCGGCGGCGGCACACAAAAGAATGCCCTGCGGTTGCTAAAGCGTGGTCTCAACATCGTAACCCTGCCCAAAACCATCGACAATGACGTGTGGAACACCGACGTGACCTTTGGCTTTGATACAGCCATGTGCATCGCTGCCGAGGCGATCGACCGCCTGCACACCACGGCCGAGAGCCACCACCGCATTATCATCGTCGAGATCATGGGCCATAACGCCGGCTGGCTGGCCCTGGGCGCGGGCATCGCTGGCGGCGCCGACGTGATCCTGATCCCCGAACTGCCTTACAGCATCGAAAATGTGGCTGACGCCGTTCTGGGGCGCAGCCGGGCCGGCAAGCGCTTCAGCATCATCGCGACGTCCGAAGGGGCGCTGACCAAAGAAGAAGCCAAAGAAGCGGGAAAAAAGAAAGAGGACGAAGAAGAAACGCCTCTGCAAGAGACGGCGAGTGTGCGCCTGGCGGCCAAACTGGCCGAACTGACCGGCCTCGACGCGCGGGTCACCGCACTCGGACACCTTCAGCGCGGCGGCGTGCCCTCGCCCGCCGATCGCCTGCTGGCAACCCGGCTGGGCACAGCTTGTGCCAAGCTGATCCAAAAGGAAAAATACGGGATGATGGTTGCCATTAAGGGTGAAAAGTGTGTGCCGGTGCCGCTCGACGAGGTAGCTGGAAAGCGCAGAACAGTTCCGCCCGATCATCCCTGGATCGAAAGCGCGCGGCTGGTGGGCACCAGCTTTGGGGATTAAACATTTTCCAGTTGAGCCAGGGCCATCCTGAACACGCCGCGCTCTTCCCAAGAGAGCTTGCTCAACGCCTCATCAGCGAGCAGCCACGCGCAACGCACTTGCGGGTCGATTCCCTCTGGCGTTGAGGCAGTCGCTTCGGCCAGAAAATAATGCTTGACCTTGGGCTTGGGCGGGTCGTTGAGAATCGCATCATAGGCATAATGCACATAGCGAGACGGACACACCCGGCGACCCGTCTCTTCGGCCAGTTCGCGCGCGGCCGTCTGCCGCAGCGTCTCCCGCCCTTCGACGGTGCCGACAGGCAACTCCCAGTGCGTTTCGCCGATCCGCTGGCTCAAGGCAAAGCGCACGCCTTCGGCAGTCTTCCGATAGACCACACCTCCACTGGACACGTGCACAATCCGCGGCAACCCCTCTAGCGCGACCTGATCCACCGTCAGCCCGGCGCCGGGCAGCGTCACGCGCGCGCCGGCGTGTGACCATCGCGGCTCGGGGCGTGGATCGGGGGCCGTCGTCACATATTGATAGCTTCCACCCCAACTGCACGGCAGGTTGCCGGGCATCGACAGCGGGCGCAGGCGAATGCGCTTCTCATCTGCGCCGATGTCGTCCGCGACACCAGGGTCAGCCGCCCAGACCGGCACGTCACGATTGGCCAGGTCGATCAGCCGCCACCAGCCGTCGTTCAGACAACGTCGAATCTCGGCCACGCGCCGTGGGATCGCCGCCGAACCGACCAGGTCTATATCGCGCATAACGCGATTTTCGCCGATCAGGTCGTAAATTAGTGCCATTCGTTCTAAAGCTACGCCAAAACAGGCCGCGATCAAGGCCTGCTGCTGGCGATCCATCGTCACGATCAACGACGCAGCATGCGCCTCTTCGGCGCTCAATTTGCGCGCGCGCTCGCTCGAAATATCCAGCCCGTAACGGGCCATCTCGGCGACTGTTGTCGGATCGGGCGAAAACCCCACCGTCAGGCCGTAAATTCCTGCACTGTTGAATCGATATTCGCCGGCAACACCGTGATCCACCGCCAGCCGGCGCGCAAAGGCCAGCGCAGCTACCGAACGAAAGACGTTGCCGTCGCAGACAAACAAAATCAACCTGGACATCACACACGCTCCTGGCCAAGATACGGGCAGAGAGTATAGCACAGAGCACAACAAGGGACAAAAGTTGTCGAACCCTTGGCAAGATTGGAGATGCTATGATATAATCGAATATAATTCGTTTTCTCAGCGTGAACGTCAGCATAGCATCAAGGAGGTGCAATGAACAGCTCAAAAACAGCGGCAGCGGTCGCCGTGGCGATCATCGGATTGGTTTTTCTCTGCGTGGGTGGTGTCTTGGGCGCGTTCGGCGTGCTCTATGTGCTGGCCGCGCACGACGAGATGGCTGCCGATCCGGGCGGGCGGCTGGCGATCGGCATCGTGATGATTGTGATCGGCCTGCTCATCTGGGCGGCGGCGGCGGTGGGCGCGTTCCTGGCCTGGCGGCGCTTGCAGCCCAAGCCGGAACAGAAAATCACCATCAAGCAAGAGGTCGAGTTGACCGGCGACATCAACCTGGCGACGCTCAAGTGCCAGCAGTGCAACGCCACCCTCAACAAGAGTGCGATCACGGTGCAGAGCGGCGCAGTGATGGTCGCCTGCCCCTTTTGCGGCGCAACCTATCAAATCGTCGAAGAACCGAAATGGTAGAGAAAATAGCAAATAGCAAGGAGAGGGCAAGATGAATCGTAAGCATTCTCGTTCAATCGTCATATTTTTCTTGGTCGTGTGTTTGACGCTCATCGGCATCACGCCCACGTCCTCGGCGCAAGAGTACAAATTTTCGCTCGACCGCAACATCTCGCATGTCTATGTCAACGCCGACGGCTCGGCCGACATCGAATACAGCCTCACCTACACCTGCGCGCAGGGCGCGCACGTCATCGACATCGTCGACATCGGCTTGCCCAACTCGACGTATGACCTTTCCACAGCAAAAGCCTGGTTCAGCGCCGGCGTAGGCGAAGGGCAAAAATATCCCCTATCGGGCATCTACAAGTCCGAAATGGTGGCCGTCGGCGTCGAAATCCACCTGGGCGAGCACACCATCCAACCGGGGCGGCAGGGCACGATTTTTTTCCGCATCAAGGTCAAAGAGATGGTCTACCCGGACAGCAAAGACAAGGACTATGCCAGCCTGGAGTTTGCCCCACACTATTATGACAAAAAGAACGTGCAGGGCAAAACCCACCTGGAGATCAATTTTCACTTTCCGCCCGGCCTGACCAGCGAGGAGACGCGCTATCACAAGGAACAGTATCACAGCGCGACGGTGCAGGATGGCCGTTTTGTATTCACCTATGTATACCCCGACGCTACCGGCTATGAGACGCACAAGCATGGCATTTCGTTCCCGCGCAAATATGTGACCCAGGTGTACAAAGCCCCACTGGTGGGAGCGCAATTCTTTGCCGGCCTCAACAAGTTTTTTGACTCCTTGGGAGACGGCGGCTGCGTTGGTTTTTTCTTTGTGTTCTTTTTTGTCATTGCGCCCATCCTCAGCGCCGTGCAGGGCAGCAAGCGCAAGATGAAATACCTGCCTCCCGCGCTCTCGGTCGAAGGAGTGGGCATCAAGCGCGGCCTGACTGCTGTTGAAGCGGCGATCCTGCTTGAAACGCCGCTCAACAAAGTGATGACTATGATCCTGTTCGGCATCCTCAAAAAGCGCGGCGTGGTGGTGCTCGAAGAAAATCCGCTCAAGCTGGAAAAGGTCGATCCCCTGCCGCAGACTAACTGGCGCGACTATGAACTGGAATTTCTGGGCAGCATCAAGGATAACGGCACCCTCGATGAGAAAAAGCTGCAAAAGATGGTCGTCGCGTTGATCAAAGAACTCAACACCAAGCTCAAAGGGTTCAGCCGCAAAGAGACGACCGAATATTACAAGAGCATCGTCGACCGCGCCTGGCAGCAGGTTCAGTCGGACACCACGCCGGAGGTTCAGTCCCGGCACTTTGACCAGGGACTGGAGTGGATGATGCTCGACAAAGAATTCGAGACGCGCACCAACCGGACCTTTACCAGCGGGCCGGTCTACATGCCGCCCTGGTGGGCCTACTATCGCCCCTGGCGCTCGCACGTCTCAAGCTCGCGGGTGGGCAGCAGCTCCGGCTCGTCGGGACCCAGCATCGGCGGCGGCCAGCCAATGACCCTGCCCACGCTGCCCGGCGCGGCCTTTGCCGGCGCGGTGGTCGGCGGCATCGAGCGCACGGCGAGCGGTATCGTGGGCAAGGTGGAGAGCTTTACCGGCGGCGTGACCCAGGTCACCAACCCGCCGCCGGTCAGTTCGAGCAGCGGCGGCGGCAGATCGAGCGGCGGCTGTGCCTGTGCCTGCGCCTGCGCGGGCTGTGCCTGCGCCTGCGCGGGTGGAGGAAGATAAGTCAAACGTCAAACGTGAAACGTCAATGGCGGCTCTCTATACCTGACGTTTGACGTTTCACGTTTTATGAATCGTAAAGGAGTCTTCCTATGTCTATATTTTCTCAAATCAAGGCGTTTTTCAGCAGCGAAAAGCCCCTCGAAAAAGGGATGTTTCAATACCGCACCCCGCCGGACGCCGAGAACCGCTTCCGGCTGCACCTGCGCGTCGACGCCGACGGCACGGGCGTACTGGTGATCAATGCGGCCAAGGTGCTGCACCTCAACCAGACCGCCGCCGAGATGGCCCGCTTGATCATCGAAGAAACGCCGTCCGAGCAGGCGGCGCGGATCATCGCCCGGCGCTACCGTGTGGGGCGCGAGCAGGCGCAAAAGGACTATGACGACCTCAAAGGCAAGATGTTTTTGCTCGGCGGCACCGACGAGGTCTGCCCGATCACCTATCTCGACGTGCAGCGCATCGATCCCTTCCAGACGCCGGCTTCGGCTCCCTACCGCATGGATTTTGCCCTCACCTATGCCTGCAACGACAACTGCGGCCACTGCTATGTGGGCCGCCCGCGCGATTTTCCGACCATGGATGTGGATCAGTGGAAAAAAGTCATCGATCGCTGCTGGGAGGTGGGCATCCCGCACATCTGCTTCACCGGCGGCGAAGCGACGCTGTATCCCGGCCTGCGCGAGTTGATCGAACATGCCGAGGACGTGGGGCTGGTGACCGGCCTGCTGACCAACGGCCGCCGCCTGGCCGACCGCGCCTATCTGGACGGGCTGCTC
>JAFGEY010000267.1 GCA_016931365.1 Anaerolineae bacterium
AAAAAAAACGGTTTTTTTGGGTGTTATGCCCACACGTCTCTTTGCCTTTCAGTACAAAAGGACTTGACTTTATGATAGTAAGCTTTTCCTTGGTAAACCGGATTCACTTGGGTCGATCATCTGAACACACCATTGCATCTCTTTGATTGTCTGCCTCCTTTCGTTACAAGGTGGTGCCGTCCGTCTTTCCTGCTGCCTGGCATCGATTCCGAGCCTGCGTCGCGCTGTCGGCTACCACCGCGCTGAAACACCACGACAACTTGGCCCCTTTGCTCTTTAGGGAGACTTGCCTAAACCTCCCTCATCGTAGAATCTGCGCCCCCGACGAGAGGGAGGACACTGGACTCACGAGGCGCAGCGCACGATTCTCGCTCGACAAGCCTGCTGCGCACGGTGATATTGGAATAGTAGAGACTGTCGTTCTCGATCTGCCGCAGTAAAAGCTCCGCAGCGAGATAACCGACCTCTGCATGGGGAAAGGACACTGTGGTCAGGGCAGGACGCCCTTCTATTGCCTCGGCCGTGTCGTCCAGGCCAATGATGGATATATCCTGCGGCACGTGGACGCCCATCTCTTGCAGGCCGCGCACTGCGGCTGCGGCGTTCAGATCCTGGACAGCAAAGATGGCCGTTACGTCAGGACGCTTCTTGATCAGGGTCTGGGCAGCCTCGAACCCATCGTGACCCAGCACAATCAGTTCTTCGTCTACCTGGCCGTTGACCCGTAGTACTGCCTGGCGGTAGCACTCGATTCGCCACTCGAACCAGTCATGCTGACGGTCTACCTCTGAGGCGAGAAAGGCGATTCTGCGATGACCCAGTCCGATCAGATGGTCCAGGGCGATGCAAGCCTGCTGATGGTGGTCCTGCCCCACTGTGCTGATTGGCAGATCCGGCCAGTTGCGACTGAGCACGACCATGGGAATGCCCCGTTCCAGGAACTGGTGCAGCAGTTGTCCGTCGTGACGAGCTCCTCGGCCCATGATGATCGCGCCATCGGCGACAATGTGCCCATCGCTCAACAGGTGATAGCCCAACTGCTGGTGCCCTTCGCGGTAGTTGGTCATAAAGGTCAGGTTGATGTTCTTGTCTTGAACAAAAGATTGGATACCTGATATATAGTCTACAAAGATAGAGTCAGCGTGGGGCTCGGCGCTGCGCCACTCATAGTGCACAACCACGATCGACTTGTTGAGGACAGCTCCCTTTTGTGATCGTCGACGAGGCAGGTGGTACCCGAGCTCATCCGCTGCGGCAAGCACAACCCGCTGCAGCTCGGTGGAAACACTCGGTTTGTTGTTTAGCACTAGCGAGACTGTGCTCTTGGAGACGCCGGCTCGCTCGGCAACTTCAGTCATAGTAGGCGGCATCGCCGTTTCCCTTTGTCAGGTGGTCCTGTTTGCCGAACAAAAAATGGGTCGAAAAACTAAATGTTGTTCGTTCGAGAGAATATAGCACGCGTTCGAAAAAATGTCAAATCGGTGTGCCCCAAGCGATCGTCCGACGTTGGCGAGAATTGGAGGAAAACCAGGTGGCGAAAAGCCGTACCCAAGTTCGGACAATCATGTTCAGGGTGCTGCCAGGCCGACGCCGCATCTGTCCCGCTGTTGGATGGAACTCGGGGCGGCGATCGAACGTCTTGGATATACAGAATGCGATGGAAAGGAATGCTCGCGGCAGGAGCGCGATCCTGCCAGATGTGCCTGCTTTAAGTGACCGACAGACGCCTGACCATCGCCAAACCTGGTTTTGAGCGAGAGGTAGTACAAATGAAAGACAAGCGTACAAAATTCGACACGCTACGGGATTGGGTCAGCGTTCACGCGCGCCCAATTTTGATCGGAGCAGTTCTGCTGGGGATACTCGACCTGATCCTGCTCAGAACAGCCATCTTGCTGGCCGACGCCCCGCTGCCCGCACCAACGACGACGGCGGTTGTCGCGACAACTGTTGTTGTCGCGACGCCGGTACAGCAGGCTACGCCCACATCCGCCGCCGAACCGACGTGGACGCCGCCGCCCACCCAGTCACCGACGGCAACGCCGGCCGCGACGATGACGCAAGTCGCCGAGCCGACATTGACGCAAGTCGCCGAGCCAACATCGACGCCGGTCGTCTGGCCGACGCACACCCCCACGCCGGCCATCACCGAGTGGCGCGGCGAGTACTTTGGCAATACGATGCTCTCCGGCACGCCGGCGCTGGTGCGCAACGACTCGGCGATCAATTTTGTGTGGGGCGATGCCGCGCCCGCCGGCGGGCTTCCCGCCGACGGCTTTTCGGCGCGCTGGACGCGCGCGCTGCACTTTGACGGCGGCCTGTACCGCTTTCGCGCCACGATGGACGACGGAATGCGCGTGTACCTGAACGGCGAAGCGATCATCGATACGCTGCAAGACGGCGCGGCGCGTGAGCGCACCGTCGATCTGACCCTGGCGGCGGGCATCCACAAGCTGATCGTCGTCTATTACGAGCGCAGCGGCGCGGCGGTCGCCCAGTTCAGTTGGGAAAAACTGGCCGATTATCCCGACTGGAAGGGCGAATACTGGCCCAACCTCAAGCTGGAGGGCCAGCCCGCGCTGGTACGCAACGACAAAGCAGCCAACGGCACGCCGGGCATCGACTTGAACTGGCAGCAAGGCAGTCCCGACGCGGCCCTGCCCGCCAATGGCTTTTCAGCGCGCTGGACGCGCAAGGCCAGTTTTGAGCGCGGCACTTACCGCTTCCACGTCCTGGTCGACGACGGGGTGCGCCTGTGGGTCGACGACCAGTTGTTGATCGACGCATGGTACGATCACAGCGCGCACGAGCTCGTCGCCGACCTCAGCCTCGTGCGCGCCGCACACGAGGTCAAGGTGGAATACTATGAGCAGAGTGGCCAGGCGCGGATCAAAGTGTGGTGGGAAAATGTGGATTTGACTTTCACCGACTGGAAGGGCGAATACTGGCCCAACAAGGACTTGAACGGCGCGCCCGCACTGGTGCGCAACGTCAAGTCACCCGCCGGAACGTTGGGCATCGAGTTTAATTGGGGCGCAGGCGCAGCGGCGATCGGCCTGCCGCAAGACAACTTTTCGGCGCGCTGGAGCCGCCAGGTGACGTTCAGCTCCGGTGTGTAT
The DNA here is from genome assembly GCA_016931365.1 of Anaerolineae bacterium. The sequence goes on from JAFGEY010000267.1 coordinate 3,120, forward strand.
CGCTTTTATGCCCAGGCTGACGACGCGGTGCGCGTCTACCTCGACCAGACGCTCATCATCAACGAGTGGCACGGCTTCCAGAACCGGGTTTATCAGGTCGATCTGCCATTGAACGGCGCTCACTCGGTGCGGGCCGAATATGCCGAACACACCGGCGATGCACGGGCAAAAATCTGGTGGACGCGGTTGGGCGATCTGCCCACCCCGACGCCGCCCGCAACGCCGACAAGCACTGCAACGGCAGTGCCAACGCCAACTGCGACCGCAACGCCAACCGCAATGCCGACAAGCACTGCAACGGCAGTGCCAACGGCGACGGCAACGGCCACCGCGACCACCGAACCGACCGCTACACCAACGGCGACGCCGATAAGCACCGCAACCGCAGTACCGACACCCACAACGACGGTGCACATCGACGAGCTTTTGCCCGTCCCGCTATCCATCGACTGGGACGGCAACGGCATCGCCAATGGGCAGGATGAATGGATCGAGCTGTACAACGCAGGCACGGAAGCAATCGATCTGAGCGATTGGTCGCTCGAAGCGTCTGTATACGGCCTGGCCTACGCCATTCCAGACGGCACAATGCTGGGGGCGGGCGAGTTCCTCGTGCTCTACCGGGCGCAGAGCGGCCTCGCGCTCAACGACGGCGGCGACACGGTTCGCTTGCTGGATGCTGCCGGCGCGGTCATCGACAGCGTGACCTGGGACGATATCGGTCCGGACGCGAGCTATGGGCGAACCGCGTCGGGCGAGTGGGCGATCACTGCCTCGCCCAGTCCGGGAGCAGCCAACTTGTAACCTGCTCCAGACTCGCATCGACGGACCCAAAGCAAGCCAGAGATCGCCAATGGATCGCTGGCTTTGCTTTGTCTCTAGCACCCAAAAGAAACGTGCCGACGAAGGACCGTCGGCACGAGAGAACCAGGTATTATGATGGAAACCACCATTATCAGACCTGATCTCGGAATGGATCCAACAGGGACAGGTTGGACACCCAGTCAAAGTCTCTTGTATTCCGCGTCACCAATGTAAGGCCGTGCACCAAGGCCGTAGCAGCGACGAGCGCATCGCCAAGCGCCATCTTTTTCAATTGACGGAGTCTCACCGCCTGTTCCAAAACCTCCTCGGAAAGAGGCAGCACCGGCGCTGCCGCAAAAAATGCCTCCAGGTGCTGGCGTGCCTGCCCGGTCAGGCGATGATACCCAAGCACCTCCACATAGCTGATCGCTGACACCGCCGGCACCCGCTCCGCAATCCACGCGCGCAGGTCGGCGTGTTCTGGTCGCGCCGCGTAGATGATGATGTTGCTGTCAATCAGCATCATCCGGCTCCCGGCCTGGCAGCGCGCGATCTTGGCGCACCTCTCGCTCCCAGGCCGCCGGATCGGCCAGCCCGGCGAATGCGTTTGCGGCGGCCAACTGCTCCAGCGCGGCCGCCATCTGCTGCCCGCGTGAAACGTCCACCGAGAGCGCAAAGGACTCATCCAGGATCGTGACGTGCACGGAAACCGGCTTGCCGGGCGCGAGCTGGCTAGGCGCTGGCCCACGCCATTCCAGGCGATCGTTTTTTAGAATTGCCTTGTACGTGACGAGCATTCTCGCTTTACCTCACCCAAACCAATGTACTGCTCATAGTATACTATAGATTGCGTGCAAAAGTAAAATATAATTGACCCCAAAAACTGGACCACATGCGATATGAAAAAACCGAGTATAATATCCAGCATGTGGAGGTCAATGAAATGTCAAAACGAAAACAACACAGCACAAATATTCATCAACTTTCGGTTGTGATTGTGCCTGCACGCTCGTAATTCACGACAATGACGCCAATCGGGGTGACTTTGCTTTCCGTCACCTTGAACGCCATCGGGATCGTGCCATCGGCAAACAACCGCTTTCCAACGCCCAACGTTATCG
>JAFGEY010000268.1 GCA_016931365.1 Anaerolineae bacterium
GATCGAATACTCCAAGGCCAAGGACGAGATGTTCGCCCACACGGATACCAAGCAGTCGCCCTGGTACGTGGTCAATTCCGACGACAAGCGGCGTGCGCACCTCAACTGCATCAGCCACCTGCTCAGCAAAATCCCCTACGAGGATCTGACGCCCGGCTCTATCGATCTACCGCCACGCCAGGACGACATCGCCTATATCCGCCCGCCGATGGAGTACCAGACCTTCGTGCCGGAAAGATTCTAACTATACATAAGGGTGTTTTTGGTTTGCGGCCTACGCCCGCAAACCAAAAACACCCTCCTTATCTCATGCTTCGTAAAATCATCCACCTGGATTTGGACGCGTTTTTCTGCGCGGTGGAGGAACTGCACGATCCTTCGCTGCGCGGCAAGCCGTTTGCCGTGGGCGGGCGACCTGACGAGCGCGGCGTCGTGTCGTCGTGCTCCTACCCCGCACGGCTGTTTGGCGTCCATTCGGCCATGCCGACGGGCCGCGCGCTGCTGCTCTGCCCGCAACTTATTGTCGTCCCCGGTCGTCACGGCGTCTACGACGATTATTCGCAGCAGGTGATGGCGCACTGCTACAACCGCACCAACCTGGTCGAGCAAATCTCCATCGACGAGGCGTTTCTTGACGTCAGCGATTTGCGCCCGCCTGCCGAGGCCATCGCCCGCGAATTGCAGGCCGCGATCTGGGACGAGCTGGGTTTGCCCTGCTCGCTCGGCGTGGCGACCAACAAGCTCATCGCCAAAATCGCCAACAACGTCGGCAAAGCGGAAAAGCGCAGCGCCAGCCCGCCGATGGCAATCAAAGTCGTGCCGCCGGGCGAAGAGGCCGCCTTTCTTGCCGCACTGCCCATCAATGAACTGTGGGGCATCGGCCCCAAGACCGCCGCCGGCTTGGAAGCACTCGGCATCCGCACCATCGGCGACCTCGCCCGCTGGCCTGAAGCCGATCTGATACATCGGTTTGGTAAATCCGGCGCCGACCTCGCGCAGCGCGCCTGCGGCATCGACGACCGCCCTGTCATCACCGAGTACGAGGCCAAGTCGCTGAGCCGCGAAACCACCTTCGCGCACGACGTGAGCGACGACGCGACGCTGCGCCGCACGCTGTTGCACCTCGCCGAGAGTGTGGGGCATCGCCTGCGCCGCGCGAAGCTCCAGGGCAGCACCGTCAAGCTCAAGCTGCGCTGGGCCGACTTCACCACGATCACCCGGCAGTGTACGCTCCCAGAGGCGACCGATCAGGACAACGCCATCTACACCGCCGCGCAGCAGCTTTTCGAGCGGGCGTGGCCCCAGGGCAAGCCCGTGCGCCTTATCGGCGTCGGCGTGAGCAGCCTGGGTTCGCCGTTGCAGCAATTGGGGCTGTGGGAGACGCCGTCGGAGAAAGGCCAACGCCTGCAGGACGCGCTCGACGCCGTGCGCGACCGCTTCGGGCGTGAGGCAATCAGACGGGCGAGTGATCTGAGGGAGTAGACGGCAAACCCATGTTCATCCTAAAAACACTTCTGCGTCTCTGGGCCTCCTGCATTATGGCGTTCAAGCGCCTACGCGCGCAGCGCGGGCTGGCGCTGGCGATCCTGTTGGGATTGGTCATCGCCATCGCGTTGGTGATGAGCATCCCCCTCTACGCCGAGGCGACCTACTACCGGGTTTTGAGCGAGGGCTTGTTCTCCGACACGCCCCAGTATCGCGGCCTGGTGATCCGGCCCCCTGTCGCCCTGGTCTTGCGCTACTCGGGTTCGTTCACGGCCCCGATCCAGTGGGAAGACATCGGCCCACTGGACAGCTACTTCGCTGCCCAGGTTTACCGCGATTTGAAGTTGTCGCCCTCTCCTAACGTGCCCGGCACGCGATTGTTCAACACGGGCACGCTCGGCCTCTTCGCCGCCAGAGACGCGGAGCGCGTCACCGAAATCCAGCCAGCCTACCGGATCGGGTTGGCCAGTATCGGCCAACCTGAACAGCATATCAATATCATCGAGGGCGCTTTTCCGGCGGATACCGCACCTTCCACGGACGCGTTCGAGGTCGCGATCGGCAAGGCTATCGCCGAGAAGATGGGCATCAACATCGGGGAGACGTACATCGCCTATGACCTCCGCGCGATGCACAGCTACGGGGCCGACCCGGCCAAATTCGAGATGCGCGTCACCGGGATATGGGAACCCGTCGACCGGCGCGCCGAGTTCTGGGACTACAGCCAGCTTCCCGTCGACAACCTTGTGTTCGTGCCGGAAAGCACGTTCGCCAACCGCATCAGCCCGGTCCTGGACGACGAAGTCTATCAGGCCCTCTGGTACTTACCGATGGATGCGGACGAAATCTATCTCAGCGACATCGAGCCGTTGTTGTCCCGCATCGAACGCCTGCGGCGCACCACCACCCAGATCCTGCCGGGGACGATCCTGGATACCGACGCGATCAAGGTCTTGCAGCGCTACCAGACGGCGGCCAGCGGCTTGATGCTGCTCCTGTTTGCGTTCAGCGTGCCCGTCATCAGCCTGATCGTGGTCTTTGTCGTGCTGGTCATCAGCTTGATGGTGGAACAGCACCGCAACCAGATCGCCGTCCTGCGCAGCCGTGGGGCGACTGCCGTACAGGTGAGTACAATCACCCTGTTGGAAGGAATCCTGCTCGGCGGCGCGGCCCTGCTGCTCGCGCTGCCCCTCAGCCTGCTGCTGGCCTACACAATCGGACAGGTGCGCAGCTTTCTGGATTTCACACTGGCAACCGATTTGCGCGTAGGGATGACCTGGGGCACAGCGCGTCTCGGCCTTTTGGCGATGGTCCTCACCCTGGTCGCCCAGGTCATTCCGGCCCTGGAAGCGGCGCGGCATACCATCGTCACGTACAAACAAGAGCGCGCCCGCACCCTGC
>JAFGEY010000269.1 GCA_016931365.1 Anaerolineae bacterium
GCAGAGGGGCGTGGGGAGCAGTTGAGTTTGTTTTGATGTCAGGAGCAAGGGGTATAGCCTGTCATGGGTACGCGAGTAGGACGAGGGCGATGGCTGCAACCGGCCATCACCCTCGTTTGTTCTTATTCGCCGATTATGGCCCAACACGACGGTTTGTGTTATTGTTTCCGTGCGTCTTGCTTGTCTCTCGAGAGACCCAGTCGGCGCAGCAGTGGATGAACTTGGCTTTTCCACTCGGCACGGCGCAGCTGCCAAGTGCCGACCAAGCCATAGGGCAAAAAAATGACCAGCAAGATGAAAATGACGCCAAAAACCAGCGGCCAGCGCGCGCCGAACCACTGGTAGAAAAAGTGCCCCAGGTATTCCATCAACGCCGCGCCGAGCATAGGGCCGCTCAACGTGCCGATGCCGCCCAGGATGGTCATGATCAAAGCGTTGATGGTCAGCGCTGAGCCGGTCATGGTCGGTGTCGCACTGGTGGTCCACAGGCAGTAAACCGCCCCGGCCAGGCCGGCTATCGCTGCCGAGATGGCAAAAGCGATGCCTCGATAGACGGCCGGGTTGTAGCCGATCATTTGCGTACGGCTCTCGTTTTCGCGCAGGGCCACAAAAATCCGGCCAGTGGGCGAGTTGGTGACCCGCCGGGCGAGCAGGTACATCAGGGCAGCAAAGGCCAGGGCCAGGAAATAAAAGCGCAGCCTGAACTGGGTGGGGTTGATCCACTCCGGCACGGGCACGCCGTGTAGCCCCTCGTCGGCCCCGGTCCATCGCACAAAATCGGTGGCCTTGGAGAGAATGTGGATCGCCTGGGCCATGGCCAGGGTGATCATGGCAAAATAGGCCCCTTTGACCCGCGCCGACACAGCGCTAAACAGCAATCCCAATGCGATCGACACACCCAACGCCAGCAGAAACCCGATCAAGAGAATGACCAGTTCGGTGATGTTGAGCGGCCCCAAGACTACCCGGTAAGTGGACGTGAATCGAGGCGCAACGTGGGTCAAAAAGAGGGCCATCGCGTACGCACCGCCGCCGAAAAAGGCCGCGTGTCCAAACGAGAGCACGCCAGTGTACCCCAGCAGCAGGTCATAGCTCATCGCATAGACGGCCATGACAAACATCGAGATCAACTGGCCCTGCCAGAATTTGGACGGCCCCTCAGTCAACGGCGTGCCGGTAATCAGACTAAAAATCAGCGGGAACAGGGCCAGCCCGACCAACACGACCAAGCCGGCCGCCTGCCCCTTGACCCACCCCCAAACGCCCTTTCGGGACGACAGTCCTAACTGCATACGTTTCCCCTCGTGACTTTTGGTCTCCATACCGATAGGTTCGGTTCACTCTTGGCGTCCAAACAGCCCCGCCGGCCGCGCCAACAGCACAATGGCCATCATGATCACCGTCGAGGCTTCTGAGATGGCCGGGGTCAGACTGAACTTGAGGGCCATATAATCGCCAAAGGCGCGGCCCAGCCCCAGCAGCAGCGCGCCGACGGCCGCCCCGCCCGTGCTTCCCATGCCGCCGATGACCACGGTAATGAACCCCTGCATCAAGAACCGGTCACCCATAATCGGCTCGACCGGGATGAACGGCGCAGCGCCGATGCCGCCCAACGCGGCCAGGCCGGTGCCCAGCAAAAAGACCAGTGTGAACACCCGCCGCACATTGATCCCCAGCGCCTCGACCATCTCGCGATCTTGCACGCCGGCGCGAATGATCATGCCCAGGCGAGTGTACTTGAGCACCAGGGTCAGGCCGACGAACATCAGCACGCCGAGGGCGATGATAAACAGGCGATAACTGGGAAAGGTAACGCCCCAAATATCCACTGTGGTCTGCCCGCCGCGAAACCAGGCCAGCAGGTTCTCGGCCTTGCCCGGTTGGGCGAACGCCGGCGGGCGATCCATCGCGTAGGGCAGCGGATCCCACAGCAGTTGGATCAGCTCGCGCACCACAAAGGCCAGCCCGCTGGTGACGATGATCTGGTACAACGGGCGCACGTACAACGGGCTGATCAACGTCGCCTCGATGGCCGCGCCCAGCCCGGCGCCGGCCGCCGCGCCGACGATCAGCGCCAGGACAAAGCGCAGGTTACCGTTGAGTTGCAGCACCGCGATCGGCCCGGCCTCGCGCAAGAGTGTCGCCGCCACCGTCGCTGCGATCAGCAAGAGGGTCACCACGATGCTGCGGCGCACCTCCTCCCGATGCACCACCAGGGTGCGATCTCCGGGCCGGGCCTGGGCGACGGCGATCAGCAGCCCGCCGATCCCCATCAGCACGGGGCGAAACCAAAACGTCGCCAGCGCCTCCTGCGGCGTCGCCTCGGCCAGTGGATTGGCGGCGACCATACTACTGACCATCGCCGTGGCCGCCAGGCCGCGAAAATCGACGCTCCACAAGGCCGCGCCGGCGATCAGCACGCCCAGCGCGATCAGCGCCAGGCGCAGCCCTTTTTGCCACTGCGCCGGCACCGACCAATGCACCGCCCACGGATGGATGACCGGCGTGGCCGCCAGTCCGGCCAGCAAAGCCAGCACGAGCGGGGCCAGGCCGAACAAAAAAGTAGGGTTGGTGTAGAACTGCCAGCCGGCATACGCGCCGATCATAAACATCGAGCCTTGCGAAAAGTTGAGCACGTCCATCAGGCCAAAGACCAGGGTCAGGCCGGCGGCAACCATAAAAAAAAGCGCGCTGAGGGTGAGGCCCGAAAGCACCGTGCGCACCAGCGGCTTTTGTCCCATCCAGGCCCAGGCGGCCGCGATCAAGACGATCAGTGTCATCGTCACGCCGATCCAGGCTTTGTTTTGCTGCCAGAAACGCCTCCAGTTCACCGCCCGCCTCCCTCTGCTGCACCGTGGTGCGACGCGCCACCGTGCGACGCGCCGCCGTGCGACGCGCCCAGATAGCGATGGATCAAGTCTTGATCCTGCACCAGGTCGGCCATAGCTCCCTGATGCACGCTCTGGCCGTCGTCGATGATATAGTAAAACTCGCCCAACTGGCGGGCCATGATGAAATTTTGCTCCACCAGCAAAACGGTGGTCGTGGCGCTCAGTTCGCGGATGGCGACGATCATCTGCTCGATCAGGATCGGGGCCAGCCCTTCGCTCGGCTCGTCGATCAGCAGCAGCTTGTTGTCGGCAACCAGCGCGCGGGCCACGGCCAGCATCTGCTGCTGGCCGCCGGAAAGGTGGTTGCCCGGCAGCTTGTAGAGGCGTTTCAGGTCGGGAAAAAGGCCGAAAATGAAATCGGCCCGCCGCGCCAGGTCGCCGCGCTTGCGCTCGGCGATGCGCAGATTTTCGGCCACGCTCAGGTTGCGAAAGATGGCGCGATGTTCGGGCACATAGCCGATGCCCATCGCGGCAATGTCAAAGGCGCGCTTGCCCTGAATTTCCTGCCCATCCAGGATCACCTGACCCTGCCGGGGCGGCGTCAGGCCCAAGATCGACTTGAGCGTGGTGGTTTTTCCGGCTCCGTTGCGCCCCAGCAGCACGGTGATGTGGTTGCGGGGCACGCGCAGCGACACGCCTTCCAGAATGTGAAACTGGCCGATATAGGTGTGAATGTCGTTTACCGTCAATATGCAGTCATTGGCGTTATGGGTGTCCATTCAGGCCAAATCTCCATACAGCGCGCCCAGGTAGGCTTGTTGAACTTGCTCGTTGGCAGTGATCTCGTGCGGGGTGCCTTCGGCAAGGACGCGGCCCTGGTGCATCACCGTGATCGTGTCCGAGATGCTCATCACCATGTCCATACGGTGCTCGACCAGAACGATCGTCTTGTCGCCGCCGGACATGATCTGATCGAGGATGCGCAGCAGTTCGGGCACTTGCTCGGAAGACATCCCCGCCGTCGGTTCGTCGAGCAGCAAGACCTCGGGATTGCCGGCCAGCATGATCCCCAACTCGAGCTTGCGCTTTTGGCCGTGGGCCAGCGTGCGCGCCGGAGCCAGTTCGCTGCCGCCCAGCCCGACCTGCTCGATCACGCGCCGGGACTGCTCCTCGTAACGCGCCAAGTGAGCCGAGTGACGAAACAGCTTGAGGCTGTCGCCGCCTACCGCCTGCGCTCCCAGGCGGATATTTTCCAGCACGGTCAGGTTGGGGAAGACATTGGTGATCTGGAACGAGCGGCCCAGGCCCAGGTGTGCCATCCGGTAGAGCGGCAGGTGGGTGATGTCGCGGCCCTTGAAAAAGACCTGTCCCCGCGTGGGCGGCAGCGCGCCGCTCAACAGGTTAAAGAGGGTAGTCTTGCCGGCCCCGTTCGGCCCGATGATGGCGTGCAAGGTGTGGGCGCGAACCTGGCAGCTCACGTCGTCGACAGCGACCAGCCCGCCAAACTCTTTGCGCAGGTGGCGCGCTTCGAGAATCGTTGAATGTTCAAGCGCAGGTTCGGTCATTGTGTTTTTCCTGGTGTAGCCTGGGTGCAGACCTGCCAGGTTTGAGAAACCTGGCAGGTCTGGCCGAGATCGAGTTACGGTGTGCGCAGGTCGCCGCAACGGGCGGCATAGTCGCCGGTCAGGGTGCAGGGCACGCCCAACTCGTCATACGCAGAGACGTAGACGGTCTCAAAGAATTTGTATTCGGACACGCCGTTGCCATCCAGGTCGGGGTTGAGGTTGACCAGCTTTAAGATGTTCATCGGCTGTTCGCAGACGTGATCTTCAGGGCGCAGATAGTAGGTGCCCTTGGGGCCTTCAAATTTGAGGCCTTCCAGGGCAGCGATCATCTTGTCGCCATCGGTGTCGCCGCCGGTTTTCTCCAGCGCGGTGGACAGGGCGATCGCCGAAGCCATACCGCCGGCGGTGAACAGGTCGGGCGGCTCTTTAAAGTCTTCGATGTGACGCTTGACCAGCCAGTCGTTGACCTCATTGTCGGGCACGGTATAATGGTAGACGTTAAGCCCGATCTGATCCAGCGCCGAGCCGTAGACGGCGGCGAACGAAGCATTGTCACCATAGCCGGTGGCTACGGTCATATCTTCGAGCGCACCCAGGTCGGATAGCTGCTGGAAGAGGGTCACATAGCCGGTGCCGGCCCAGGTGAGGAACAGGCAGTCGGCGCCCGAGTCCATCGCCTGCTGGACGTAAGGGGTGAAATCGGTGGTGTCAAAAGGCGCATAGATGTCGGCGATCACTTCGCCGCCGTACTGGTTGACCGCGTAGGCCAACGCGATGCCGCTGCCCTGGCCAAAGGCATTGTCGATGCCAATGTGGGCGAATTTCTTGCCGACATTTTCCACCAGGTACTTGGCGATGACCAGCACATCGTCATAGTTGGTGCGGCTGGTGCGGAACACGTAGGGGTTGAAATACTGGCCGGTGGTGAAAGCCGAGGCTGCCGGATCGACCATCAGGATGATCTTGTTTTCCAGGGCCACGGTGGTCAGCGCTGCAGCGACGGCCGAGCTAACCGGCCCCTGCAGGATTTCCACGCCCTCTTTTTCGATCAGTTCGCGGGCCAGGGCGACGCCCTTTTCGGCGTTGCCTTCGTCGTCGCGGGCAAGCACTTCAACCGGGCGGCCGGCGATGATCCACCGTCCCTGATCGTCCTTTTGCCCTTTGGCCATGTATTCCAGGCCCAGCTCAAAGCCGCGCGTTTGCTGCGATCCGTACAGGGCCATCACGCCGGAAAGCTGCGAAATCTGGCCGATCTTGAGCACCGGCCCCAGCGTAACCTCGGTTGGTTTCGGCGTGGGCGTATTGGCCGGCTTGGGAGTGGCCGTCGGCGCCGCAGTGGGCGTCGGTTCGACCTTTTGCACGCAGGCAGTGAGCAGCAAAGCCATCACCGCCAACACACTGAACAGACGAATGCACGTTTTCATCAGATTCCTCCTTGAATTAAAAAAAGTTTGTCCACATTTTCAGAAAAACTTGACCTATGACCATACTGAAAAACCCCAGCTTGCCACAGAGATCGCCGAGAGCACAGAGAGATAAAATATTACTTGGAATCTTGACATCAAAGAGTAGCAAATCTTTCTGAGGCCTCTCGGATGCAAAAGCATCCGCATGTCCTCTGTAGCTAAAAATGACTTGTTTGGCAGCCTCCTATGACACCTCAAAAGCCAGGTATGTTTTGAGCGTGTCACCCTGGCCGCGCTCGACAAAAGCAACCTGTACCGGCGCGCCGATGGCAATGGTCTCGGGGTGAGCCACGTCGACGCCTAGGATTTGCCCGCTGATGTGAGGGCCTTCTTCGAGCTGGACCACGCCGGAGCAGTAGGGCTTGTCGCGGCTGTACCCCGCTTCGAGCATCAGGGTGGGCGCGATGTGGATCACCGTGTACGCGATCAAGCGCCCGCGCCTCGACAGCGCGGTCCAGGCTAGAGCGGTGCTCTGGCAGTGGGGGCAGCGCGGGCGCGGCGGCAGGCAGAGCGCGCCACAGTTGGTGCAGCGGGCGGCCATCAACTTGTGCTCAGTCAAAAAGTGTTGAAACGAGGCGTGTGTAAAAGGCTGCTGCTCGCGCGATGTACTCATCGAATTGCTTACCTCCGCTCCAGGATGTGAACGGCGCAGGTCTGCCCCGTGCCGCCGACATTGTGCGTCAGCCCCAGGCGCAGGTCGCCGGGGAGTTGGCGCGCGCCCGCCTCGCCGCGAAGCTGCTTCCAGACCTCCACCACCTGTCCCACGCCCGATGCGCCGACCGGGTGGCCTTTGGATTTCAGCCCGCCGGAGGTGTTGATCGGCCGCCCGCCGCTGCGGGCAGTGCGGCCTTCCTGGGCGGCGTGCCAGCCCTCGCCGGGCTGGAAAAAGCCCAAATCCTCGCCAGCCATGATCTCGGCGATCGTAAAGCAGTCGTGTACTTCGACCACCTGTACGTCGGCGGGGGTGACGCCGGCCATTTGATAGGCCATCTGCGCCGCCTGCTGCGCCGCCGGGAGGCCGGTCAGGGTGCTGCGGCTGTGCGTCGCCGCGTCGCTGGCCTGTCCCGAGCCGATCACCGCCAGGGGTGCGTCGGTGAACTGTCCGGCCAGCGATTCGCTGACCAACAGCAGCGCCGCCGCGCCATCCGAAATCGGCGAGCAGTCATAGAGCCGCAGCGGCCAGGCGATGACCGGGTTGGCGCGAGCGTCGTGCAGAAAGGCCATCTCGTCGGCCCAGTCGGGGGCGGGGTAGCCCTTTTTGAGCGTGCTGGCCCGCCGCGCGGCCATCACGTCGGCGATGCGCTGGCCGAACTGCGCCTTGGGATTGAGCGCGCCGTGCTCGTGGTTCTTGAGGCCCACCTGCATCAACGTTTCCGGCGTGGCCCCGTAGCGGGCCATGTACGCCGTAGCCATCGCCGCATAAAGGCCGGGAAAAGTAAAGCCGGCGGGCACTTCGTAAAGCACATCGGCGGCGGTGGCCAGCGTGTCGGTGACGCGCGCGGTGGGCAGGTCGGTCATCTTTTCCACGCCACCGACGAGCACGATGTCGTACAGCCCGGAGGCGATGGCGATGATCCCCTCGCGCAGGGCCAGACCGCCGCTGGCGCAGGCCCCCTCGATCCGCGTCGCCGGGCGCGGGGTCAAGCCGGCCCAATCGGCCATCAGGGGCGCAATGTGCCCCTGCCCTTCAAAGAGATCGCTGCTGTAATTGCCCACGTACAGCGCCTCGATGTCGGCCGGATCGATCTCCTTGTCGACCGAGGCCAGCATTTCGCCAAAGGCATCGACAAACAGATCGCGGCTGCTCAGGCCGGGGAACGCGCCAAAGCGCGTCATCCCTGCGCCGACGATGGCCACGCCACGCCCAAGTTTGCGTTGTTTCATAAAATATCCTTTTCGTAGACATTATCGGAAATGATCTTGGACAGGATTTACAGGATGAACAAGATGCTTTCCTGTCATTTTTATCCTGCAAATCTTGTCAATCCTGTCTGTTTTTGGGGCCAGACTTTATTTCCGATAAACTCTATCCTACCAGGGCCAGATGCCCCAGCAGGGCCGCGTTCCAGGCGCGCGGGGTCTCGATGCAGCAGGCGTGTCCCGCGCCGCCCAGGACAATCAGGTCGGCGTTGGGCACGCGGCCGGCGATCAGCCGCGCATACGGTTCGAGCGGCTTGAGCGCGTCCAGTTCGCCCACGACGACGGTGGTCGGCGCGGCGATCTGGGGCAGATCGGCGGTGCAGTCCAGCCCGAGAAAGCATTCGCACAGGGCGATCACGGCCTCCAGGTCAAGCTGGCAGTAGCGCGGGATGGACAGCTCGGCCCAGTTGGGATGCACGGCCAGCCACGGCTCGCCAAAGTTGTCGGTGACGGAACAGCGATAAAGCAGCTCGCCGTCGCCGGTGCGCGCCGCGGCGATCCAACTCTCGATCGTGCCGCGCAACGTGGGGCGCACCTCGCTCACCGCCGAGGAGACGAACAACGAGCGCACCTGCTGTGGGTGAGCGATGCCCATCAGCAGGGCGATCTCGCCGCCGTAAGAGATGCCGGCCAGGTGCGCCTGCTCGATGCCCAGCGCAGCGAGCAGCGCGCTCAGGTCGTCGGCGTGCTGGCGCATCGTGTAGAGGCCGGGCGGGTGGGCCGACTGGCCCTGCCCGCGGCAGTCGTGCAAGAGCAGGCGATAGCGACGGGCCAGCGTTTTGATCTGCAATCCCCAACTGGCCGTGCTCATCAACACGCCGTTGATCAGCGCCAGGATTGGCGCGTCGGGCGGGCCGTGCCACTCGTAATACAGTTCAACGCCGTTCACCTCGATGTGGGGCATGCTCAACCTGCCGATGCGAGAAAAGCGCGCAAAATCTCGTTAAATTTCTCCGCCTGGTCGATATAGCAGCAGTGCCCGGCGCCGGCGATGGTGTGCGCCTCGACGCGGCCGCCGTTGGCCTGGTACTGATCCAGCACGTAGCGGGTCTGGCTGACCATCGGCTGCGGCGGGTAGACCTCGTCGCCGGGCCAGCCGGGCACCAGCCCCAGCTTGCCCAAAAAGCCGAAATCGAAAAATGAAGTGTCCGAGACAATCATATCGTCGGCGCCTTGAACCCACAAGATGGGCGGCTGCGGCGCGATGTCGGCCAGTGCGCCGGTGTTGGCATACTTGGGACAAAAGGCATTGGCCACCCCGCGCGTGCCGGGGGCGACGTTGGGCCAGTTGGCTGAAGGGGTCATGTCGCCGGGGTAAAAATCCAGCCCGGTGCGGGTGGTCAGCAGCGAGGTGAGCATCTCTTCTTCGCGGTGGTAGCGGAACGGCGGCTTGTAATAGGCGGCATTGATCACGTCGCGCGGATAGTTGGGGTTGCCCGTTCCCCGCTCCGCTTGCTCGATGTACTTGACGAATTCGGGGTTGACCGTACCGCCGCCCGAACCGGCAAAGTCGGGCCAGACCGGCTGGCCGTCGACGCCGCGCGTGCCGCCAAACCCGTAGGGCGACACGGTGTCGGTCAGGGTCAGCGAGCGCAGCATAGCGGGGTGGTCGATGGCGTACTGCATCGCCACGCCGCCGCCCATCGAGTGGCCGATGAGGTGAAAGCGGCCCAGGCCCAATGCTTCGACCAGAGCGTGCAGGTCGTCGGCCCATTCGCGCATGCCGCGCGTGGCGTCCAGCGGGCGAGCCTCCGTCCAGCCGTAACCGCGCAGGTCGGGGGCAATGCAGCGATAGCCGGGCAGGGCCAGCATGGTCTCTTCCCAGTGCAGCGCCGAAGCGCAGTTGCCGTGCACCAGGATCACCGGGATGCCGTCGTCCGGCCCCGAAAAATAAACGTGCTGTTTCAGCCGAGACGTCTCGATCTCTTGGGTGGTGATGCCCGCTAATGGAGCCGGTTTGTCCATAGATACCTCCTCTTTTTCAAAAAAACCGCTATTTAATCTTGATATAATTTCGCTTGTTTCTGCCTTCCAGTCCATCCGGGCGCGCCGAACCGGGGTCGCCCAGGTTCATGGTCAGCATATCGCCTTGAATGGCATAACGCCCGGCAAAGTGCCCCAGCAGTCCCAGGGTGTGCCGGGTCTGGTCGATGTCGATCTCGCCGTTGGCGGCAGAGTAGGTGCCGCCGGAAGTGATGCTCATCGACTCGAGCGCGGCGTCAAAGGTGCCGTCGGCCTGGAATCCAAACCACAGCCCCGGAAAGGCCTGCCCTTCCGGCTGCTGCCATTTGCCTACGATTTCGTTCATTTGACTGCTCCCTTTGTTTACAGGTCAACTCCCGGCGCGATTGGGCGCGGCACGATGCCCAGGCGCTTGATCTCGCCGCGCAGCCCATCTCGAAAATCGGGGTGGGCGATGCAGATCAGGGCCTCGGCGCGCTCGCGCACGGTGCGTCCGCGCAGTTCGGCCACGCCAAACTCGGTGACAACGGTGTCCACATCCTGGCTGGGTACCGTGACCTCGGCGCCCAGGCTGAGCTGCGGCACGATGGTGGAAATAGTCCCTTCTTTGGCCGTCGAACGCAGGGCGATGATCCCGCGCCCGCCGGGCGAAAGCTGCGCGCCGCGATGAGTGTCTAGCTGGCCGCCGGTGCCGCTAAAATGGCGCGAGCCGATGCTCTGCGAGCAGACCTGGCCCAGTAGATCGACTTGCAGCGCGGTGTTGATGCTGACCATTTTATAGTTTTGCCCGATGACCGCCGGGTTGTTGGTCACTTTGCCCTGCTGAAACTCGACGGCGACATTGTTGTGGATGAAATCGTACAGCTTGCGCGTGCCCAGGGCAAAGGTACCGACCATCTTGTTGGGCCAGAGCGTTTTGCGCTTGCCGGTGATCACGCCGGCCTCAAAGAGGTCGACCATGCCATCGGTGAACATTTCGGTGTGTACGCCCAGGTCCTTTTTGTCGTACAGGCTTTGGGCGATGGCGTTGGGGATGCCGCCGATGCCCAACTGAATCGTCGCCCCATCTTCGATCAGGTCGGCGATGTAATGGCCGATGGCGTCTTCGACCTCGGTCGGCGGGATGGAGGGCAGTTCGACCAGGGCAATGGCGTTTTCGACGACATAATCCACGTCGCGGACGTGAATCTGGGTGTCACCCAGCGTCCAGGGCAGGTTGGGATTGATTTCGAGCACGACCAGGTCGGCCACGTCGATAAGCTGCCGCTCAAAGACCAGCGAGGTCGAGAGCGACATGATGCCGCGGTCGTTGGGCGGCGTGGCCGTGCCCCAAAAGACGTTGATCCCCCCGGCGTGGATGCGATCGGCGGCGGCGCGATGCAGGTTGTTGGGAATGTACGAGACCAGGCCCAGGTTGTGCGCCCGGCGGTCGGGCGCGCCGTAAAACCAGTTTTCCAGGCAGAAATGCCCGGCCATCTCGGGACGGGTGTAAAAGCCGTATTCGCGCATGGGCAGGCACATGAACACGCGCACATCTTGCAGGCGGTCGGCGTGGTTTTCTAGCTCTTGCAGCAGCCCCACCGGTTCGGAGGCGCACATCGCTGCACATACCGTCTGTCCGGAACGCAGCAGGCCGACGGCATCAGGGATCGAGACGAGTTTTTGACGATAAAGTTCGCTAAAGTCCATATTTATCGCTCCTGAGGTCTGCGATACGTTTTACGGCATCACGAACGCCGCGCCGGCCTGGTTATAGCCGACGCCCGAGCCAACAAACGTCACCAGATCGCCACTCTTGACCTTGCCCAGCTTGCGCGCGTCGTCAAAAGCGAGCGGCAGGCAGGCCGAGCCGGTGTAGCCCCACTTGTCCATAATCCAGTGTGCCTTTTCAATCGGCAGCCCCAGATCTTCCATCACAATCTGGATGCTGTTCAATCGCACCTGGGTAAAGACGGCCAGATCGATCTCGGACAGATCAAAACTGCCGTTTTGAGCCAGTTCGCGCATGCGCGCCGGCCAGCCCTCGTTGTTCACGGTGGCCGGGAAAGGCGTGACAAAGCGCACCTGCGCGCGGCCGGCCTGTACCGCTTCGACCGTCGCCGGCTCGTAGGTGCCGCCGGCATAGATGCCCCAGTGCTTGTGATAAGAGCCGTCGGCGAAAAAGGTCGAGCTGACAAAGCCGGGCTTGCTGTCGGCGGTCAAAATCGCCGCCCCGGCCCCGTCGCCGTAGAAAAAGGCCATCAGGTCGTGCTGCCAGTCGGAGAGTTTGTGCATCATGTACGCGCCGATGACCATGATGTATTTCATATGCGGGTTGGTGGCGATCATGCCGGCGGCCTGCACCAGCCCGGTGGGGAATGAGGCGCAAGCGCAGCCGATGTCGAACGTACCGGCCCGCGCGGCACCCAGCTTGTGCTGTACCACCACCGACGTGGCCGGGGTGATGTAATCGGGGCTGTCGGTGCCGAGCAGGATCATGTCCAGGTCTTCGGGCTTGAGGCCGGCGTCGTCCAGCGCGGCTTTGGCCGCTTCAACGGCCAGATCGGAGGTGGCCCAATCGTCCGGCGCGTACCAGCGGGTCTTGATGTTAGAGCTGGCCTCAAACTTGCCGACCACTTCGGGCAGGTTGGGGGCAACCTCAGCCATCAGGGTTTTGAATTCGGCATTGCTCATCTCGCGGTCGGGCAGGTAGCGCCCGGTGCCAATGATGGTTGCGTATCGTTGCATATCTCAAGTCTCCTCTGTTATGTTCCCATCACGATGCCGCCGTCGATGTTGATCACCGCGCCGTGGACATAGCTCGACTCGTCGGAGGCCAACCACAGGTAGGCGCGCGCCACTTCTTCCGGCTGGCCCAGCCGGCCCAGCGGCGTGCGCTCTTGCATCATGGTCAGCACGTTGGGGGGCATTTTTTGCACCATCTCGGTGAGGATAAAGCCGGGGGCCAGCGCGTTGACGCGAATGCCGTACTTGCCCAATTCGCGCGCCCACACGCGGGTCATGCCGATCACGCCGGCCTTGGTGGCGACATAGTTGGTCTGCCCAAAGTTGCCGTAAATGCCCACTACCGACGAGGCGTTGACGATCGCGCCGCCGTGCCCCTGCTTGATCATATAGGGAGCGACGGCCTGGGTGCAGTTGAACACCCCTTTGAGGTTGATCGCCACCACCAGGTCGAAATCCGCTTCCGGCATTTGCTTGACCAGTTCGCCGTCTTTGACCCGCACCAACTGGTTGTCGCGGGTGATGCCGGCGTTGTTGATCAGCACGTCGATCCGCCCGTAACGGGCGATCACGTCGTCGATCCAGTCTTGAACCAACTCGCGGTTGACGACATTGACCTCGTAAAATGCGGCGTCGCCGCCCAGTTCGGCCATCATGTGCATCCCGGCCTGCGCATCGAGATCGCAGATCACCACCCGCGCGCCCTCTTGGGCGAACAGGCGCGCCGTCGCCGCGCCAATGCCGGCCGCGCCGCCGGTAATGACACAAACCTTGTCTTTGAGTCGCATGGGTTTTCCTCCCTGTATGAAATGGGTTCAAGGGCCTGATCTGACAATGTGCCGACGGCTTCCAGCCGTCGCTGGCAGGCTGGAAGCCGTCGGCACATCTTTATGTTTGGGGGCCAAGGACAGATCCATCGATAGTATATTCTGTGGATAGTATAGCAGAAATCAGTTACAGAGGAGTTACACAGGTGTACAAAATTGGCACGAAAAAAGAGCAATCAAAGCAATGAGGCGTAAAGCTGCTCGATCTCGGGAGAAGGGGCAATATCCAGTTCGTCGCGCAGCCGTTCGACGCAGCGCTGATAGGTGCGCAAAGCCTGGGCGCGGTTGCCGGTTTGCGCGTAGGCCAGCATCAACAGGCGGTAGGCTTTTTCCCAGCAGTTGTCGCGGGCCAGCAGCGCCTCGCAGACCGGGACGGCTTCGCTCCAAAAACCCCGTTCGATCAGTGCGTGAGCCAGCCGGTCGGCGGCGCGCAGGTAGAGGGCCAGCAGCCGCTCCCGTTCGTCGCGGCACCACTCGAGATAGGCGTGTTCCTGCAGATAATCACCCTGGTAAAGCTCAATTGCCCGACGATAGGCGGCCAGAGCGGTTTCCGGAGCCGTATCCCAGGCCCGGTCGCCCTCGGCGACGGCGCGCTCAAACGCCTCGACGTCGAGCCACAGGTCGGCGCCGGGGCGCAGCCCGTAGAGGCTGCCCTCGCGGGTGATGTAGGCCGAAGGCGCGTTGGCCTGGCGGTTGGGTTCGAGCACTTTGAACAACGTACTCAAGGCGACCTTGAAATCGCGCAACGCGATGCCGAGCGGTTGGTCAGGCCACAGCAGATCGACGATCTGTTCTCGTTCGAGCAGACCGGCGCGGCGGGTGAGCAGGGCTTGCAGCAGCAGGCGGGCATTTTCGCGTTGCCATTCGCCGGCGGCGATCTCTTGATCGCCGCGCCAGACGCGAAACGCGCCCAACGTTTGTACGCGCAGTTGATAGCCGGGATGAAATTCGAGATCGTTCAGACCGAGTTGGGCCAGCACCCGGCCGGCATACCCGGCGCCGATGCCCCACTCGCGGGCCAGCAGGAGCAGCGGCGTCAGACGGCGGGGATCGGCCGGTCCGAGCAGCGTCTGGCGGGTGAGCAGGTAATCGTACTGCTGCTGCTGAACCAGTTCGAGCAGGTCGTGCAGCCCCGCCGACAAGCGCGCGGCTTCCGGAGAACGTTCGGACGGCAGACATCCGCACCACATCAGACACTGCCACAACCGGGTGACGGCCTGCCCGTACGAGTCACCGCACTCGTGAAAGGCATTCCAGGCCTGCGACAGCCACTCGGCGGCCGCGGCCGCTTTGCCGACCAGCGCATAGCTGGCCCCTAGCGAGACGCGCACCAGAGCGGTGATCCAGGCGTCGCCGGCTTGCTCGGCCAGGGAAATCGCCTGCCCGGCGGCGCGTTCGGCGGCATCCAGCGCGCCGACAAAGCCGTGCGCGCGGCACAGTCCCCAATATGCCTCGACCTTGAGCCGGGGAACGGCCAGGGTGTCGCTCCACTTGATCGCCTCGCGATAGCAGTGACAGGCCTGGTCGTAGCGGGCGGCAGCATCAGCCGCCGAGTCGCCGCGCAGCAGCCAGGCGTGACCCTGGCGCATATAGCCCACGGCGGTGACAAAAGGAGATTGGAGTGCCCGGCCGCGCTCGATGCCTTGCATCGCGTAACGGTAGGCAGCTTCGCCTTCGCCCCGAAAGGCGAGGATGAGCGAGAACAAGAGCAGCGTCTCGCGATGGGCGCGCGGTCGCTGCACGGGTTCTTGCTGTTCCTGCTGCACGCGCTCCTCCAGCAGCCGCCGTGCCTGATCGTGTTGTCCGGTGCGCAGCAGCACTCGAACCGACAGTTCTGCCTCGCCTGGACCTTCTTCGCGCAGCGCACGCGCCTGGGACTGAAACTGTTCGGCCTGGTCCGGGTGGCCCAGGTTGAGGCGGTTTTCAGCCATCAGTTCGAGCAGGTTGGCCCGCGCCTGGCGGTCTTGTTGGCCGTCAGAGAGGCGCAGTGCTTCTTGTAGCAGACTTTCAGCCTGTGTCGGGTTGACGGTGTCCAGATAAACACGGGCCTGGCCGCGCAGAGCTTGTCCGACCGCGCTCCAGTCGCTTTGCAGCCGGGCGCGCTGCTCGGCCTGTCGATACCAGCCCAGCGCTTCGTCAAAGCGGCTGCGCAGACGGGCAATATCGCCTTGATATGCCAGCAGGCGTGGATTTTCCTCCAACACCGTGGGCGGCAGCGCGTTGAGCCAGTTGGACAGCGTATCCAGCCGACCGACGCGCACCATCTGCTGCCCCAGCGTATTGAGCAGGTCGGCGGCCTGGCCAAATGCCTCGGCGACCAGCAGGTGATAGAGCGCCTCGTCAAGGTCATCCAGCTTGCGGTAGCAAGCGGCGGCGGCGAGGTGTGCCCGGCGCGCTTGCATCGCATCCAGGTGGTGGCAGAGGAATTCGTGAAAGAGGTGATGGTAGCGCACGTGCCCATTGCCGAGGTCGACCACAAAAAAGCTGCCCTCGAGCAGGTAGCGCAGCCACGCTGCACTGTCATCGCTCTGACGCAGGCAGTCGCAGAGGGGCGCGCTCATTTCGCGCAGGACGGCGGTGAGATGGAGAAAATCTTGCACTTCTGCCGGCTGCTGGGCCAGGATTTCTTGGGCCAGGTAGGCAAAGAGCGGGTCGGTGGGCAAGGTGAGTTTGCCCAGCGCCTGCGAGATGGTAGTCACCGCACCGCTGCGCAGCCCCTGCCAGACCAGCTGCAAGGCCATGACCCAACCCTCGGTCGTGGCGGCCAGTTGAGCGATTTCATCGGCGGGTAGGGCAAGGTCGTAATGCTGGCCGAAAAGGGCCTCAATTTCGGCGGGGGTAAAGGCCAGCTCGCGCTGCCTGATCTCGAGCACCTGGCCTTTGGCCTGCCAAGCGACCAGGGAGGGCAGATTGGGTGGGTGCCGGGTGGAGAGGACGGTATGCACGTGTGCCGGCGCGCGCTCGACCAGACGGTCCAGCGCGTCCAACACGTCTCCGGCATTGCGCAGCACGTGGGCGTCATCGAGGACGAGCAAGACCGGCGACTGCGCAGCCGCGGCTAGCTCGTTGACCAGCAGATCGACAAAGGTGGCCCAGGGCAAAGCCAGGCCGTCTTTCCATCCACGCAGCCCGGCCAGCGGTTCTGCGGCTATGGCAGGCAGAACAACCCGCAGCGATGCAAACAGGTGGGAAAAAAAGACCAGCGGGTCGGCATCTTGTTTATCCAGGTGATACCAAGCCAGGGCACAGCCGCTTTCGGTTAGGGCAGCGAGAGCGGTGCTTTTGCCGTAGCCCGTGCCGGCGAGGACGAGGGTCAATCGATAATCGAGGGATTCGAGCAGTCGCCGGGTGAGGCGTGGACGGACGAGGATGCGGCGTTGCACACGCGGTGGCACGATCTTGGTTTGGACGACCAGGGACCTGGAATAGAGAGACATGTTGGTTTTTTCCAAGTGCTTTTCGTTCGATGTACCCATCGCAGGTTGTTCAACTCGGGCTGGGGATTGCCAACGTGTGCCAGACTGTCAGAAAAGGATCATGACAAGGACCGCGATTTGCCGACAATGGGCACCATCATCTGCGCAAGATTGTACCAGAGCGGGCAGAAAAAGCAAGCGGCCTGGAGCCTGCGCCATGTCCTGATGATGACCTGCTGCCGGGGCGATTTCGAACCGTCAGCCCGAATTTTGGGGCGTTCCCCTTCCCGCCCAAGGCAGTTGCCAGCATGATAAAAAATGCAAGTGTAGCAAGTTCTATCTGTTCACGATCCTGATTGACTGACAAAACTCGATTGTGTTTTCCAAAACGGGCGAAATGCAGTATGCTTGGCGAAAACGACGGCCAGGAGCGACGCCAAATGGAAAACACCTCTCGTTTGTATGGCACATTTGTCAAGGTTTTGGGCGCTGAGCCCGATTGGGTGGGTATTTGCTATCTCGAGGCGCTCGTTGGGATGATGGTAGGACCGCTCGCGTCCAATGCGATCAATCTGACGGAATGGGCGCCGGTTGTGCAGAGCCGTGCCCAATATGCCCAGAGCACGGTTCGTCGCTTCAGACGTTGGTTGGGAAACAAGCGTATGTGCGTCTGTCAAATTACGCCTGTGAATGATCCAACCGTTTACGACAAGAGCGATCCGCGACTTTGCGGCTAGGATGATCCACAATGAGCGTGACAATGAAAGAGACTGATCACACACGGGCCTGGATTGAACATCCTGGCGCGAATCTACACAATCACCTTCTTCCGCATCGCCAGCGCCACCGCGTGCGCCCACGACGTGGCGCGTAGCTTTTCCGCTGCCGCAGTGAGATAGCCCCGCACCGTCCGCTCGGCGACGTGCATCTCTGCGGCGATGCGCATCGCGCCCATCGGTATGGTGGTGAGCGCCTCTTGTGCCTCTATGATACCACACCCGGCGCGCCACAGCGAATCGGCCAATGGCCAGTTGGGGAGGTCGAATGTGCCGCACCGGCAAGACGGGATGCCGACGCGGCGCGGTTGGGGAAGGTCGAAGCGCATTGTCCAAAATGTGCGTGAGAGGGGTTCTGTGTTATAATGAGCGAGAACGTACGTCAGGTAGCCTGGATTTCTGCCGGGGCGTTCGATTTGAACCCACTTATCGGCTCCACAACGCGTTGACATCAAACCAGGAAAAGGATTGACCATGAACGAACCCGACCCCGTTGCCTCTTGCGCAGATGAGCCGTCTGCCGACTCTACCCGGGGCGACACGATCCAGGTTGGCCCCATCACCAACAGCATCGGCGTGGCTATCGGCCACGGCGCGCAATCTCAAGTCAACATCCTGGTCTCATTCGATGATTTGCACGACATGGCTCCGGCGATGCTGGAGCCGCTGCGCCGGGTGCTTGCCGACCTGGGCCTCAGC
Source organism: Anaerolineae bacterium (assembly GCA_016931365.1). Next base: position 18,187 of record JAFGEY010000269.1, read on the forward strand.
CGGCCGCCGGTCATCCACAGCGCGCCCGCCTCGCGCGAGCCGTCCGGCGAGGCACTGGCCCGCAACCAGGCGTTTGTGATGTTTCTGGGCAGCGACATCAACGGCTATCTAAAAGCCTGGCACGACGAGGCCGTAAATGCCGGAATCGAGGATCGGTTGTACGTGTTTCTCCTGCCGTCCGGTGGCACTCCCTACAGACACGGTGGATAATTCCGGCAGCCTCCGGGATGGCGCTCATTGGCCAAGAGAGACACCCAAGAAGCCTCAATGTTGCCCTGCTGAAGCGTTTAGGAAGCGGAAGCAGCATTGTTTCCGCTGATGCTCGGC
>JAFGEY010000270.1 GCA_016931365.1 Anaerolineae bacterium
ATCGCCATGATGGCCGAGAACTATGGCGACCAGACCGACTTTGGCAATCACAAGTGCCTGTTCACCATCGGCTCTTCTTCCGGCATCCCCTACTATGACGCAGCGGTCAAGAGCGGCGAGCAGGGCGAGTTCGAGTGGGGCGTCGCGGCGCTGCCATACATGGACGGCGGTGACAAGCCGGTCATGAACATCTATGGCGCCAGCGTCAGCATCCCCAGGACCACGCCCGAGCAGGAACTGGCCGCCTGGCTGTTCCTCAAATGGTTCACCGCCCCCGATCAGCAGGCGCGCTGGGTCAAGATCAGCAACTATTTCCCGGTTCGCGCCTCGGTGGCCGCCGGGTTGGCCGATTATTTTGACACCAACCCCAAGATCAAGCAGGCCTTTGACCTGCTCGAATACGGCACTTACGAGGCCCAGTGGTGCGCCTGCTATGAAGACGTGCGCCGCCTGATGAGCGATGCCTACACCGCCATCCTCGACGGGGCCGACATCAACGCGACATTGAAGAAACTCGAAGAAGACGCCAACCTCAGCCTCAAAGCGACCGTGCCCGAATAGTTTTTTGCTCACAATCATCAAAGCGGGGTGCACCGATCGGTGCATCCCGCTTTTCCGTAGAATTCTCATGTACCCGTCACTTGCCAAGTGACGGGCACATATGCACCCCCACTTGGCAAAACAGTTGGCTTTATGTATAATCTAGTCAGACATCCACACAATCTGGTATTGGGAGGATAATTATGCAAGTAAGACAAAAAGTCTTGATCATGGGTGGCGTCGTCGGCCTGCTCGTTGGACTGGCCGCAGCCTTTTTGTTCCTCAAGGCCAACGAGGCCAGAATCGCCGCTGTCGAAGCGGGCGAAGAGGAATCGCTGGGCAAAATCTCGCCCGCCGAAGGCATTTCGGTCGGCATGACCGTCATCGGCCTGCTCAAGCAAATCGTCTCCCTGGGAGGCTGAGCCTTTTTCACAGGGTGCCGGGTGACGCTTGAACCGTATCGAATCCTTTGTCGAAAACCTGCTTGAACTGTCAAGCCAGCAATGGGCAGCGATCCTGACCTTGCTGGCTTGTATCAACCTGGCCCTTTACGGCGCGACTGGCTGGCTGCTGTACGCTCATTGGTTCAGCCTCCCGCCGATGCCCACGCAGGTCGCGCAAATACTGCCCACGCCCACCCTGCGCCCCACCTTTACGCCGACCTGGACGGTCACGCCGACGCTCACCCCAACGGCAAGTGCTACAAGCACCGCGACAGCGGTGCCGTTGCCCACGCCGACCCCACTCGGCGGTATCCCCACTTTTACGCCAACCCCAACGGCAACAACCACCCCAACGCCTACGGCCACCGAAACGGCAACGCCGACATCCACGCCAACCCGCCTGCCCACGCTGACGCCGACACCCACGTTGACGGCAACACCTACGACAGCACCCACGTTGACGCCATCGCCGACATCGACGCCGACCCGCACTGCGACCCCGGTGCCCACGGCGACTGCAACTGCTACAGGCACCGCGACAGCGGTGCCGTTGCCCACGCCGACGACCACGCCGACCTATCCTCCGGACAAGCCGCCGGAGCCTTTGCGCAACCTGAAAGCCAGGCAAATCGCGCCTAGCGCCGTCGAACTGACCTGGCAGCCGTCGCGCGGAGCAGTACAATACCTGATAGTGTGGGATGTCGGCCTCGGCGGCGAGGCCGACATCACCCGCGCGCTGGTGAGCGAACCGCGTTTCCTCGACGAGGCCCTGCTGCCCGGCACATACCGCTATCGCATCGTCGCTCAAGGCCCTGGCGGCACATCGACCCCGGCCGAGATTGTCGTCACTGTACCCTTTGCCTTCAATCCCACCAGCACTGCGACAGCAGCGCCCACGGCAACACCCACAGCGACCCCGTTTCCGACTCGGTTGCCCACGCTTACACCTACGCCGACGCCGACCTCGCCCCCCAAACCGTCGCAGCCTACGCTGACGCCGACGCCAACCCAAACCCCCAACCCGCTCGGGCCGGCGACCACCTTTCCGACCTTCACCCCCACTCCCGGAGGTTCGGAGACGGTGGTGATGGGACTGCTCAGCTACCACGATTTTGTCGGCCTTTCCGGCGACATGCACATCGTCGGCGAGGTGCGCAATGAAACCGGGGGCAACCTCGATCACATTGCCGTGCGGGTGATGTTTTACAACCGCTGGGGCACGGTGATGCGTGTCGTCCAAGGTCCGGCGCTGATGGACGTCATCGGCCCGCAGCAGATCGCGCCTTTTGCCTTGATCACTGCCAATGAGTGGGGCTGGGAGCGTTATACGATCCGCGTCACCGCCCAACCCACCCTGCGCAAGTTGCCAAAAGGATTAATTGTGGTAGAATACCGTGCCGCTGGCTTTCAGAGCGGCATTTTGCACGTGACGGGCACCGTGCGCAACGACGGCGACGCAACCGTCAACCGCGCGCAGGTGGTGGTCACGCTGTACGACCCGTGGGGCACGGTGGTCAACGCCGGGTTTTGCTACACCCCGCGCATCCTGCCCGGCACCGAGGCTCCATTCGACTGCCAGTTTGGCGAGTACGACCTGGCCGAGGAGATATCGGTGCAGGTCGAACCTGACTGACACCGATTAGAAACTGTTCTGCACCTTGCAGACTCAAAATACACTTGGGAGTTTTTCAATGGCGAAAAAACGAATTCTGATCATGGGCGCCGCCGGGCGCGACTTTCACAACTTTAACACCCACCTGCGTGGCAACGACGCGTACCAGGTCGTGGCCTTTACCGCGACGCAAATTCCCGACATCGAGGGGCGCGTCTATCCCGCCGAACTGGCCGGGCCGGGCTACCCGGACGGCATCCCCATTTACCCCGAAGCCGACCTGGATCGATTGATCGAAGAACTAGACGTCGAACAGGTCATATTTGCTTATTCTGACGTTTCACACCAATATGTGATGCACAAGGCCTCGCAGGTGATCGCCACCGGGGCTGATTATGTGTTGATGGGCTGGAAAAACACCATGCTTGAATCGACCAGGCCGGTTGTCGCCGTGTGCGCCGTGCGCACCGGCGCGGGCAAAAGCCAGACCACCCGTCGCGTCTGCGACGTGCTGCGCGCGTGGGGGAAAAAGGTCGTCGCCGTGCGCCACCCGATGCCCTACGGCAACCTGGTCGAGCAGCGCTGCCAACGCTTTGCCGGTTACGCCGACCTGGAGCGACATCACTGTACCATTGAGGAACGCGAGGAATACGAGCCGCACATCGATCGCGGGGTGATCGTCTATGCGGGCGTGGACTATGAGCAAATTCTACGCCAGGCGGAACAAGAGGCTGACATCATCGTCTGGGACGGCGGCAACAACGACCTGCCTTTTTACAAACCCGATCTGCACATCGTCGTCGTCGATCCGCACCGCCCCGGTCACGAAATCGCCTATCATCCCGGCGAAGCCAACCTGCGTATGGCCGATGTCGTAGTGATTAACAAGATCGCCACGGCCAATCTGGACAACGTGGCCCTGGTGCTTGAAAACACACTGTCGGTCAACCCCAATGCCACACTGATCGAAGCCGCCTCGCCGATCTTTGTCGATGACCCGGCGGCGATCCGTGGCAAGCGCGTTCTGGTCGTCGAAGACGGGCCGACCCTGACCCACGGTGAGATGGCTTACGGCGCGGGCGTCGTCGCCGCCAAGCGGTTCGGCGCGCGCGAACTGATCGATCCGCGACTCTACACCGTGCGCTCGATCAGCGAAACCTACCGCCGATATCCCGGCATCGGCACGCTGCTCCCGGCGATGGGCTATGGCGACCAGCAAATCCACGACCTGGAAGAGACGATCAATGCCACGCCATGCGACCTGGTGCTCATTGCCACGCCAATCGACCTGCGCCGCCTGATCGAGATCAAGCACCCCACCCAGCGCGTGCGCTATGAGCTGCAAGAGATCGGCCGGCCGACAGTCGAAGACGTTCTGAAGCCGTTTGCCTAGGCTTAACTTGCTGCATGCTCGTTCCCACGCGGAGCATGGGAACGAGCATGCAGCTTTCAAAAACACCCCAACTGGCACGGCTTGACCTTCAACTCCAATGTGTCCGCCGCGTTGCCTATCTCGTGGCGCGACAGGCCAAACTGTTCGGCAACTTGCCACAGTTTGGCGCACGCCACCCGCCCATCGACGGCCGCTTCACCCATCGCCTGGGCCAACGCCTCCGGCAGCGGCTCCATCGGGCGCAAGATGCGATAGGCCGGCTGGCCCTTTTGGGCATAGCCGAACAACCCCAACTGGCATTGCGTGATCCGCACCTCGAGTTCGTTGGCCGCATCGCCCACCGCTTTGGGGCTGACCTCCACCTCGGCGGCGATATAGTGCGCCACGGCACAGGGGAGTTGATTTTCTTGCGGGTATTGCTTAATTTTTGTCTTAATCTCTTGGCTCATATTGACTCCTCATACCTGTTGTAAGGGCGAGGCATTCCAGATGGAATCTGTTCAACCGGAAAGGCTCTCTTGTACGAGCACTCGAGTCAACGAACGATCTACAGGGGATGCCTCGCCCCTACAAAACATCGCTCCGGCAGACAATGATCCCCGTCCCGCCGATGCCCAGATGCACGCCCAGCGTCGGGCCGATCTCTGAGAAAAAGAACCGCGCGCCGGGGTAATGTCCGCGCAGTTCGGCCAACAGAGCTTGACCCTGCTCCGGCGACCGCGAATGCATCACTGCGATCCAGGGATGCAGATCGTCGTCTAAAAAGGTCCGGGTCAATTCGAGCATCCGCGCCTGGGCGCGTTTGGTGGTGCGAATTTGCTCGATCGGTTCGATAAAGCCCTTGCTGAACGAGAGCAAGGGCTTTATGTTCAGAAGCGTGCCGGCCCACGCCTTGGCCGAATTGATTCGCCCCCCGCGCCGCAGGTTTTCCAGCGAGTCCGGCACGAGCAAAATCTGGATGCCGATCTGCATCTGGTCGACCGCGCTCACAATATCTGCCCGCGAACCGCCCTGTTCGGCCAGTTCGGCCGCGCGCAAAACCTGAAAGCCAAGCCCCATTGCCGTCGACCGGCTGTCGATCAACGAAATGGGCGCGCCGGGGAGTTGGCTGAGCAGCGACCTCGCCGTGTCCACCGCGCCGCTGATCTTGCCCGACAGCAGCAGCGTGACAATTTCGTGCCCGTCGTCCAGCAGCGACCGCCAGGTGTCCCAAAATGCCTGCTGGCGAGGCTGGGCGGTGGTCGGAAAAACGGCACTCACGGCCAGCCTGGCCCAAAAGGTTTCGGGATCCATGTCAACACCTTCTTGAAAGACCTCGTTCCTAAAGAACAGTTGGATCGGCGCCACGCGGATGTCGTATTGAGCCATCAGGTCGGGCGGCAAATAGTGCGTCGAGTCGGTAACGATTTTTATCATCAGGATTTTACCCCAATACTCGTGAGTGAATTCAATCCGAACAGGATTGGATGTTGATTCTTAATATGCGTCAAGATCGTTCGATATCTTCATTCTGCCCATCCTGTTCATTCTGTATACGCTTCACGGGTATTGGACCTTACCCGGAAATGCTCGCGGCAAAAAGCCAGGGTTCGTGCCAGCGCCTCCCGGCAGGCTGCTTCGTCCTGGGCCGCGAACGCATCAGGATGACACTCGACACTGACTGCGCCGCCAAACCGGTCACGGGCCAGCCGGCCCAACAACTCGGCAAGGGGGAGTTGGCCGTCAGTCGGCAGCCGGTGCTCTCGCCCGTCAAAGTTGGAGAGATGAACGTGCGCGATATTGGCTTTGACCTGCTCATATACGTCGAGCACATTCCAGCCCCAGGTGCCGATGTGCGTCGTGTCGAGGGTGAGGTGCTTGAAACGGACGATCTGCGCCGGCGAGTTGAACCAGTACAGCGGCACGGCGACGCCCAGCACGGCCCGCCTGGGCATATTTTCGATTGCCACGGTCACGCCGGACGCC
>JAFGEY010000271.1 GCA_016931365.1 Anaerolineae bacterium
ATTTCGCAGATTATCGCAGATTTGTTTTAATCTGCGCCATCGGTGTAATCTGCGGATGCTTGCGTTGACTCTGGTGTCCAAGTTCTATCTGGTCTATCTATTAGAACAATTTGCTCAGGCTGTCAACGACTTGAGCAATCCGCCGCTTGCGACTCAGGCTGAACCAGCGTACGCTCTCCAATCCGCAGACGGTCGCGCCTTTTGCTGCGCAGGCCTCTTGCATCAGCTTGAGGGTTTGGTCGCCGCCCCAGCCCCGGACAAAGAAATTCGTCACCAGGCAGGCGACCTTTTTGCCCTGCAAGGATGCGATCTGCTCCAGGTAGCTGTTCATCGGGGCCGACATGCGCCCGCCCCACACGGGAGAGCCAAAGACCAGGGCGTCGTAGGCGTCGATCGCCGGCCTGGTTTTGAGTTCGGCGCGTGTGGCGCTGCTGCTCACCGGCCCGGCCGGTTCGACCTGGGCCAGCGTCACCGCGTGCCCGGCGGCAGACAGGGCTTTTTGCAGCTCTTTCGCGACGGCCAGCGTGTGGCCGGTGTGAGAATGGACGATGATGCCGATGTTCATTTTGTTCCTCTTTTCCCGAAATTCGCCGATCCTATTCCAGAGGCGGCAGGTCTTCAACCCGCACCAGCACCTCGATCGTGCGGGCGACATGCGGCACACGACGGATCAGCCCCTTTTCCTCCAGTCGCACGATCATTTGATGCGCCGTCGGCGGCGTGACCTGGAAATAGTGCTGGATGTCGGCCTCGGCGGGCGGCTGCCGGTTGAGCTTGGTGTACAGGTGGATAAAGGCCAGGTATTGGCCTTGTTTGGGTGTGAATTGGGGCATGGTTCCCTTTTCCTCTTTATCGCTATGACGGACGCCGTCCCTCTCGAATGGCATCCAGTATCTCGGCAGCGGTCCACCCCAGGTCAAGTCCCGGAACGTTCAACGGTGAGTCTGTATTGGGCTCAGGTCGAATCACAAAAACCTGACCATCTTTGCGCCTGACTCGGACCTCACCTTCTCGTGCTGCTTTGTCCAGCAGCGTCGCAAAATTTTGACGCGCTTCTGAATAGGTATATACATTCATTTCATGACCTCAATCACTTGAGCATTGGCCTGCCGTGCCGCTTGCAACAATCCATTATCCAACGAAATCAACGGTGCATCGTACTTGAGCGCGCAGCGAATCAGATAGGCATCATAGGCATATAGATCGAATTGAGCGGCAAGCACCAATGATTCATCCAACTCGATATCAACAAAACGAAGCGGGATCTGGTGATAAATTTCTATTGCCTGTAACGCCTGTGCCAGAGTCACACGGCCGCGCTTGAGCATGGCAGAAAAAGCATTACAGATTTCCCAATGCACCGAGAAAGGCGCAATGAGGTCAGCGCCCCTGGTCAAATTGATCAGCGTTTCGCGCTGCGGCTCGTTCACAATGACCGCAATGATGACCGACGTGTCAATGGCAACGTCCATCGTATTTTATCTCCGCAGCCTGATTGTACAATTGAACAACTATCAGATATTATACACGTACAACCGTGATTGTGCAAGCGCCAAACCAAGCGGGCGACAAAGGGAGAACAATCGTCCTGCATCACGGATTCGCGTATGCTCCCCAGGCCAGGTCGGCGTGTTGGGCGACAAAATCTTCCGACAGGTACGAGGCCAACTCTTTGCGCCCCTGCAAATGGTAGCCGAAAAAGGCAGCCGCGAAATGCGCCATTCGGGCAATCAACTCTGGGTTTTGCACCATCATCATATGATCTGGGCCGACAAACGAGATCAGGGTTTTGTCAGACGCACCTAGGTGAGAAAAAATGCGCACGTTTTCCGGATAGAGTTCATCTTGAGTAGCGACGAGCATCAAGATGGGCCGGTCGACGGCCGCCAGGCCCCGGTCACCAAACAGCCACCATCCTTCACCGGCCATTGGCATCACGGCGCGAATCCTTGCGTCCGTCATCGGCTGCCACAATCCATCGTCGCTGGTGGTGATCGCCGCACCTGCGTAGGCAGCAAAAGCATCCCATGCGCGGGCCGGAGCGCAGGAAAAGGCCGACAGCATCACTTTTTTGGTCGCGTCCGGGGTGGCACATTGCGCCAGGTAAAACGCCGGGTCGATGCGCGCGCCGCTCAAAGCCAGTGCGTTGTAGCCGTCAAAGGAATAGCCGGTGACACCGGTATGTTCGGCATCGATCATGCCGTGCAATTCTTCCGGCGGGTGTACAGCAACCTGTTCCAGCATAAAGAGGATGTCGAGGGGCTGTTCGATCATCTGCTCGTTCATCTGTTCATAGCTGTCGATCCGATCAACGCCGGCCCAGATAAAGCCGTGCGTGACCAGATATGGCGCAAGCAGGGAACCGACCTTGGCTGAACTCACGATCAGGGGGTAGGGCGCGCCGCTGCGGTCCGGCTCGGTCAGAGGGACAACCCGTTTTTCGCTTGCATCGTCGGGCCAAACGGCCGGATACCAGACTCTGATGCTTACCTGACGGTCGCCGCGGCTGGCATCCAACGCCGCAAATTGGCGTACGCCCACGCGATACGGGCCTGGCTCAGAGAGCGGCAAGGGGGTCAGCGCTCGAAGAGGATCTCTGCCTTTGGGGGTCTCGGTGGCCTGTGGTGTCGGGACTCGGGTAGAGCCGCAAGCGACCAGAACCAGCGCCGCCAGAACCTCTGCGCCCTGGACGATCATCGCATACATCGTATGTGCGAATCCCTTGTGTTTCATTGTCGCTCCGTCAAGCATATGCACGTGCAGAATGATCATGCCAGAGGCGGCAGTTCTTCGACCGGCGCCAGTACCTCGATCGAGCGGGCGACGCCGGGCACGCGGCGGATCAGGCCCTTTTCTGTCAGCCGCACGATCATTTGATGCACCGTCGGCGGCGTGACCCGGAAATAGCGCTGGATGTCGGCCTCGGCGGGCGGCTGCCGGTTGAGCCTGGTATAGGTGTAGATGAAGGCCAGGTATTGGCCTTGTTTGGGTGTGAATTGGGGCATAATTCACTTGCCGTCGCATAAACTAGTTGCATCCGCATAGTTGAGTGCTGCCATGCAAACCTCGATTTCTTGCCGAAGATCAGCATTGTCGAATAAGGGATCATTCTCCCAGTCAGGTTTGAATGTCAGCAGTATGTCTTCTATTATAGAAAGTAGGTAATGAGTACTTGTTGGGCCGCCCAGATCGGAAATGAGTCCCTTGAACACATCTTTCTGTATATCAGTGAAATCCTCAATTTGCTTCATTGTAGCTTGTCCCCCTATATTTTCTCACTCCCACGCTCTGCGGGAGAGCGAGAAAAACTATAATTGAATCACCGCCACGCCATAGCGATCCAAGGACAGCGTCTCGCCGGTCGTCGCGCCAGTGAGCATCACTTTATAAATACGACCTGGCCTGCTTCCAGTTCTTGATCACGTGGACGATAAGCGGTGCTTTGACCCAGATGTTGCGGATCGCGCGCTTGAACCACGATCCTGCCTCTGCCAAGTGCAACTCGTAAACCAAAAATTGCTCCTGACCCTGCGCTGCGCTACGAATCGCCCCAAGCGGGTCGGTCACCGTGATCAGTCCGGGCCAAAAGTGCCCATTCTCTTGGCCAAAGCGATTGGCGGTCACAAACCAGGCATCATACATTCGGGCTTGAAACTTGGTCACGAAATCATCCCGGTCGTCGTCGGCGAGGCTGTGGAGGATCAAGCCGAATTTACCGCGCATCAGCGCCCACATCGTTCGCGGGCTGGCAGTGTCGGAGCAAATCACGAGGCCGGTTTTGATGCCCTTGATCTCGGTTGCAGTTACCTTTGCCGATCCGGGCTGATATCCGCCGTCCACTTCGCCCGGTTTGAGGTTGCTTTTGCGGTGTACTACCTGGATTTCGCCCTGTGGGTTTAGCAGTACCTGGGAGTTGTAGAGACGATCCCCATCCAATTCGGAAATCCCCAAGCAGATATAGATTCCGAATTTCTGCGCCAACAAAACGAGCGTCTGCGTCGTCTCTCCCGGGATGGGTTCACTGATCTGGCGGTGATAGTCCGACTGCTTGCCGGGCATGTACCAGCCGAGAATCATCTCCCCAAAGAGGATCAACTCGACATCGGGCTGCTGTTGCATCACCGCCTCGATCATGACCGCGATGCGGGTACGATTGTCCCAGGCGTTGCGCTCGCATCTCATTGCCGTGGTCGCGATCTTGATCCGCCTTGTCGTTTTTGTCTCGTCGTAAAGAAAAGCGTCAAACTTGGACACTTGATCCTTTCGGCGTGTACGCTCCCACGCTCCTGCGTGGGAGCGAGAAAAGGTGTGTCGTGGTCACATCTGAATCACCGCCACGCCATAGCGATCCAGCGTCAGCGATCCGCCGGCCGTCACGCCGCTGAGCAGGCCTATCTTCTTCGCTCCCACGCTCTGCGTGGGAGCGAGAGAAATCTTTTCCGGCAAACTGATGCGAGCCTGTATTGTACCGACCTAACGGCTTGTGACAACGATAAACATAAAGACAAGATAGACGATCAGTGAGAGAAAGGCCACAACCCGGGCTGTGGCTGCTCCGCCAAGCACGCTAAAGGCGGCGATAAAGGCCGCAACCGCAAGCAGGAGCCAAGTCAGGGCATGGAACCAGCGCAGTACAAAAAAGCGCAGTCCGATA
>JAFGEY010000272.1 GCA_016931365.1 Anaerolineae bacterium
AATGGGGCCTCATTTTTGATATGCACACCAGCGAAACGCTTCTGAGCGTGTCAATTTTGCGAAAAGGTACCTTTTTTCAGTGGAGTCCTTGCATAGAATGTCAGGGCGAGGAGGGGGTGCCAGCTCGCCCTGATACCTTGTAATAGCTACTCGTACCGCAGCGCCTGGACGATCTCCAGCCGCGCTGCTTGGCGGGCCGGGATGATGGCTGCCAGCGCCCCGAAGATCAGCCCGCCGGCAATCGCCAGGATGACGCCCTGCCAGGGGAAGATGTAGTCGGCCGGAAAGCCCAGCAAGGCGAAAGATGCCACGGCCATGCGGCCCATGTACAAACCGGCCAACAAGCCAAACGACGTCCCAATCGCCGACAGGATGATCGCCTCGGCCAGGACGATGGCGCGAATCTGGCGGCGCGTTGAGCCAACAGCGCGCAACATGCCGATCTCGCGCGTGCGTTCGATGACGCCGATCGCCAGCGTGTTGACCATGGCAATCAGCGATGGGATGGACAGAAAGATCACCATGCCGTACATGCCTGCAAAAGCCGAATGGAACAGGTCGATATTCTGGTCGAGATATTCACGACCGGCGATCAGGTTGAACTGTGGGTAGGGCTTAACAGCCTCCCTGAAAGCAGCCTCGACGCTCTCCCGATCGGCGTCCGGCTCCAGGTTGATCTGAAAGAAAACATCCTCCATACATCCAAAATCGGCGGCGATATTAGCCTGTGAAACGTAGCCGGTGTTGGTCTTAGCATTGAGAAAATCTGAAGCCACGCCGACGATTCGGTAGCTCTGTTCGCCAGTGGGAGTCAGCACGACAACACTATCACCAAGCTTGACACCCGCAGAACTCGCCAGGATGCCGTTGGCGATCATCGCGCGCCCGTTTTCTAATTCACGATAGGCTGTTGCAGGGTCGCCTTGCGTAAAGGTCAACCCACTGGTCTGGTCGTAAGCCCGCGGGTCGACTCCCAACAAACCGGCAGCTGCTTCGTTGACTTGTGACGACGCAAAACGCATGGTACTGACCACAGCCACCCCGTCTACCGCCCGCAGTTCGTCGGCCAGATCGGGCGCGGCGCCGACATCGGCTCCCCACAATGAGACGGTTGGAGGAACAAGCAGATAATCGCTGCCCAGACTCTCTTCGAGCATCGTGGAAAAAGTGAGCATGACACTGGACAGGATGCTGGCTGCCATGACCAGGATCGCCAGCGAGATCATCGTTGTCGAAGCGGTGATGGCGGCGCGAGAGGGCTGTCGGCTGAGGTTGCTTTCGGCCAGTTGTGCAGCGCCATCGCGGGCAAAGGACAGCGCGGCCAGACTGCCAAACAAACGCGCAATCGGGGTAATCAACGCCGGACCAATCGCAATCAGGCCAATCACCAGCAGAAACGAGCCAAGTCCAAGCAGGCCGGGATTCCCCGAAAGCAGTGCCAGCAACGCCAGGGTGATCATCACCACCCCACTCCAAAAACCGAGTCCGGCCATACGCTTCAGTGAAAGCTTGCCTATTTCGGGACGCAAAGCTTCGAGCGGTGTCATCCGGCTGGCGGATCGCGCCGGAAGCCAGCCGGCCAGCAACGTGATGCCCACTCCCAGCGCAACAGAAACGAGCACCAGGCCCGGCGTCACATCCGGAGCCCCCATACTGGTATTCAAATATTGGCGCATCAGCGATTGCAGCAGATTCAACATGGCGACGGCCATGAGATATCCCAACAACATACCGAGGATGGTCCCAACCACACCCTGGATCGTACCCTCGATCAAAATCATCCATGTAATTGTATGGCGACCGGCGCCCACGGCCCGCAGCATGCCGATATCGTGACGGCGCTCGGCCACAATCGTCCGGAAGGTATTGAAGATGATAAACCCACCCATCATCAACCCCAATGCGCCCAGGAATGTCAGGATGCCCTGGGCGAGGCCGATGTTTTGCAAGATTTCGGCCCCGGCTTGCAGCACGCCCAGGGTATAGCCCGATCCCAGAGCTGCTTCGATATTGGCTTCGATCTCGGCGCGACGGGCCGCCTGCGTGCTGTCAAAATTCGCTTTGATCAGGTTGATCTGTCCCGGCGCATCGAGCAGTTTCTGAGCCTGGGGCAGCGTGATGAGCACTTCTTCGCTGCCGGGCATCAGGCGCTGCGGAGTCATCCCGACAATGACCAGCTCGACCTCACCGGTGGCGGTGGGCAAGCGCAGTGTATCGCCCAGCTTGAGGCCGGCCGCGTCAGCCAGCGATTTGGCGATCACCGTAGCGGCTTCATCACCCGCCTCCAGAAAACGTCCTTCGATGATATTAAAGGCAATGACTGAATGGATGTCCTCCGGCACCGCGCCGATCAATATGATAGAGGTCACGCGGTCAGGGGCAGCAGGATCGTTATCAAAGTAATCAGCAGGTAGGCTAACCGGACGTTCAAGCGTACCGGATGCCACCGTTACACCGTCGACGCCTTTTACCGTGTCGAGTATATCAACCGGAAAGGGGCCACTGGTCTTGCTGGTGATGCTGACATCCACCTGTCCCTCCATCGCCATGGCATTGGCGGTGAAGGATTTGACAAAAGCCGGCAAGATCGCGTTCATGCCGAAGATCAACACGATGCCGAAGACAATGGCCAGCGTAGTTAGTACAGTTCGTAACCTGCGCCCGGCAAGGTAGCGCAGCGCGAGAGTCATTTGGAAGTTCATAGAAATCCTCGATTTCCGGCATGGGATTGCCGATCATTAGTTAATAGACAACCAGCTATAACCATCAACTTAAGCAAAAAAACTTCCGGATGTCTTTCCAAAAACTTCTCGATCTTTTTGGAAAAACTTCTCGATCTTTTTCAAAAACATATCGATCTTTTTTCCGACTTGCCGGCACTTCATCATTCAACACAAACGGCGATGCCGGGCACGGGAAATGCGCTTTAGTTGACAGGTATGGACAACCGGCAGTCTCGATCATCAACGTGCAATCTCTTTCATTCTGTTCGCGACGGATGTGGCGTTATCGCCATTTTTGGTCTCCAAAATGGTTTCATCAACCACTTTGCCGTCCTTCAAAAAGATAATGCGGTCGGCGTAGGCAGCGATGCGCGGATCATGGGTAACCATAACAACAGTGCGCCCGTATTTCTTCGAGACCTCTGATAACAACCCGGCGATCTCATCGCTGGAGCGGCTGTCCAGGTTGCCGGTAGGCTCATCGGCCAGGATCAGTTTGGGCTCGGCCACCAGGGCGCGCGCCACAGCCACGCGCTGCTGCTGTCCGCCGGAAAGCTGGTCAGGTCGATGCGTCAGGCGGTCGCCCATGCCAAAGCGTGCCAGCCACTCGGTAGCCCGCTTTTTAGCTTCGGCTGGTTTGACGCCGTCGAGGGTCACCGGGAGAGCAGCATTCTCAGCCGCGCTCAAAACCGGAATGAGGTTGAAGAACTGGAAGACAAAGCCGATCCTACGGCGGCGCAGCTCAGTCAGTTTGTCATCACTCAAATCGCCAATGTTATCCCCCGCAATGATCACATCGCCGCTGGTGGGTTTGTCGAGCCCGCCCAGCAGGTGCAGCAGCGTCGATTTGCCGCAGCCGCTGGGCCCCATCACGGCAACGAACTGGCCCTCCTGAATAGCAATGTTGACCTGATCGAGCGCGGTAACGGCTGTCGTGCCGGAGCCGTAGATTTTAGTCAGGTTGTTAGTTGAGATAGTCGACATGGTTGTTTTCCTTAGAACAATAATGATGGATGACTTCCACCGCCTGCGCGACGCCATCTTCATCGCGAATTTTCCGGCCCAATGCCTGAGCCCGTTGGCGTATCGCTTCATCGCCTGCCAACAGACTCATAGCCTGGGCCAATCTTTCGGTGGTCAATTTCTTCTGCGCAATGGGCTGTGGGCCGACGCCCAGTTCATGAACACGCCGCACCCAAAAGAGCTGATCGCCGAAGAAGGACTAAATGAGTGACTGCCGACTTGCCTTTATCGTTCTGTGCCAGAGAAGGATATCAGCGCTGTTACTCGATGATCAAGTTTTTAACATTGGCAGGTGATCAGTTTTCAGTGATCAGCGATCAGTTTAAAATCGTAGCCCAAAGATCGCAGATCACAGGGATTGCAGGGTGAATGACACCCTGAAAACATCTATATTGCTGCCTA
>JAFGEY010000273.1 GCA_016931365.1 Anaerolineae bacterium
ACCCTGCTGCGCATCGTCGCCGGGCTGGAGACGCCCGACCGCGGCCGGGTGGTTTTCGACGGGCAAGATATGCAGAGCGTGCCCGTGCACCGGCGCGGCTTTGGGCTGATGTTCCAGGATTTCGCCCTCTTTCCGCACAAAAACGTGTGGGCCAACGTCGCCTTTGGGCTGCGCATGCAGGGCCTGCCCCGCGCCCAGATCGAAGAACGGGTCAGCGAGGCACTGACCCTGGTCAACCTGAGCGACCTGGCCCGGCGCGATGTCTACCAGCTTTCCGGCGGCGAGCGCCAAAGGGTGGCCCTGGCCCGCTCGCTGGCCCCACGTCCGCGCCTGCTTCTGCTCGATGAGCCACTGGGATCGCTCGACCGCACGTTGCGCGATCGGCTGCTCGAGGAATTAAAGCGCATTCTCAAGCGAGTCAATATGACGACGATATACGTCACCCACGACCAGGCCGAAGCCTTTGCCATCGCCGACCGGGTGATCTTGATGAATCAAGGGCGCGTCGTCCAGGAAGGCAAGCCGGTCGAGGTCTACCGGCGTCCGGCCAATGCCTGGGCCGCCCGATTTCTGGGGATGCAGAACCTTTTGCCAGGGCAATGGATGGGGATCGGGATCGTGCAAACCAAGATCGGCCCGCTGCAAGCGGACGGCTGCGGTCAAGGCGACGTGACCCTCTTGATCCGCCCTGACGCGGCCCACCTCGCCTCGCCCGAAACGGCGGCCATCCGGGGCGTCGTCGCCGCACAGACCTTTCTCGGCGCACTGGCCCGCGTCGTCGTGCGCTGCACGGGCGGCACATCGCTGACCTTTGACCTCCCCGCGCGCGACATCCCTCCCCTCGGCCAGCCAGTCGCCTTGAGCCTGGATCGAGAGGGCGTTATCTGCCTGGACAAAGCACATGATTGACAGAATGGGCAGGATTCAAACCGATCAGACAAATGTGCCAGCAACCTCAGCAGTTTGTTGATTTTCTCCAAATTTGCCACCTGGATGAAACCTGCCGCGCATCTTTGCGTATTGTATAGCGAGAACAGGCAAGGATGAGGATGGAAGACCAAGAACAGCGATGGGTGCAGCAGGCACGCGCCGGCGACCAGGCCGCGTTTGCCGCGCTGGTTGAGGCCTATCAAAAACCTGTATACAACCTGGCTTATCGAATGTTGGGCAGCAATGCCGAAGCCGACGACGCCGCGCAGGAAACGTTTATCCGTATGTATACGCGCTTGCACACGTATGACCCGGAGCGCAAATTTTCATCCTGGCTGCTGGCCATCGCGTCGCACTATTGCATCGACATGCTGCGCCGGCGGCGCATCAACTGGGCGTCAATCGACGACCTGCCGCCGATGATCGAATTGGCTATGCCTCACGCCGAACAGCCGGAGCAAGTGATGCTCTATGCGCAAAGTTCAGGCAAAGTGCAAGCCCTGCTCGACACACTCGAACCTGCTTATCGCGTACCGGTGATTCTACGTTACTGGTACGATATGTCCTATAAAGAGATTGCTGATGCGATGGATGTGACCGAAAGCACGATCAAGACCCGCCTGCACCGGGCAAGAAGCAAACTGGCGTGCGAAATTCAAGATGATTGCTATGACCTGGCCCAACCCGCAACCTTGTAGAGGTGAAGAATGAATATGGTGCATTGTGAAACGATCCAGGAGTGGATGTCGCTGGCCCAAGACGGCCAACTTGGCAGCGCGGAATCGCACCGGATGCACGAACACCTGATGACCTGTCCGGCATGCAAGGCGCAGTGGAACGCCATAATGGCCCTCTCGCAGGTGTTCCACGCCGCGCCGATGGTCGGCCCGCAGCCGGGGTTTATGCTCCGCCTGCAAGCTCGCATGGCCTACCGTGAAGAACAGCGCCGCCGTGCGATGGTCGCCGTCCTGTTGGCCATAGGTGTGATCGCCCTGCTGATCCTGGCCTTGCCTTCGATCTTGAGCGTGGTTGGCCTGACCGGCCAGCTCTTGCTCCCGCGCTGGATCGTGGTGTACGTTCAGGGCACATTGGGTTGGTTGTATATGATCCTCAGTTCACTTTCCGACGCCGCCTGGCTGCTCTTGCGCTACTTTGCGGCTTCGTCTGGCGGCACGGCGTGTCTGGTATCGATCGTCGCCGCGGCTGCATGTATGATCTTGTGGGTGCCGTTGATGATGCGGCGGATGGCAACGCATACGGCCAAGTAAGGGTTGGGGCTGGAATGGTGCAGGCATACGGAGTTAGCTGAATGAGAAAAGCATTGTGGATCGTCATCTTGGTCATCACCGCGTTGAGTCTGACAGGTTGTTGCTGTTGTTGCACCTCAGGCGAGCGCACATCCAGAGTAGTACGCAACATCAACGCAGGACCGACACAGCGCGAAACGTTTGACCTGGACAGCGAAGGGGCGGAGCGAGTCGAACTGACCCTGCAATTCGGCGGCGGCGAGTTAATGCTCCGGGGAGATGACGATATTGATTTGATGACCGGCGAGTTCGTTTATAACATCGACGAACTGGCGCCGTTGATCGAATACACTGTAAAGGACGGGGTGGGCGTGTTGTTGCTGCGTCATCGGGGTGATCAGACCCAGGTGGAACGCCTGCGCGAAGAGATTCGCAACGAATGGGACGTCCGCTTGACCAGA
>JAFGEY010000274.1 GCA_016931365.1 Anaerolineae bacterium
TCGCCCAGGAAAAACGCCGCCTCGACGCGATCATTGAAAACTCGGGCGACGGCGTGATGATCCTCGATCCCGAGCACCGGATTTCAGTTTTTAACCGGGCACTGACCCTCATGACCGGCATCCCCGCCGAGGAAGCGCTCGGGCACTATTGTTGGGAAGTGCTCGTCTCACAGGACCCGGGCCAGGATCGCAGCGTCTGCCAGCTCTGCCCGCCGTTCGACTGCCAGGACGGAAAGCAGGCCCAGGTTGAAGGGGATTTTACACGTTCAGACGGCACACAAGTTACCTTTAGCATCACTTACTCGCCCCTGCTGGATGTCGACAACAAGCTGGTAAACATTATCGCCAACGTGCGCGACATTACGCAGCTCCGCGAAGCAGAAGAGATGAAATCGACGTTCATCTCGGTCATTTCACATGAACTGAAAACGCCCGTCGCGCTGATCAAGGGCTATGCCAGCACGCTGCGCCGCGAGGATGCCAACTGGGACAAAGAGACGTTGCGCGACAGTCTGGCGGTGATCGAAGAGGAAAGTGACCGCCTGGATGTGCTGATCAGCAATTTGCTGGATGTATCGCGATTACAATCGGGGCAAATGAAGCTGAACAAAGGCGACGTGCGCGTCGACGTGATGGCCGCGCGTGTGGTCAGTGACTTTGGCACGCAGACGGCGCGTCACACCTTCAAGTTGGACTTTCCGGCAGATTTTCCGGTCATCCAGGCCGATCACGAGCGCTTGCGCCAGGTGTTGACCAACCTGGTCTCAAACGCGCTCAAATACTCGCCGGACGGGGGACGGATTATGGTCTCCGGGCGGTTCGATGACGAGTCAGTTTATGTGGCCGTCACCGATCAGGGCATCGGCATCCCGGCCGGCGAACGCGAGCACATTTTTGATCGCTTTTACCGGGTCGAAAGCGCGCTCAGCCGGCGCACGCAAGGGGCGGGGTTGGGCTTGTATTTAGCCAAATCGGTGATCGACGCGCACGGCGGGCGCATCTGGGTGGACAGCGAGCCGGGCAAAGGGAGCACATTCGTCTTTACCCTGCCCCGTGAATGAGGGGAGAATCAGCGCAAAGTGGGCATATAGCCCAGGCGCTTTAATTCGTTGTCTTTTTGCCGCCACTTGGGACGTACTTTGACCCATAATTCCAGATATACCCGCGCCTCGACCATCTCTTCGATCTGTTGGCGTGCGGCCTGGCTGATCGCTTTGATCATCTTGCCGTCGTGCCCGAGCAAAATGCCCTTTTGCGAGTCCCGCTCGACAATGATGGTGGCATGGATGTAGGTCAGCCTGGCAGAGCGCACCGTAAACTCGTCGACGATCACGTCGACTGCGTGCGGCACCTCCTGACGCGCGCGCAGCAGCACCTGTTCGCGGATCAACTCGGCAGCGATGGCCCGTTCCGTCTGATCGGTTACTTGATCGTCAGGATAAAAGGGCGGGTTCTCAGGCAGGCAGTCGATCAGCAGAGCCAGCAGCCGGTCGCGGTTTTCCCCCGCAGTGGCCGAAACAAAGATCGCGTTCGAAGCGGGGAGCAGCGAGGTAAAGGTACTTGCGCGCGCTTCACGCTCCGGTTCGGGCACCAGATCGCACTTGTTCAAACCCAAAATCACAGGGATGTCTTGCGCCTGCGCCTGAAGCAGTTGGGCGATGTGCCGGTCTTCGTCCGTCGGGGCGTGCGAGGCATCGACCAGCCAGAGCAGCACATCCGCGTCGGGAATCGCCTGCAATGCCGTCTCAACCATCACCTCGCCGAGTCTGTGCATCGGTTTGTGGATGCCCGGCGTATCGACAAAGATGATCTGTGCCTGCTCCAGGGTGAGAATCCCCATGACCCGCCGCCGCGTGGTCTGCGGTTTGGACGAGACAATGGAGATTTTCTGCCCCAGATAAGCGTTCATCAACGTCGATTTGCCGACGTTGGGCCGGCCAATGACGCTGACAAAGCCAGCTCTGTGAGCTGGCTCTGCCCGGTGGGCGGGTAAATTCTCTTTCTGAAACGATGGATCGCTCATGTTACACTCGTGGAGGTTCTCTTGACGTGACCCATGTACCTGTCATCATTTCGGTCGCCGGTCGCCCCAAGGTGGGCAAGACAACTTTTTTAGTCAAGCTGATCGCCGAACTCAAAGGCCGTGGCTATCGAGTCGGTGTGATCAAGCACAGCATACATACCTTTGATCTGGCCCAGACTGGCAAAGACACCTGGAAACATACCAAAGCAGGCGCCCAGGCAGTTGCCTTTGTATCGCCGCACCAGGTCAACCTGGTGCGGCAGGTCGAGCAGGAAATTGGCATCGACGAAGCGGCAGCGATGCTCGGCGATGTGGACCTGGTGCTGACCGAGGGCTATAAACGCGCCCACAAACCCAAGATCGAGGTTTCGCGCCGGGCCTTGGGCACCGACCTGGTCTGCCGCCGCGACGAGATCGTCGCCGTGGTCAGCGATCATCCCATCGACCTCGATGTACCGCACTTTGACCTGGACGATGCCGCCGGCGTTGCCGCATTCATCGAGCGGCGATTTCTGCACACTCTGCAAACACTCAACTAGGAGCCGAAAATCGAACCTCGGCCCCTAGTTGAATGCAAAGACCTATGCGTGTTGGACAGATGGCGGCGAAAAGACTGGCAGCGATCAATCCTGGCGCGCATCAAGTGTGCGGGCAATGATCGCGGCCTGTTCGCGGCGGGTTCTGTCTTTTTGGCGGCGCCCGCCAGATTTGCGGGTCGACACCGGCAGTGAGTGCCCTTGCTGTTCCATCGCCTGACGCCAGGCCAGTTCCATCGACGTCATCGGTTCGGCCTCGTTTTCCTCGCCGGCCTCTTGCACTTCGACTTTTGGCTCGCCGATCCCCTTGAGGCTCAGTTCGATCTGGCGCTTGCGGTGATTGACTTTGACCACACGCACCTGGATCTCCTGGCCCTCTTTAACCACGTCAGACGGCTGGCCAATGCGACCCTCGGCCATCTCGCTGATGTGAATGAGGCCATCCCGTTCCACGCCAATGTTAACGAACGCGCCATAAGGCGTGAGCCGGGTTACCGTGCCAGTGACGATCATGTCGGGCTCGAGCTCATCGATCGCGTGCTCCGGCGGCTCGATCATGGTCAGGGAAACGCGCCCCTGCTCGGGATCGCACTCTTGGACCCAAACCGTCACCGGATCGCCTTCATTGACGACATCGTTCACCCGGTTAACCCGTTCCGGGCGCAACTGCGAGATGTGAACCAGACCATCCTTTTCGGCGCCAAAATCGATGAAAGCGCCGTAAAGTTCAACTCGCACGACCATGCCTTCAAACCTTTGTTTGAGCCGCAGATCGGTGAGACGAATTCGTTCCTGATTTTGCATTTCTTGTGCCATCATTCAAACTCTCATTCGTAAATCTCGAAAGGAAGTGCTCCTTTCGGCAGCTGAAAATCTGACCTATTATACCCAAAAGTATCAAACAGCGCAAGCAAAACCTGGTCGGCGTCGCGGCAAAAGCATCGACTTGCCTTTTTCGCACTTTTGTTGTAAACTAGTCATAGATTTATCTTCTTTTCTGTCTATAAAACAAGTATATTTGAGTGACAGAAAAGTCATAAATAGATATTCTATATACCGCTTGCTCTTTTTGAGGCAAGCCACAGCTTGAATACGCATAAAAACGATGCATCCTGATACATCCGTTAGCGAGTTGGAGCGCACTTGTTGCGCCATGACGTTCGGTCAAAATCGGACTTTGTTGTTGGTGCTCTGTTTCTGGCACTTGAATTGAATGGGCAGCAGGTTTTTGAATAATGGACATACGAATGATTGCCAGGCATAGATGCCCCCAATACTTCCAAGCCTATGCTGTTTGAACCATCCCAGACTCATTTCGGGCAGCCGCAGGCATTTGGCATACAAGACAACTGATCGCTTTTGTACAAAGTCCGAAAAAGAAAACCGGCAAGGTGCTTTTGAGGCGTTCGACCCATAGGGTGTAAACCGAGATCACTCGTGTATTGATTTTAGAATCGGTCAATGACCGTCATTCTACTTGAGATATCGTTAATTCGAGCTGTGGCAAGTATGTGCCACAGCTTTTTTTGTTGACAATCGGGTTCAAACCCGGCTGTACTGGAAAGCCAGCATATGGCGGGGCGAATCACAGCCATCAAAATACAAAAAAAGGATCGCGAGCGGGCCAGCATTTTTATCGACGGTCAATTTGCGTTTGGCCTGGCGCTCGTCGAAGCTGCCAGGCTGCGCACAGGACAACACTTGAGCGATGAGGACATTGCCGCCCTGCAAACCGTCGACGAGCAGGCCCGCGCCTATGAATTCGCCCTTGATTTTTTGTCCTATCGCCCGCGCAGCCAGGCTGAAGTAGCCCGGCGGCTGCGGGATAAGGAATTTCTTGAACCAACAATCGAATATGTTTTACAACGCCTCTCCCGAGCCGGGCTGATCGATGATGTGGAATTTGCCCGTTACTGGATCGGCAATCGCGAACAATTCAAACCACGTGGGATGCGTGCGCTGCGCTACGAACTGCGAGAAAAAGGCATTGCTAACGACATCGTCGAAGAACTACTTCAAGACCTCGATCAGACCGACAGCGCCCATCGTGCCGCAGCACCCAAAATCCGTCGCTGGCGGCAACTCGACCCACTCGAGTTTCGACGTAAACTCGCCGGCTTTTTGCAGCGACGCGGCTTCACCTATAACGTGATTGCCGAGGTTTGGGAGCGCATTCAGACCGACGGAGAGGCCACTCTACCAGACAACGATGAAAGAGAGGATCAGGAGGTATGGGACCAGGAAGTGTAATATGGATTATTTTGGCTGGCGTGATCGGCGCGTTCGCAGGCGGAGCCATTGTTGCCATCATCGAACGCACGAACTCCAGCTCACAACTCAAACTGGCCAGGGCCAGAGCTGTCCAGATGACCGAAGAGGCAGAGACCGCGGCCAAAGCGATCCGCGTCCAGGCTGAAGAAGAAGCAATTCAGACTCGCAACCAGGCCGAGGTCGAAGGCAAAAGGCGCATGCAAGAGTTGCGCCAGGAAGAAGAACGTCTGCAAAAACGGCGCGAAACGCTTGACCAACGCGTCGATCGGTTGGAAGACCGCGAGCGCAAGCTGAACCAACGCCAAAGTCGCGTGGACAAGATGAAAAACGATATCGAAGAGATGTACGCCGCACGTCAGACCGAACTTGAGCGCATCGCCAACCTGACGGAGGAAGAAGCCAAAGAACTGCTGTTGCAAGATGTAGAAACGCGAACCCGTGATGAGATGGCGCATGTGATCCGCAATGTTGAGGCCCAGGTGCGGCACGAAGCAGAGAAAAAAGCGCGCGAAATCATCACCATGGCCATCCAGCGCTGCGCCTCGGATCAGGTTTCCGAAACCACCGTGTCGATGGTGATGCTGCCCAGTGACGAGATGAAGGGGCGCATCATCGGCCGCAGCGGGCGCAACATCCGCGCCTTTGAGCAGGCCACCGGCGTCGACGTGATCGTCGACGATACGCCCGAAGCGGTAGTGCTCTCCAGTTTTGATCCGGTGCGCCGCGAAGTGGCCCGCCTTTCGCTGACCAAGCTGGTCAACGACGGGCGTATCCACCCCGGCCGTATTGAAGGGCTGGTCGCCAAATCGCAAAAAGAGGTCGAGATCGCGATCCGCGAGGCCGGCGAGCAGGCCGTGGTCGAAGTAGGACTGCCCGGCCTGCACCCCAAACTGATCGAAATCCTGGGCCGGCTGAAATACCGCACCAGCTATGGGCAAAATGTGCTCCTGCACTCGATCGAGATGGCCCATCTAGCCGGAATGATGGCCTACGAACTGGGGGCCGACGTCAACCTTGCCAAAGAAGGCGCGCTTTTGCACGACATCGGCAAAGCGGTTGACCATGAGGTGGAAGGCACGCACGCCGGCATCGGCGCGGAACTGGCCGAACAATACGGTTGCTCGCCGCTGGTCGTTAACTGCATCATCGCACATCACGGCGAGCAAGAACAGCGCTGTCTGGAAGCCGTGCTTGTCGAGGCTGCCGACGCCATTTCGAGCGCCCGCCCCGGCGCACGCCGCGAATCGCTGGAAAACTATCTCAAACGCGTCAAGGGGCTGGAAGAAATCGCCAACTCGTTCTCCGGCGTCTCCCAATCCTACGCGATCCAGGCCGGGCGCGAAATCCGCATCATGGTCAAACCAGAAGACATCGACGATCTGGCGTCGATCCAGCTTTCCAAGGACATCGCCCGCCGCGTTGAAGACACCTTGCAGTATCCAGGGCAGATCAAGGTCACTGTGATCCGCGAAACTCGCTCGACCGAATACGCCAAATAGCGCTTATGCGCCGCTTTGGGGGCGATCGTGTCTCCCCAAAGCGGCGCGTGCGCAAAAGGGAACTGCCGTGCCGCTTCACCTGGATGGATTGTACGCTCAAGTGATTCAACTGGCCCAAACGTTGCCTGCCGAAGGCTCAAGTCAGCAATTGAACGACGTACAGGCCTTTTTGCGGCAGGCCGATCCCGGCCAACTGCGCGACAAATTGCGCCAGCGCAAAAGCGGCGCGCGCATCCCCTGGCTGGTCGCCATCCCGTTGGTCACACTGGCCGCACGGTTTCGCCTTCCGCCCCTGCCCGATGATTTCAGCGTCGCCGCCGCAGACGGCTCATCTATTCCCCCTGACCGGCACAGCTCGGTGCGCTATTTTGTGCTCAACACCGGCCATGCTGTCCTGACCTACGGCAGCCACCCCAACGCCGACCTCGATGCAACTTCCATGTTCTGTTTCTCCGACGCCGACCTGTACTTTGATCCGCAGGGCAAGCGCATTCCGATCGAAGGGACGCGCCTGGGCATCCTGATGGGCATCGAAGAGATGATCAAGTTGAGCGAGGTGGCCCAAAAGGCCCCCAGACCGACGGTCGCAGTTCGTGACGGCTCGCTGATCTTGTGGAATTTACAGACCGAAGAAGGCGAGATCAAATCGGCCTACCTGCACCGCTTTCTCGGCGCGCTGGACCAACTGCGCGACGCCGGCGTGCCGCTGTGCAGCTATATCAGCTATCCCGGCAGCCAGGATGTGATCAACAGCCTGCGCTTGCTGGCCTGCGACGATGGGACACGTAAATGCCAGGATTGCCCGCAGCAGACTGAAATCCAGGCCTTGTGCCAGGTCATGGGCACGCTGCGCGACCGGCTGCTCTTTCGCTCCCTGCTGCGGCCCGGCGAGCGCTCGGACATCTTTGAGAGCGAGTCAGCCATCCTCAAAGACTATGGCCCGCACCACATCCAGTTCTTTTACCTCAACGTCGGCGACGAGATCGCCCGCGTCGAAGCGCCGCAATGGGTGATGGCCGATCCCGCTATGCTCGACCTGGTGCATGCCGTGCTGGTCGATCAATGCCGGCGCAGCGCGCAATACCCGCCCTACCCGTCGGTTCTGATTGAAGCGCACGAACAGGCCGTTATCTCGACCGGCGACCGGACCGTGGTCGAATCGCTGCTCGAGCAGGCCCTGGCCGAGCAGGGCATCTTTTACGTGCGCTCGGCCAAAGATCGCAGCAAACGCGCGCGCGGCGTTTAGAAAAACACGGAAAAACCTAAACGCCAGGATGCAAATATTCAAAAATAGTCATTGATATGTTTTATTAGTTATAAAAAACCTTGCGGCTCAGCAGTGCAAACCTCCGGTTTGATGCGACTTTGCGTTGGGGTTTTCGGCACGTTCCAGGAGTTAAATATGAGTGAAAACAATCGCATCGGCGAGATCATTGAAACCGGCACCACCCTCTTTGTGGCCGAGAGTTTCGCGTTGCATCAGCCGCCGGCCCTGGGGCGACTGGTGTACGTGCAAAATGAAGACGTGTCGCACGCGGACGTGTCGCACGGATACGTGCAAACCTACGGCGTGGTCTGCTTTGGCACCACCGCCAGCCCCGACCCCGGCCGGCGAGCCGTGCGGCGCAGCACCGACGGCGTCTATGACGAAGCGATCTATCACGAGCACCCCCAGCTCGAACGCACCCTGCACACCGAGTTTACCGTTCGGCTTGTTGGTTATTCTCAAAATGATGTCATTTACCGTTATCTACCGCCAACCCCGCCGCCGTTGCACTTTTCGGTGCTCGACTGCAACGTGAGCCAAGTGCGCGCGTTCACCGAAAGGTTGACCTATCTGCGGCTGCTCCTGCAGGCCAGTGAAATCCCACCCGATCAACTGCTCGCCGCGCATGTCCGCCAGGCCTATCGCGCCAGAGGCGGCGACAACGCCTGGCTGGCCGGGGCCGCGCGGCTGATCGCCGGGCTGCTCAA
>JAFGEY010000275.1 GCA_016931365.1 Anaerolineae bacterium
CGAGGAAATTCTCATGCGGAAGCTGCTGGAGGATAAGGGCTACGAGGTTATCTCGCAAGAAGCTGCGCACGACGTGAAGCTGCAGAACGACCAGATCGACAATATGGTCACGCAGGGCGTCAAGGCCATCATCATCGTCGCGGAAGATGGCGACGCCGCCGCCACGGCTGCCACCAACGCCGCCAAGAAAGGCGTCATCGTCCTGGCTTACGACCGCTTGATCAAGTCCCCCGACATCGCCGCCTACGTCTCCTTCAACAACGTCGAAGTGGGCCGCCAGCAGGCCTTGGGCGTGATGACGGCCATCAATGCCGAAAATTGGGACGTGGCCGCCAATGGCCCGGCCCGCGTCGTGAAACTGGGCGGCAGCCCCACCGACAACAACGCCATCCTCTTCCGCCAGGGTCAGGACGAAATCCTCGATCCACTGGTGGCCGCCGGCAAGATCGAAATCGTCGCCGATCAGTGGGTGGATAACTGGGATGCGAAGAACGCGCTAGGGTTGATGGAAAACATCCTCACCGCGACGGGCAACGACATCGATGCCGTTGTCGCATCCAACGATGGCACCGGTCTGGGCGCGCTCCAGGCGCTGAAGGCGCAAGGCCTGGCCGGCAAAGTCCCGATCTCGGGACAAGACGCGACCGCCGACGGTTGCAATAGCATCGTCAAAGGCGAACTGACCGTCTCCATCCTCAAGGACATCCGCGATCTGTCCCCGCTGGCGATTGATCTGATTGACAAACTGATCAAGGGCGAGAAAGCCGACTTGGAAATGTACAGTCTGGCCGAACTGACCAATGATCCGAGCAAAACAGGCCAGGTGCCGTGCAAGTTCCTGCCCGTCTATCAAGTCAACAAGGACAATGTCTACGAACTCGTGGTCAAGAGCAAATTCCAGAGCTACGACGACGTTTACCGCGACATCCCCGAGGCTCAGCGGCCGGCGAAGCCCTAAGCGCGAAAGCGTGTAACCTAGGTTCAGTAAGCGATAGTGCCTCCTTGTAGTAAAGCGTGTGTCACTTGCTATAAGGAGGCACTCTTCTTAAAACTTTGCCAGTTGTTTTTGTGAACAGTCTCGCAGTGAGGAGTACGCGATGAATGATTACAATGCTGTGATCGCTGCTAGTGGCGATACCACCAGCAGCGCCGGGACCAATCCCGACGACAAAGACATTATCCTTGATTTTCGCCACGTCACCAAACAATTTCCTGGTGTTGTGGCCTTGCGCGATGTCTCTCTAGAGATTCGACGGGGTGAAATTCACGGCATCTGCGGAGAAAACGGCGCGGGCAAATCGACTCTGATGAAAATCCTGTCCGGCGTCTACCCCTGGGGAACCTATGAAGGACAGATTTTTATTGAGGGGCAGGAATTGAAGCTGGAAAGCAGCGCCATCCGGCAAGCCATCGAAACCGGCATCGCGATTGTGTACCAGGAACTCACACTGGTGCCGGGAATTACCGTAGGGGAAAACATCTTCTTGGGCAAAGAACCGCTTGAGCATGGGTCGATCAACTGGGATAAG
Organism: Anaerolineae bacterium; assembly: GCA_016931365.1. Next base: position 1,530 of record JAFGEY010000275.1, read on the forward strand.
CTCTATGCGGACACGCAACGGCTTTTGAACGAGTACCAACTCGATATCCACCCCCAGGCCCTCGTCAAGAACCTCGGCGTCGGCAAGATGCAGATGACTGAAATCGCCAAGGCGCTCTCCGAAAATGCCCGGATTCTCATCCTTGACGAGCCGACCAGTGCGTTAGCGGAAGCCGAAATCGAGAAATTGATGGAAATCCTGCGCATACTCAAGGAACATGGCGTCACCTGCATCTACATCAGCCACAAGCTGAACGAGTTCTTCGCCATCACCGATACCGTCACCGTGCTGCGCGATGGGCATGTCATCACCACCCAACCGACTCAGGACCTGACAGTCGAGAAACTCGTCAACTACATGGTGGGGCGCGAAATGACAGAGCGCTTCCCCGAATGCCGCCGCCAGCCCGGCGAGGTTATTCTCGAAGTCGAGGACCTGCACGCCGTCGATCCCGAAGAGAAAGCACGCGAGGTGCTCAAGGGCGTCAATTTCACCTTACGCAAAGGCGAAGTGCTTGGCATCGCCGGATTGATGGGGTCTGGCCGCACAGAGCTGGCGATGACGATCTTTGGCGAGTACGGCAAGATCACCCAGGGCACGGTGACATTGGAAGGGCGCGCGCTCAACACTAAAAGCTCGCGCGATGCCATGGCGCATGGCCTCAGCCTCGTGCCCGAAGATCGCAAGCGCCACGGTCTGGTGCTGATACAATCCATCCTCCGGAACATCTCGTTGCCCAACCTGGATCGCTTCGCAACGTGGTACAAAATCGACGACAATGCCGAGTTGAAGGCCAGCCGCATATTCGCCCAAAGCCTATCCATCAAAGCGCCGCATCTGAACGTGCAGTGCAACACCTTGTCGGGCGGCAACCAGCAAAAGGTCGTCATCTCCAAATGGCTGATGTCCAATCCTAAAGTGCTGATTATGGATGATCCCACACGCGGGATTGACGTGGGCGCCAAATTCGAAATTTACAAATTGATCAACGACCTCACAGCGCAGGGCATTGCCATCATTATGATCTCCAGTGACCTCGAAGAAGTCCTGGGGATGAGTGACCGGGTCATGGTTATGCACGCAGGCCGTTCCGCCGGCACATTGGACATCGCCGAGGCGACCCAAGAGCGTGTTATGTCATTAGCCACCGGCATTGCTTGAAACGACATCCTGACAAAGAAGGTGAACTTATGAACACAACCTCCAATAACGGTTCGATGCAAGGCGTGATTTCCAATCTTGCGAAACAATTCCGCACCAATATTCAAACGTATGCCATCATTGTGGCGATGATCTTCATCTGGATCCTCTTCTCCATTGCGACAGGCGGCCTGTACCTCTCAGCACAAAACATCTCCAACCTGATTCGCCAGATGACAGTGACGTCCTTCCTGGCTGTCGGCATGGTGCTGGTCATCGTCACCGGAGGCATTGACCTGTCTGTTGGCAAAGTGGCTGGTTTTGTATCGGTCATTGTCGCCCAACTCCAGGCTAATGTTTGGAACAAGGTTTTTCCTGGCCAGGAGCTGCTGAGCACGATCCTTTCGGTTGTCGTGGGTCTGGGGATTGGCACCCTGATCGGCGCGCTTCAAGGCTACATCATTTCGTATCTTGCCGTGCCTTCCTTCATCGTCACACTCGGCGCCCAATGGGCATTCAATGGTGGCATCTTGATCGTGACACAGGGAAAAACGATCCCCGCCAATCAGCCGCTCTTTTCGTGGATCGGGCAAGGATACCTGAGACCAACCGCCGGCTGGATCGTCGCTATCGGGGTGATTGTACTGTTGTTTTACACGATGTTCAACAGCCGCCAGAAAAAACGCCGCTACGGTTTCGAACTCTCACCCCTATACATGGACATTCTCAAGACGGCCCTTTATTCTGTGCTGTTATTGATCTACGTCGCCATCGTCAATTCCTTCAACGGCGTGTCGATTCCTGTGCTGCTGTTGGCGATCGCCGCCGTCGTGATGTCCTACGTCTCGAACAACACCCGCTTTGGACGGTATGCCTACGCCATCGGCGGCAATCGCGAAGCGGCGCGACTTTCCGGCGTCAACATCAAGAAAAACATCTTCAGCATTTTTATGGTGATGGGCCTCCTGTGTGGCGTATCCGGTGTTGTGCTGGCTTCCTACATCGGTTACGGAACCGTCGCGGCAGGTGGGGGCTATGAACTGGATGCCATCGCCAGTTGTATTCTGGGCGGCACCTCCACGCTCGGTGGCGAGGGCACCGTCTTTGGGACAATGGTCGGTTCGCTGATTATGGCGAGTCTCACCAACGGCCTGCAAATCCTGAACGTTCCCTCGTCCTGGCAATATGTTGTGAAAGGCATCGTGCTGATTCTGGCCGTCTATACCGACGTCTATTTCAAGAAAAACCGTTAGCCAAACGAGTTCACCGGTGCTGATGCGCGTGCGCGCATGGCATGGATCTGATAGCGTGCTATGGACCCGCTACTTAGGGTAATCAACGTTTCGCGAACCTTCAGCGATTTATGGGCGCTGGAGAATATTAACCTGGATATTATGCCAGGTGAGGTTGTTGGTGTCGCCGGTAGCAGCGGAGCAGGTAAATCGGTGCTGGCGAAGATTATCGCCGGCCTATACGAACCAACGAGCGGCGACCTCTATTTCGAAGGTCGCCGCTACAGCGGAGAGCGCCCCTATGTGGTACGCACGCTTGGCATCGAAGTGATCCACCAAAGGCCGGAACTGGTGGATCAACTCGATATTACCGCCAACGTCTTCCTGGGACGCGAGTTGACCGGTGGCCTGTGGAAACGCAGTATGCGCTGGGCCGACCGCAAGGAGATGAATGCGCAGGCCCAGCGTGTTTTTGACGACTTGGGTGTGCGGTTTACCTCATTGCAGGAGAAAGCGGCCAATCTCTCCGGCGAAGAACGACAGGTTGTCGCCATTGCTCGCGCGCTGATCGGCCCAAGCCGGCTCGTGGTCATCGATGGCCCCCTATCGGGGCTCAGCATCACCCTACAAAAACGACTGCTCGCCCTGGTGCATCGCTGGCAGGAACGCGGATGCGCCGTCCTGATCTGCAGCGACAACTTGGGCAATCTCTTTGCCGCTACTGACCGCCTCATCGTCCTCAACAAGGGGCGCAAAGTCGCTGAACGCCGCACCGACGAAACCACGCAAGAAGAAATCGTCGCGCTGATGGTGGGGACGCCCCCACCAGAACAACTTACCCCGTTGATCTGGGCGCTCGACAGCTACTACCGGGCACGAGAGCAGGCTGAGAGCCTCCAACACAACCAGACGCTCCTCCAACGCGATTTGGCTGCACAAGATACCCTCAACCGCCAACTGCTCAACCAACTATCCCAACAAGTCGCAGCGCTCGATCAAGCCAACGCCGCTTTGCAAGATGCGCAGCGGCGTTTGTTATTAGAGCGGGAAGATGAACGCAAGCATCTGGCGCGCGAATTGCACGATCAGGCCATTCAGGACTTGCTGGGCATTGGCTATCAGATCGAGGAGATGCTGGCCGTTCAGTCCGCCGCCGAAGACCTCACACCCGGCCTGACCCTTATGCAGGATGACGTCCGCCGGTTGATCGGCGACCTGCGCCGGATTTGCAACAATTTGCGTCCGCCTGCCCTCGACAGCCTGGGACTGGGCGCGGCCATCCGCTCCCACGCGCAGCAGTGGACCGAGCGGCACAACATCGATTTGATCTTGGAAATTGCGCCGGATCTGCGACGGCTACCCGAAGCAACCGAGCTTTCCGTCTTCCGCATCGTCCAGGAAGGACTAAACAACATCCAACAACACGCCCTGGCGACCCAGGCGAGCATCAGCCTCAAACATACCTCGCCGCGCACACTACAAATTACAATCAGCGATAATGGCAGGGGGCTGAACGAGGACGCCGACCTTGCAGCGTTGGCAGCGAGAAGCCATTACGGCCTGCTCGGCATCAGCGAACGTGTAGCGCTGCTCGGCGGCAAACTGCAACTCCAGAACCGCGCCTCTGGTGGGCTATCGATCAACGTCGAAATTCCCCACCCCCGTGCACAGAGTGACAAAAAAAACCCGCGTTCAGAAATTTGATCGTTCCCCGATATGTGATACCATGACGCGAACTGATAAGCCATGTTTAACGAACATCTGCTACAACTCGAGTTGAGTGTTGCCGAATACGAGAGCCTGGGCGGGCGTATGGGACGTCAAGCCGAGGCGTACTACGGCGCTCTGCCTGCATACCTGATCGCGCGTTGCCCTCTCTGCGGCGACGAAAACATCGAACGGCTTGACACGTATTCGCTACATGAATGGCCGGGGATGAACCTGCTCAACGGGACATCGATCTTCGGTCACCACGCGGTCGTGAGGCATTGCGAACATTTCGCCCTGGTGCAACGCTTCCTTAACCTGCGCGGCGCACAGTCCGGCGAAATCTACGGTAGTATCAAAGGCCCAGAAGTTCCCCACGTC
>JAFGEY010000276.1 GCA_016931365.1 Anaerolineae bacterium
CGAAGAAACGGCAGAACTCGTCAAAGAGGTGATCGAAGAAGAGGTCGAGCCTGTTCAAGAAGCCGAGATCCCTGCCTGGCTGCGCGAACTGGAGCCGGAGGTCGAGTTGGAGGAACAAGTGACTCTTCCCTCGGTGGAAGACATCGTGATTGAACCTGAACTATCGGAGCAGGATATTCCAGATTGGCTGCGAGAGCTTGAGCCTGAGAGCGAACTGGTAGTTGAGCCGTCCGAGTGGGAAGCGATCTCAGAGGTCGTTCCAGTGGCTGAAGAGCCGGAGGCTGAGATCGATCTCATCCCCGATTGGCTGGCACAGTTGGAGCAGGAACCCTCGGCCGATCTAAAGACCAGCGCGACGTTGATGACCGAAGATGTAGAAGGAGAGCCGGCCTGGCTGGTGGAGTTGCAGGCACAAGAGGAAAGAGCCTCTGAACAAATCACCGTCGATGCGATGCCGGACTGGTTGGAACAGTTGCACGAGGCAGAGCCACGGACAGAGGTCGTTTCTGCGCCGGTCGAGCCGACACCTGGCATCAAACTGGAGCCCGAACCCGAGTCGATCGTTCAACAAGTCGGGCCGGAGATCGGGGAAACGCCGGTGGTCGAGGTCGTTGCACCTGCTCTCAAGCCGGTTTCTGCGCGCGTGAGAGGCCTTGATGCGCAGGCCATCGCCAAACCGGGCGACTTTCAGACCCAACGTGACCTGGCGCTTGCATACCTTCGTGATGACGATCCCGATGCAGCGGCTCGGGTGTTTTCGTCTTTGGTTGTCGAGTCAGCGACGATCGGCGATTTGGTTGAAGATCTGGAGACGGCTGTACAAAGCTACCCAGACAGTGCTGCGCTGTATCAATTGCTCGGTGATGCCTATATGCGTGCCGACCGATACGCGGCCGCGCTGGAGGCCTACAAAAAATCGCTGGCTAACCTGGGATAAAAAAAGCCTGCATTTCTCCAAGCGCCCCAGTTTTGAGAGTGCGATAGACTAATCGATGATCGACGCCAAACGTTTGCTCGAATCCTGGCTTTTTGCTGAACTCAACCCTGTCTCGCGCCGTCAGGCGCTGGTCGATGTGTACGAGCGCATTTTTGAACAAAACCAGGTCGTCATGCTGGCCCACGAACCATGTAAGGCCGTCTATTTTGTCGCCGAAGGTGTGGTGAGAGCCTATCTTTCCTCGCTTGAGGGGCGCGAGTACGTGTTTGATTATTTCGTCCCTGGCGATTTTTTCAATATAGAAGCCGCAATCGTTGACCAGACGGTGCGCTTTACAGCCGACGTTTTGACCAATGTAACGCTGTATGCCATCCCCTGCGATCGATTTATGATCTGGATGCACGAATATCCTCAGTTGGCCCAGGCCGTATCAGATCATCTGGCTCACGAGGTGTGCCGGTTGAGTGATATGGTCGAAGGGCTGGCGCTACACACCGTCCGTACCCGTCTGGCTCGTTTTTTGCTGGCCCGCGCCGATGACAAACTACCTCACAAGATATGGACCCAGGGTGATATCGCCGCTCACATTGGCACCGTGCGCGATGTGGTTGGACGCACACTGCGCGAATTTGGGCGCGAAGGTTTGGTGCGTCGAGAGCGTGGGCGGCTTGTTGTCACTAACCGCAATGCGCTGGAATCCGAAGCAATGCGCTTTGCCATATAACCCGATCTTTTCTTCGGATTCAAGGCCTTTCTGATGCGCATTCAATCCGCTGCTCGGTTTGTTTTATTCCTCTGCCTGTTTGCCTCTATAAGACTGATCGTGGCCTGTGGTCCCACGCCTTCGCCCACCTCGACGCCAACAGTTGTGCCGCGCCAGCTCGGGGTCGATCCGCTGGTGCAGTTGGGCAAGGGTATCGTTGCCGACCTCGCCTGGTCGCACGATGGAACCTGGCTGGCCGTTGCTTCTTCTATGGGGATTTATCTGTACGACGGGCGCACGCAAGAATTTCAGCGCCGGATTGAGATGTCCGGCTGGGAGCGTGCGGCAGCCTTTTCGCCCGACGGTCGGTTGTTGCTGTCTCTGTCAGAAGAGGGCATTCGCTTGTGGGACGTAGAAACGGGCGACATTGTGCGCATTCTGGAAGGGCGCGGCACCCGGACGACCGCCGTTGCGGTATCGCCGGTGGCAAACAAAGGTGACTTTTTCATCGCTGCCGGCATAGAGGGGATGGTCCGGCTGTGGGAGGCCAACGCCGGATTGCTCGTCCGCACCTTGCACGGCCCCAAAAGCCAGGTTACGAATATTGCGTTCTCGCCGGACGGCACCCTGATCGCTGCCGGGTTTGCAACGGGTGACATCCTGCTCTGGCGTGTCCGGGATGGGTTTGAGTTGATGTGGGATCGCACGCCTAGCCTGAGCATCACCGGGCTGGTTTTTATACCCAACGCCCCCAACGTTGACCTGCTGCTTGGGACATCGCTGGATGGGCAAGCCCGGGTGTGGGATTTGCTCGGATGCGATATCGATCTAGATCCGCCGGATTGCAGTCATGAGATGGGTAGAGTTCCATTCTCGTTCTCGTCGTTGACCTCGGTGGCTGTCCATCCAGGCGGCGCTTTGTTGGTCGCCTTCGGCGCGGCGGACGGGACAGTTTCGTTTTTTTTGCCTCCGATAATTTGCGCTGTGGAAACGGAGTGCAGGGATGCCGTTTTGATCGCCAAGCAACACAGAACACCGGTGGTTCGCCTGTCGTTTTCTCCCGACGGACAAACGTTGGCTTCTATGTCGCAAGATGGCGCGATCCAGCTGTGGCATGTTGATGAATGCTTCGAGGCGGAATGCACGATACAGCCTACGGAGACATTAAGCGGATATACAGCAGCGGTCAATGCAGTGTCCATAATGCCCGACGGGCAGGTGCTCGTCGCCGGGTACGCCAACGGGCGGCTTGATCTTTGGCAAAAGGTCGATATGCCGGAGACGTGGGAACCCGTGCGCGCGCTCGATGCGCACACGGGCGCAGTGCTCAGAACGGCGGTTTCCCCGGACGGCAAAACCATCGTCTCTGCCGGCGATGACAATGCCGTGCGCGTGTGGCGGGTTGACGACGGTGCGCTGTTGCATACGATCAGAGGGCACGCCTGGCTGATCACCGATGTGACCGTTTCGCCCGACGGGACGCTCATCGCCTCTGCCTCGTGCGACAAGACGGTCAAGTTGTGGCGCAGTGAGGATGGCGAGTTGGTCGGCACGCTATCGCACCCGGCCTGCGTGCGCGACGTTGCTTTTTCCGCCGATAGCGAATGGCTGGTCACCGGGGCCGACGATGGCCTGGTGCGCGTGTGGGACTGGTCGAGCGGCGAGGTGGCGCAGAGTTTTGAGGGACATGAGAGCGCAGTATGGCGCGTGGTCTGGTCGCCTGATAGCGGCTTGATTGCCTCCGGCGACGATGGCGGGGCGGTGCGCGTGTGGTCGCGCACTGATGGACAGATGGTAATTGAACTGGAGGGCTGCCAGGACCGCGTGACCGGCCTCGTCTTCGGCGCAGAGGGTGCACTGGTGATGGCCGGATCGCAGGATCGCACCGTGCGCCTGTGGCAGATCGATGGCGGCGTGCTGCTGTACACGCTGAATCAGGGCGGCGCTGTGAATGACCTTGTCCTTTCGCCCGATCAACAGGTATTGATCACCGGGCTGGCGAATGGCACGATGCGCCTGTGGCAGCTTGACCAATAACTGCACTCTGACGAAATGATAATTGAATCTCTTTATGCCGGAGGGCCAGCCCTCCGGGACCTCCCGACGAGGGGCGTAGCCCTTCAACGGGGTCTGGCAAGGAACTGGCCCCTTGCCAGAAAAAGCCATTTACCCAGGTCGCCCAACAAGACTGTAGGGTGGCTAGAAAATCTTGCGCACTCAGCCGTTTTACAGGATAGTATACATAACAGAAACACGCAAAGGAAACCCAATGTCTGAAACCTGGACTATCGGTCAGCTTGCCAGACGCGCTGGGCTGCGCGCCTCGACGCTGCGTTACTATGAAGATCAGGGACTGCTGATCCCTGCTCGCCGCACCGACGCCGGCTATCGCCTCTATGATGCCCAGGCCGAGCAGACGCTGCGCTTTATCCAACGCACGCAACGGCTTGGCTTTTCGCTGACCGACATTGGCGCACTGCTGGAAAGCACGTATAACGACACCTTGCGCGATGAAACCGTGGTCGCTATCGCTGAAAGCCGTCTGCTCGACATCGAGCGCCGCCTGACCGAATTGCTCATTCTGCGCCGAGAAATGTCCTTGTTCTTGCTCGAATTTCAGGAAAACCGCCCGCAGCACTCACAAACGCCCTCGCTGTTTGACCGCCTGGTTGACCGCGTATGCGACGACGATCAACACAGCCTCGATCCGGCTCAGGTACTCGATTGGATCATCGAGCGCACGCACTGCACGTTGAGCCTGTCAAACCTCAAAAAAGTGCTCAGTCCTTTGTGCTACAAGCATGTTCACATCTGGCAGGATGGCGATGCCTATCAAATCCTGGTCGTCGACTCGAGCGAGCCAGTCAAACGCGCACTTGAAGCCCTGGCCCGGCTGGAAGCGAGCTGCCAGGTGCACCTTGAGCCACAAATCCGCCAGCACGACGAGGGTTACCTGTTCACCGCCGATGGGCCAAATGCCTTTCTCTTTGCCCGCCTCTTTCTCAGCCTCGAAGAAGCCTCGCTCAACGAAAATTGTGCTTGACATTCAACCCGACTTGAAGGTGTATAATACAATCGACCGCCGTCAGCAGACAGCCGACCGTGGTATGGGAAAACACAACATCGATACGGATACCTGGTATCCGAAGGATTTGAAATGACAGCCAGCAACACCATCAAGCTCAAAATTCAGGGCCTCGATTGCGCCGACTGCGCGCTGACGTTGGAGCGCGGCGTCGGCCAACTCGATGGCATAGAACAAATTACGGTCAATTTCAACACGGAGACACTTCAAGCTGTCGGCACGCTCGATCCCGAAGCAATCGTAAAGCGCATCCGCTCGCTTGGTTACGACGTCGCCGGCGAAACAAACGCTGTCCAAGCGGCATCCCCAACACAGACCAGAGGCGTCACCGGATTCATTCGTTATCTGACCCGAAACCGCGCCACCTTGGTTGCCTTGATCGGCGCTTTTTTGCTGCTGCTCACTTTACCCCTGGCATTGTTCGACCTGCCCCTCTGGAGCGGACAGCTCTTGCGCGGACTGCACGTGCTGATTACCCTCGTCGCCGGATTTGAAAATGCCAGGTTGGGCTTGCGCGCCCTGGTGTTCAGCCGAAAAATCACCATCGACCTGCTGATGATCATCGCCGCCATTGGCGCGCTGCTGATCGGCGAAACGGGCGAAGCGGCGACGGTGGTCGTGCTCTTTGCCATCGGCGAAGCGCTGGAAGGCTACAGCAGCGAGCGCTCGCGCGACGCATTGCGCAGCCTGCTGGCGCTCAAACCCGAACAGGCTACGGTGTTGCGTCCCTGCATCGACTGCGCCGGGCACCTTGGCAAAGACGGCTACACTGGCGGCCCGTGCCCCTTTTGCCCGCCGCACGAGATCACGGTCAAGGTTGAGACGGTCGAGATCGGCGAGACGGTGCTTGTCCGCCCCGGCGAGCGCATCCCGGTCGATGGGCGCATCCTGAGCGGTACCTCGTCGATCAACCAGGCCCCGGTGACGGGCGAGAGCGTGCCCGCGCCAAAATCGGCTGGCGATGAGGTCTATGCCGGGACGATCAACGGCGAAGCGGCGTTGGAAATTGAGGTCACGCGCCGCGCACAGGACTCGACGATCAGCCGCATCGTGCGCCTGGTCGAGCAGGCCCAGGCGCAGCGCGCGCCGGTCGAGCGGTTCATCGACCGCTTTGCTGCCTGGTATACGCCGTCCATCGTCGTCGCCGCCGTGCTCGTTGCTGCCGTGCCGCCGCTACTCTTTGGGGCGCCCCTGCTCGACACCGCCGAAACGCGCGGCTGGCTCTATCGTGCGTTGTCGCTGTTGCTCGTCGGCTGCCCCTGCGCGCTGGTGATCAGCACCCCGGTGACGATGGTCAGCACCATGTCGGCGCTGGCCCGGCGTGGCGTGCTGGTCAAGGGCGGCGCGTTCCTGGACGCGTTGGCCCGCGTGCGCACCTTTGCTCTCGACAAAACGGGCACATTAACTCAGGGCCGCCCCACCGTGCAGCGCACTCGCTCGCAAGCCTGCACATCGAACGATAACCGCTGTGCGGGCTGCGACGAGATGCTGGCCCTGGCCGCTGCCGTCGAGCGGCGATCCGAGCATCCGCTGGCGCAGGCGATCCTGGCTGAAGCACAGGGGCGCGACGTGCTGCACCGCTATCCCGCCGCCGAGGGCGTGCAGGCATTAGCCGGGCGCGGGGTAAAAGGACGGCTGGGCGAGGAGACGATCACCGTCGGCAGCCACGCACTGTTTCACGAACAAGAGGCGTATTGCTCCGATTTTCATCCGCACATCGCACAGGCCGAAACCGACGGTCAGACAGTGATGCTGGTCGGCAAGGACGATCGCGTGGTGGGCTTTGTCGGCGTCGCCGACGAGCCGCGCCCTACCACTGGCGAGGCCCTGCGCGCGCTCAAGCGCGCGCTGCCCCAGGCGCAAATCGCCATGCTCACCGGCGATAGCCCTGTTGTGGCACGACGCATCGCCGAACAGATCGGCGCGATCGATCAAGTGCATGCAGGATTGCTGCCCGACCAAAAGCTGGCCCTGATCAGACAATGGCAAAAAGAAACGAGCGTAGCGATGATCGGCGACGGCGTCAACGATGCGCCCGCGCTCGCCGCCGCCGACGTGGGCATCGCAATGGGCGGCGCAGGCACGGCACAGGCAATGGAAACTGCCGACGTGGTGCTGATGCAGGACGACCTGACTCACCTCGCCGACGCGGTGCAAATCAGCCGCAAGGCAAGGCGGATCATTCAGCAAAATATCTGGTTCAGCCTGGCGATCAAGGCCGCCGTGTTTGTGCTGGCGATGGGCGGCTGGGCGACGCTGTGGATGGCGGTCATTGCCGACGTTGGGACGTCGATCAGCGTGACGCTGAACGGGATGCGGCTGCTCAAAGAGTGAGACGTAAAAAGAAACCAGGTTTTGGCAAGCGAACTTTCGCAAAAACCTGGTTTCTTCAAGATTTTCAAAAAGTATCTTAAAACCCTCTCAGTTTATCCACTTGGTTGCGCAGCGGGAACTCGCCGTGCGTATACCTGGCCAGATTTTCCTTGAAAATCTCACAGATCGCCGGTCCTTCAAACTGGCTGCCGCCGGCGATGTGCGGTGTAATGAGCAGGTTGGGTACGTCCCACAGCGGGCTGTCCTCGGGCAGCGGCTCCTGTACGAACACATCGAGCGCGGCCCCAGCCAGGCGACCTTTGTGCAACGCCGCAGCCAAAGCCGTTTCGTCGATGATGCCGCCGCGCGAGATGCCGACCAAAATCGTCGACGGCTTGAGCTGCGCCAGCTCCGGCGCGCCGATCAGCCCGGCGTTTTGGGGCGTATAGGGCACCGTCACCACCACCACATCAGACTCGGCCAGCAATGTATGGAGGCCATCCAGTCCATCGACACGTTCAACATAGCCGGTTTTTTCGCCAGGAAAGGCATCGACGGCGACGATCCGCATGTCAAAGGCCTGGGCGCGTTTGGCGACTGCGCGTCCCACCGTGCCCAAGCCAACAATGCCCATCGTTTTGCCGGTCAACTCGATCAGGCGAGGGCGCGCTCGTGCGGCCCAATGATGTCCAGGCTGGGCGAGGATACATTCGCGGATGCCACGCGTAAAAGCCAGTACCATCCCCATCACCGAGTCGGCGAGGCAGGCGCCGTGCGTGCCCCGCGCGCTGGTCAAGATGACCGGGCCGTCGCGCAGTTCGGGAATCGCCAAAAATCGGTCTACGCCACTGCTCGGCGATTGCAGCCATTTCAGCTTTTTCGCCGTCAAAAACTGCTCACGCCCCAGCCAACCGAAATAAACTTGGGCCTCAGGCAACGCTGCATCCAGCACCGCGCGATCTGCGCAATGTGTGAACTGCACCTCAGGGTAAACGCCTTTCAATTCGTCAATGACCTGCTCCAGGCCCAACCCGTTTGGACCAATGACAACGCGCATTCTTTCCTCCCGAAATAAGTCTTTATAACCTCAACGACAATCTATTCGGCAATTGGGGTAATCTCTCCCACCACGTTCAGTGTTGTACATGCGACCTGCACGCTGTCTGGGCTGTCACCGACTGTGGGTTGGCGACCGCCTACAGCGATTTGGAACGCCCCTGGCTCGACCACGCGCCGGCCCGCGTCATCGATTAACGAAAGCTGGCGCGGCGCGATCTCAAACGTCACACTTTGCGACTCGCCTGCCGCCAGATGAACGCGCTTGAACCCGCACAACTGGCGGATCGGCACCGGCACCGACGCTTCGAGATCGGTCACGTACAACTGCACCACTTCGTCGCCGTCCACCTCGCCGACGTTCCGGACCTCGACGCTGACCGCAACGCCCTCACCCGCGGCAATCGTGTCGGTGCTTGGAGTGAAGTTGCGATACGAGAACTCGGTATAACTGAGGCCAAAGCCAAAGGGATAAAGCGGCTCACCACGGAAATAGCGGTAGGTATGCCCTTCCATATCATAGTCGTCAAAGGGCGGCAGGTCACCCACCGATTTGTAAAAGGTCACCGGCAGCCGCCCGGCGGGGTTATAGTCGCCAAAGAGCACGTCGGCCAGCGCCGTGCCGCCCGCTTCGCCGGGATACCAGGCTTCAACAATGGCCGATATGTTTTCTTGCGCCCAATTGACAGCCAATGCGCTGCCGTTGGTCAGCACCAGCACCACTGGCTTGCCCAGCGCATGCACCTTTTCGAGCAGCGCCTGCTGCGGCGCGGCCAGACCAATGTCGGTGCGGTCGCCGCCGGCAAAGCCCGGCACGTGAATCGGCATTTCCTCGCCCTCTAGTCCGGCGGTGAGACCCATCACCATCACCACCACCTCAGCGTTTCGAGCTGCATCGAGGGCGGGCGTCTCATAATCGACGCCGGGCACAGCCCAAAGGATCTGCATCTGCGGGTCGGCGTCGGTGCTCGACATTTCAAGCCGAATCGGGTACAGCCGCCCGGCCTCCAGTGCGATGTCTTTGGTCTGGGTAATCGGGTGGTGTTCGCCGCGATACTCGACCACCGGTTCGCCGTCCAGTTCCAGGTGATAGGCGTTAAAGCCCCTGGCCCCTAGCTTGTAGACTCCGCTGACTGGCGGGATGAGGTAGCCTTCCCAGCGCACTGAGAAGGGATCGCCCCGCTCGCCACTGACCGGCGTGGCCAGCTTCCAACTGAAATCGACCAGCGGATCGACACCCACACGGGCAGGATCGCCTGCAAACTTTTCATTGGCAAAATAGGCTGCGGTCAGGCCGGTTTGTTCGGCGTCGGCGCACAGTGGGCGCAGGCAAGCCGACGGCACCGGCACCAACGGCGGGATACCCTCGGCGATGTGGCAGCCACGTGCAGCATAGACGACAGTGTCTTTTGATACTTTGCGACGAATACCCTCTAACGGCGTAATGCCCTCGGCCGGCGTGCCATTGTAATTGCCTTCCAACACCAGCAGGTCGTCGATGTTGGGGCCGATCACGGCGACGGAGCTGATGTTTTTGCTCAACGGCAGCAATCGGCCACCTTGCGGCCGCTCATCGTTTTTGAGCAAGACGATCGACTCGCGGGCGGCTTGCAAGGCCAGCGCTTGATGCTCCGGCGAGTTGACTACCGCGTAGGGAATCTGGCTGTATGGCACCCGCTCTGGCGGGTCAAACATGCCCAGGCGGAAGCGGGCGATGAACAGCCGCTTGACTGACCGGTCAATGGTCGCTTCGTCGATCAGTCCCAGTTTGGCTGCTTCGACCAGGGCCGGATAGGTGACGCCGCAGTTAAGGTCGCAGCCATTTTTCACCGCCAGGGACGCCGCCTCTTCGGGCGTATCAACCAACTTGTGGTTGGCCCAGATGTCGCGGATGGCCCAACAGTCCGAGACGGCATAGGCATCCAACCCGGTCGCGCCGCCAAAGCCCCACTCGTCGCGCAAAATCTTGAGCAGCAGCGTCGGGCTGGCGCAGCAGGCTTCGCCGTTGGTGCGGTTGTAGGCGCCCATCACCGAGACCGCGCCGCTTTCTTGCACCAATGCTTTGAACGCAGGCAAGTAGGTCTCGCGCAGGTCGCGTTCGTCCACACGGGCGTCAAAAGTGTGGCGATCCGGCTCGGGGCCGCTGTGGACGGCATAATGTTTGGCCGTGGCGACCAGCTTTAGATACCTGGGATCATCGCCCTGCAAGCCCTTGACAAACTCGACGCCCATCCGCGCCGTGAGATATGGGCACTCACCGTAGGTTTCCTGACCGCGCCCCCAGCGTGGGTCTCTGAAAATATTGACGTTGGGACTCCAAAAGGTCAGCCCGGTGTAAATTCGGCGCACGCCTCGTCGCAAAAAGTCGTGGTGCTTGGCCCGTGCTTCATCCGAGATGGCTGTGGAAATCTGGCGCATTAGAACTGTATTCCACGTAGCGGCCAGTCCAATCGCCTGCGGAAAGACCGTGGCGATCCCCGCGCGGCTCACGCCGTGCAGGCACTCGTTCCACCAGTTATATTCGGGGATGCCCAGCCGCTCGATTGCTGGAGCATCATAGACCATCTGAGAGACTTTTTCTTCGAGCGTCATCCGGGAAATCAAGTCCGATACACGGTCGCGAACAGGAACAGACGGATTTTGATACGGCAGTTGTTCGATAGTCATTCTGCACCCTCCACAAGTTGGCTAGCTCGTTCCATTGTTTCTCGTCGACTATTATATACTGAGTGGCTGTTTTTGTCATATATGAGTCTCCTGAAAAAAGTCGATTTCAACGCAAGACACCAAGGTGCGAAGACGCAAAGTATACTGAATAACTGACAAAAATCGTTCTTAATCACAAGAACTAGGCGTCTTGGCGGCTTCGCCTTTGCGTTGAGCTTTTTCAGTGGAAACCTGATACTCGACTGGATTCCACCTGGAGCAATAAGGTGGTGTCAATTGCCGCTGGAAGCCGACCCGATCGGTGCCGTGTGGAAGCTATTCTGGGTGGGCGTGATGTACCAGTCGGTGTTCAGCCTCATGCACAACCTGTGAATTATCTGGCCTTTCTTCCACGGCGTCGGCGTGATGATGGATTTCGCAGTCAACATTGGCGCAACAAACCGGGTTGCTGCCGAGTTCCCCGGGGCGGTAGGGACGCTGTTCCTGATGGCGGCGGTCGGGATGCTATTGATACAGACAGCCCGGCGACGTCAGCGCCCCGGCCTCACTTTGTCCCGTAGATGAGGCTGATGTTGCCGAGC
>JAFGEY010000006.1 GCA_016931365.1 Anaerolineae bacterium
GCACGAGGTGATCAACACGATCATGCTCAATTACATCGCCCTCAACCTGACCAGCTTTTTGCTCAACGGCCCGATGAAAGACCCCAACCCGCTGAACGTGTCCGCCCGCACGCCGGCTATAGCCGAAAGCGCACGCATCCCGCCCATTTTTTCTGCCTATCGCTTGCATTGGGGTTTTGTGCTGGCCCTGGTCGTGGCAGTGATTGTGTGGTGGGTGCTCAACAAGACCACGTTAGGTTTTGAAATCCGCACCGCCGGAGCCAATCCCGACGCGGCGCGCTATGCCGGAGTCAACGTGGGGCGCACCATTGTGATCAGCATGACTCTATCGGGCATTTTGGCCGGAATGGCCGGGGCCGTTGAAGTGACGGGGCTCAACTACCGGCACGAGTTGGGCTTTTCGGTCGGCTATGGTTTTGATGCCATTGCCATCGCCTTGCTGGGCAAGACCAGCCCGTTGGGTGTCGTGTTGGCCTCACTTCTTTTTGCCGCGATGCGCAACGGGGCCTCCCGGATGCAGTTCCTGACCCAGATTCCGGTCGACATCATTTCCGTGATCCAGGCGCTCATCTTGCTCTTTGTCGCTGCCGATGCGATCATTCGCTGGTTGTACCGGATCAAGGCCAAAGAAGAGAAACTGGTGCTGACGCGCGGGTGGGGCGGGTAAAAATCGCAAAATTAGGAGCTTGCTATGGGGTTGCGTCGATTTGGTTTTATTGCCCTGATTATCATTGTTCTCGTCGGCATCGTGGTGCTGATTGGCGGCAAGTCGGTGGCCCCCGGCACGATTGTTGCCAGCATGATCGCCACGACGATTTCGGTGGCGACGCCGCTGACCCTGGGCGCGATTTCGGGCATCTTTTGCGAGCGGGCCGGCGTGGTCAACATCGGCATCGAGGGAATGATGCTCTCGGCGGCTTTTTTCGGTTGGTTCGCCGCCATTTTGTGCAACTCGATCTGGAAGCTGCCGCCCATGCTCAGCCTGTTGCTCGGCGTTCTGGTGGCCATCCTCGCCGGCGGGCTGATGGGCCTGCTGCATGCCGTGCTCTCGGTCACCTACAAAGTAGACCAGATTATCGGCGGCACGGTGATCAACATTCTCGCCGTGGGTATCACCGGTTTTTTGAACCGCCAGTTGTTCTTTGAAAAGGGCAGCATTTTCGGCGGCCAGGTGCCGCACGCACCGGGCGTCTTGCCCCGCCTGCCCATCCCCGGTTTGGCCGATCTGCCGGTGATCGGCGTGATTTTCACGCAGCAGCCGATTGCTATCCTGGCCGTCGTCGCCGTAGCGGTCACCCATTTCGTGCTCTTTAGCACGCGTTGGGGACTGCGCACGCGCGCCGTCGGCGAACATCCTCGCGCCGCCGACACGGTGGGCATCAATGTGATCCGCATGCGCTATGCCAACGTGATCATCGGCGGGATGATCGCCGGGCTGGCCGGAGCTTATTTCACGTTGGAATCAGTGCCCTCTTTTGAGCCGCTGATGACCAACGGACGCGGTTTCATCTCGCTGGCGGCGATGATCTTTGGCAACTGGTCGCCCTTTGGCGCTTGGATGGCCGCGCTCGTCTTTGGCGCAGCGCAGGCCTTGCAGATCAACCTGCAATTCTTTCGCGAGCAAATTCCCCCGGCCTGGGCATTTCTGCAGCAGGCTTACATCGTCGGCCTGATCCCGTACATCCTGACCATGATCATCCTCACCGGGATCATCGGGCGCACGACGCCGCCCGCCGCCGATGGTGTGGCGTATGAAAAGTAAAGAATCAAACGTCAAACGTCAGGTGCAAACATCGCTTCTATTCCTGACGTTTGACGCCTGGCATTTTTGAAATGGAGCATTTTTATGGAACTTGCTCTTCAAGTCACCGGCATAACCAAGCATTTCCCCGGTGTGTTGGCCAACGATCACATCGATTTCGACCTCAAAAAGGCCGAGATTCACGCCCTGCTTGGCGAAAACGGGGCCGGCAAAAGCACGCTGATGAATGTCATTTACGGTCTGTATCACCCCGACGAGGGCGAAATCCGGGTCGATGGCGAGCTGATCGTGATGCATAACCCCAACGACGCGATCAAGCACGGCATCGGGATGGTGCACCAGCACTTTATGCTCATTCCTGTTTTTACCGTGGCTGAAAACATTATGCTTGGGGCGGAAAGGCTGCAACTCGGCGATGGCGTTTTCGACCAGATCAAGACTGCTTGGCGTAGCGTAGGGAATTGGTGGCGAGCGGCCAAGGCCTCCTTGGGTGTACTCAACCGGCGTGGTGTGGCGCAACGCGTGCGCGAGTTGTCGCACCAATACGGGCTTGACGTCGATCCCGATGCATTGGTCAGCGACCTGCCGGTGGGCATGCAGCAGCGCGTCGAGATCGTCAAGGCGCTGTACCGCCAGGCCGCTATCCTCATCCTCGACGAGCCGACGGCCGTGCTGACCCCGCAGGAGGCCGACGAGCTGTTTCGCATTATGCGTGAGTTGACCGCGCAGGGCATCTCGATTGTTTTCATCTCGCACAAGCTCAAAGAAGTGCTCAAAATCTCTGATCGGATCACCGTGCTGCGCGACGGGCGCGTCGTCGGCACGACGACATCGCAGGAGACCGATCAGGCGCACCTGGCGGCGATGATGGTGGGCCGCGAGGTCATCCTTCAGGTTGAAAAGAGCGTGGCCTGTCCGGGCGAAAAGGTGCTCGATGTGCGGAATGTGGACATTTTTGACGATCGGGGCGTTCAAACGGCCAGCGAAATCACATTTGACCTCTGCCAGGGCGAAGTGTTGGGCGTCGCCGGGGTGCAGGGCAACGGTCAGACTGAACTGGTAGAAGCGCTGACCGGGCTGCGCCACGTTCACGGTGGCACGATTGCCATCCAGGGCCAGGATGTGACCAACAGACCGCCACGCGCGATCACCGAGGTCGGCACGGCTCACATTCCTGAAGACCGGCAAAAGTTCGGCCTGGTACTCTCGTATCCGATCACCGACAATATGGTACTATGTACTTACTATCTGTCGCCTTTTGCCCGCCATGGCGTGCTCAACCACCAGGCCATCGACGAAAATGGCCGGAAACTGGTGGAGAAATTTGACGTGCGCACGCCCAGCCCTTACGTTGCTGCGTCCAAGCTTTCCGGCGGCAACCAGCAAAAGGTCATCGTCGCCCGCGAACTGTCGCGCCCGATCAAGTTGATCGTCGCCAACCAGCCCACGCGCGGCCTCGATGTGGGCTCGATTGAATACATCCACAAGGAAATCATTCGCATGCGCGACGCGGGTTGCGCGGTGCTGCTGGTTTCCGCCGAACTGGACGAGATTATGGCCCTCTCTGACCGCATCGCCGTGATGTGCGGCGGGCGGATCGTTAGCATTGTCCCCGCCGCGCGCGCCGACCGCGAGACGTTGGGCCTGATGATGGCTGGCGTCGAGTGCGAATTGCCCGAACTTGTTCAGAGCGAATCGTAAGGGCTACCGGAAACCTACATCCCGATCAGCCAAAGGAGGAAATCACAATGTCGTTCAAACCCACGATTTTTGTTGCTTTTCGTCCCAGTTTGTATGCCCTGCTTTTTTCCGATCAAGTCGATCAAGCCTTGCGCCAACTCGGCCGGATTGCGTTTCATGACGAGGAGCGCAACCTCTCTTCCGCCGAACTGGCCGTGCGGCTGCCCGGCTTTGACGCTGTGCTGACCAGTTGGGGCACGCCCAAATTTACCGACGAGGTGCTTGCTGCGGCCGACAAGCTGAAGCTCATCGCACATACGGCGGGCAGCATTAAAGGTATGCTGCCGCCGCCGGTGTTCGAGCGAGGCATCGTCGTCACCCACGCCGCTTCAGCCATCGCCCCGGCCGTGGCCGACCTGTCGCTGGCCTTGACCATGCTGTTGCTACGCCAGGTACACCTGCACGATCGATTTCTCAAGGCCGGCGATTGGGATAGCGCCCACGCGTTGGGCCTGGGCAGCGAGATCGCCGGCGCGCGCGTCGGTGTGATCGGCGCGGGGTATACGGGGCGCTGTTTCATCAAGCTGCTGCGCGCGTTGGAAGCCGAGGTCTGGGTGTACGATCCCTATTTGGGCGACGAGCGCGCCGCCGAACTGGGCGTGACCAGGGTCGATCTGGACGCGCTTCTGGCCGGCTGCCCGGTGGTCTCGGTGCAAGCGCCGTCAACGCCAGAGACGCATCACATGATCGGCGCTGAACAACTCAAACTGCTCCAGGATGGGGCCTGTTTCATCAATACGGCGCGCTCCTGGGTGATTGACTATGACGCACTGCTGGCCGAACTACAAACGGGTCGCATCTGGGCTGCGCTCGATGTGTTCGAGCAGGAGCCGCTGCCCGCCGACAACCCCTTCCGCGTGCTGGACAATGTGATTTTGACCCCGCACATCGCCGGGGCGTCGATCCAGGCACGGCACCGACAAGGGCAATTTATGGTTGAAGAACTGCGGCGCTTTTTCGAGGGCGCAAAACTGCTCTATGGCGTCACCGCCGAGATGCTGGATACGATGGCCTGAGTTTCGAACAAATCAGACGAAATAAAAAGGGCTGGCCTCAAGGCCAGTCCTTTTTGTTTATCCGCGATTGGTACCTCCCCAGACGCACCCCTGATCCTACCAGTGTGACTTTGCTTGCAATTCTGGCTTGATTGTGATACCATACCCTCTTGTTTTGCGGGCAAACCTGTCGCACAGAAAGGGAAAACATCTTGTTAACGCAGTTGATCCATAACGGCATCATTATCCCCGAGTCACCATCTTGTTGCGGATTGGTCATCCAGGTGCGTGGACGCGACATCCAATTGACGCCCGACCAGGAAGAGATGGCCCTGGCCTGGGCTCAAAAACAGGGCACCGATTACGTCGAGGACCCGGTTTTTGTGCAAAACTTTATGGCTGATTTCAGTGCGGCCTTGGGCATCGATCCGCCGCTGTCGAGCGATGAGGTCAAGTTTGGCTCAGCGATCCGCGTGGTCGAACTGGAGCGCGAGCGCAAGGCTAGTATGACCGACGAGGAGCGCAAAGAGGCTGCCGCTGTGCGCAAGGCGATCCGCGAAGCGTTGAAAGAAAAATATGGCTATGCGACCGTCAATGGCAATCGCGTCGAACTGGGCGGCTATCTGGCCGAACCGAGCGGCATCTTTATGGGGCGAGGCGAGCATCCGCTGCGCGGGCGCTGGAAAGCCGGAGCCAGACAAGCGGATGTGACTCTCAACCTCAGCCCCGACGCGCCGCGGCCTGAGGGAAACTGGCATGAGATCGTCTGGCAGCCCGCTTCGCTGTGGATCGCCCGCTGGGATGACAAGCTTGCCGGCAAGCTCAAGTACATCTGGCTGAGCGACACGGCCCCGCTCAAGCAGCGGCGCGAAGCGGACAAGTTTGACAAAATTTCGTTGCTGCACGAGCGCCTGGACGAAATCCGCGTGCGCATCCAGCAGGGCCTGCGCGACGACAATCCCCGCCGGCGAATGGTTGCGATGGCTTGCTACCTGATCGACGTGTTGTGTATGCGCGTGGGCGACGAAAAAGAGGCCGATGAGGCCGATACCGTCGGCGCGACGACGCTGCGTCCCGAACACGTTACCCTGCATCCTGATGGGCGCGCCGGGTTCAATTTTTTGGGCAAGGACTCGGTAGAGTGGCACAAGGAATTGACTTTGCCGCCATTGGTGTATGGCGTGATGCAGGAATTGATCGCCACGGCGCGTCCGTCGAGCTCATCGTCCGAAGAAGAATGGCATCCCACGCGCGACCTGCCGCAGCTTTTCCCTGATATTGGCAGCCGGGCGGTCAACAGTTTTCTTTCCCGCATTCAGAAAGGGCTGTCGGCCAAGGTGTTCCGCACTCACCACGCGACGATGGCCGTTTATGAGAGTCTGGAAACGTCGGGCGTGATCGCCGAGGATCCGGAATACAAAAAGTGGAAGGCTGTCGTTGACGCCAACATGGCCGCCGCCATGTTGTGCAATCACACCAAAAAGGCCACCGGCGATTGGGAGGCGCGGCAGCAGCGCTACCAGGAGCGGCTGGAAAAGGCGCAGGCGCGCCGCAACACATTCCTGGCCCACTTGCAAGAGTGCCAGGCCAAATTGCAAGGTCTGCTGGCTGAAGCCGAGGAAAAAATCGCCACGGCGAACGAAAAGCAACGCGAGCGGGTGGCTGCGCGCTATGAGAAACGCGAGGTGACCGCACGCCAGCACGTCGAAATGGCGCAAGGACGGGTTTATCGTGCCGAGGAGGCCGTAGGTAAGATCGAGGTGCAGCGTGACGCAGCGACCGGCAATCGCACCTGGAACCTGGGCACCAGTCTCAAGTCGTACATCGACCCGCGCGTTTATCACAAATGGGGACAGGAGGTCGAGTATGACGTGCTGGAGAAATACTATCCCACCACGCTGCGCCGCAAATTTGCCTGGGTGCGCGAGTCTGAAGACGAGCAGGACGAGGCATAAAAATCGGGGCGGCCCTTGGTTCGCCCCGATTTTTTATAGTAGCGATTCGTAGATTTGGAGCATTCGCCGTGCCATCGACAACGATGACATTGTTTCAGCGCGGCGGAGTGCCTGTTGTGACTTTTGTTCGTATAGCACCGGGTCGGTCAGCAACTGCACCACGCGGTTGGCGAACTCGGCGGGATCGGGCGGGCTGAGCAGTCCACCCTGGTCGTTTTGCATCAGATCGAGCGTGCCGGGGCCGCGCACGGCGACTACCGGCGTGCCTGCCGCCATTGCCTCAACCGTGACCAATCCCTGTGTCTCAGTTTGCGAGGCCAGGAGGAACAGATCGGCGGCTGCATAGATGTGGGCCATCTCGGCGTGGGGTTGATAGCCGGCAAAGGTGACATACGGATCGAGGTACAGCTCACGGATCAGTTTTTTCAATGAGCTTTCCGCCGGTCCCTGCCCGACAATCACCAGCCGTGCTTTTTCATATCGTTCGATAATACTGGGCAGCGCTTTAAGAATTAAATCGATGCCCTTTTCAAACCCCACGCGCCCCGCAAACAGCAGTAATTTTTCGTCCGGGCCAATACCCCACGCTTGTCGTATGCGTGCCCCGTTGCCGTTTTGAAACTGTTCGAGCCGGATGCCTGTCGGCAGCACCTTGACCGGCGGCGTGACGAAATAAGCCCGCAGCAGATCGGCCACCTGCTGTGATGGGACGATGACCTGGTCAAAATGGTTGCAGTACCAGTGAAAAGCATTCATCGTAAACCAGCGCGCAAAGCGGCGCGAAAACCAGCCCGGCAGGTAACAGAATGGAAAGTAGCAGGGGATAAAGTCTTCAAACAGGGTGTGAAAAGTGTGCACCAGCCGCGACCGCTCACGCTTGCCATAGTTCCAGTACATCGCCATAATGCCCAGCATCAACGGCGTGTGTGTGTGGACGATATCAAAGTTGTAGCGGCGGATCAATTGGACATGTTTCAAATAGTCGCGTCCAACGATGTTGATCGAGCAATCTTCGGGGAAAAAGAGCAGTCCGTGTGCCGGGAAGCGGATTACACCGTCGATATCGGCATCCGAACCGGCGATAAAGTTGCGCCGACCTGGCAACTGTGTGTAGTCCGGGGCGACGATGTAGACTTGCTGGCCTAACGCGCGCAGCGATTCGGTGAGCGTGGTCACGGAAACAGAGACGCCGTTGATGCGCGGCCAAAAGGTGTCGGAAACCATGCAGATCTTCATGGCCATACCTGCACAATCAGCAGAACGGCTCCAGCGACAAGCGCTGCTCCGGCGAGCAGGATCAGTGCGTTGATCGCCTTGGCGTGTAGGGGATATGACCGGCTGAAAAAGTTATAGAATACGATGTTGAGACCGATCACCCACAGAATGAATCCTAAATCGAACAGGGTATACGTGCCGGCGACCAGTTTTTCGCGCCAGGTCAGTTGCGGGGC
>JAFGEY010000036.1 GCA_016931365.1 Anaerolineae bacterium
ATCAGCCGTTTGGCATCCCACACGCGCAGGCCCAGCGCCGATCCGCCGAGGTGAAAAGCCAGCTTGGCCGTATGATCGCAGGTCGAAGGTGCGCTGCCACGGATCGGCCCTTGCAGGTAGGAAAAGTCGGTTTGCCGTTCGCCAAAGCATGAGATTTCCGGCGCGGCGACGGCAAACCCGCGCCGGCAGAGCGCCACAGCAAAGTCCTTGTGATAGCCGTCGGCAGTGTCGCGCTCGTCGCCGTCTTCCCACAAGCCGACGATGTCTTTGACACCGTAGCCGTGCCCGTGAAAAGCGATCGCTGCGGGCCGTGGGTGGGGATCGCCTTGGGGGATCAGCAGGTACACCGGCATCGAGGTGTGCGGCGACGTGCGCAGCAGCACCTTTTCGCGCAGGTAATCGCCCTTGTTTACCGACTCGATCACCTCCGGCTCTGGATCGACGACGGGCCAATTTTGAAAACCCAACGTGTCGTTCAGCGCCTGCCGGGTGTCGGCCTGCCAGCGTTCGGCCTCGACTTGCGTTTGGGCCTGGAAGCGATAGGGCGCATCCTCAGGGCGGTAGTGCTGCCACAGGGCGTGGGCGGGTTGAAGCGTTTGGAGGGTTTGGGGATCAAGCAATCGCGTGCTCATAGATAGACTCCTGGTAGATGACATAGAATGATATTTTGTGTATTTTTAGCGCGCGGCAAAGCCGGGCACTAAAACACACTTTATGGAGATTAGCACACTCTGTAGCTGAATGCAAATCTTGTGCCTTTGCTTTTACGTCCAAGTGTGCTAAAATAGCCGTCGGCTTGTGTGCCCGTCACTTCTCAAGTGACGGGCGCGTGAAGGTTAAAATGTCCGCTGGCGAGTTGACAAACCCCTTCGCCGGGAGGAGCAAGCAGTTTGAGTATCATCGATGCGTTGAGTCAGGGATTCAGTACGATCCACCGCCGGTGGTGGGTTCTGCTGATCCCAGTGCTGGTTGATCTTTTTTTGTGGCTGGGGCCGCAGGCGGCCATTGCCCACATTGTCAGTGATGTGAGTGACGTGTTAATCGATTCGGACCTGCTTGCTCAAGCCGGGCAGAGCGATCCGGAATTGGTCGAAATGATCCGGACCACCCTTGACGGTGTGGGCAAGAATTACAACCTGTTTTCTTCGCTGCGCGTGCGGATGCTGGGGATGCCCAGCCTGCTCGTCTGGGGCGGGGCGGGGTATCACCTGCCCTCGGTCTACGAGGTGTTCTGGATCTATTTCCTGCAAATGATCGACATCCCCGAGCTTGCTATCTCTGTATCTCAGGCCACCTTTGTAAACCACCCGGTATGGCAGATCGGCAGTCAAGCTATCTTGCTGGGAATGACGCTCCTCGTTTCGTCGATCGGCGTCGCCGTTGGGGCGATCTATCTGACCTGGATCTCGCCCGAGATCGACAAGACCGCCGATCCTCCATCTTTCTGGTCGCGCGTGACCCAACTCAGCGGGCGCGTGCTGCTTTTTTGGCTGCTGCGCGTGATCGCGCTGATCTTGCTTGGACTGCCCTTTTTCTTGTTTTTGGGCTTGTTGAGCATGTTCAGCGCCAACCTGGCTATCATCGTCGGCATCAGCGGGATGGGCGCGCTGACCTGGCTTTCCTTTTACGGCATCTTTTTCGTCACCTCGATGGTGGTCAACCACACCACCATCTGGCAGGCGTTGTGGAACAGCCTCAACGTGGTGCTGCGCAATTTCTGGCCCACGCTGGGGCTCTTTGTGCTGATCAACCTGATCGGCGGCGGACTGACCATCCTCTGGCAGCAGTTGAGTAAGGGCGCTTGGCTGACCCTGATCGGCATCCTCGGCAACGCTTACGTCGGCAGCAGCCTGCTGGCCGGTAGCCTGATCTTTTACCGCGACCGGTACGACCGCTGGCGCGAGCGCGTGGCGCAAATCCTCGCCGACACGCGCAAAGAACTCTAATTCGATGAGAACAGGATTCACAAGATTTTCAGTGTAGGCGCGCTTTCTATAGCTTTGTAAATACCCAAGACGATTGGTGATGCGCGGTATGGAAACCGCGCCTACCTTTTGATGTTTCTCCAAAGCCCTAATCTGAACAGGATTGACAAAATTTTCGGGATGAACAGGATGAGGATTCGTCCTGGAAGTACCTTGCCGATCCTGTTTATTTTGTCAGTTCTGTGGAGTTTGCATTTTGGCTCAAGACCGTACGTCACCTAATGAGATAATCCAACCCTACGGCGCGGCCCAGGTTCAGGTATTGGAAGGTCTGGAGGCCGTGCGCCGGCGACCCGGCATGTATGTTGGCGGCACCGACAGCCGCGCCCTGCACCACCTGGTCTATGAGGTGGTCGACAACGCCATCGATGAAGTGCTCGTCGGCGTGTGCGACCGCATTGAAGTGATCTTGCGCGCCGACGAGAGCGTATCCGTCCGCGACAACGGACGCGGCATCCCGGTCGAGACCCACCCGCAAACCGGGTTGAGCACGCTGCAAACGGTTATGACGATGCTGCATGCCGGGGCCAAGTTCGGCGGCGGCGGCTACAGGGTCTCCGGCGGGCTGCACGGCGTGGGCGTCTCGGCGGTCAACGCCCTCTCGGAATGGATGGAGGTGGTCGTCGACGACCCGCCGCCGCACAACGACGGGCGCCGCTACCGGCAGCGTTACGAGCGAGGGCGTCCGGTGACGCCGGTCGAGGAGATCGGCAAGGCACAGGGCAAGGGCACCACGGTCACGTTTTTGCGCGACGAGGCCATCTTTAGCAAAGAAAAAAGCTATCGCTGGGAAACGCTCGTGCAACGCTTTCGCGAGATGGCCTTTGTCACCAAAGGCACCACCATTTACGTCCGCGATGAGCGTAGCCCCGACCCGCTGCCCCACGAGATGGCCTTTTTCTTTGAAAACGGCATCTGTTCCTTTGTGCGTTATCTGAACAAAAACCGCGCGGTGCTGCACGCGCCGATTTACGTCGAAAAACAGGTCGATGACACCTGGATCGAAGCGGCGTTGCAATACACCGACGCCACCGCCGACTCGATGTACGCCTTTGCCAACACCATCCACACCGTCGACGGCGGCTCGCACCTCACCGGCTTGCGCTCGGCGGTGACCCGCGCGATCAATGACTATGCGCGGCGGCAAAGCCTGCTCAAAGAAGGCGAAGAAAATTTTTCCGGCGACGACACCCGCGAGGGATTGACTGCCATCGTCAGCGTCAAGCTGACCGAGCCGCAGTTCGAGAGTCAGACCAAGGTCAAATTGATGAACCCCGAAGTGCGCAGCCAGGTCGAGTCGGTCGTCGGCGAAGCGCTGGCGGCGTTCCTGGACGAAACACCCTCCGCCGGCAAGGCGGTGGTGAGCAAATGCCTCACCACGTCGCGCGCGCGCACGGCGGCCAAGCGCGCCCGCGAGCTGGTTATCCGCAAGAGCGCACTGGAAAGCCTGACCCTGCCCGGCAAGCTGGCCGACTGCTCGATCCGCGACGCGGGCCGGACGGAACTGTTCATCGTCGAGGGCGACAGCGCGGGCGGCTCGGCCAAGCAGGGCCGCGACCGCAATTTCCAGGCCGTGCTGCCCCTGCGCGGCAAAATCCTCAACACCGAGCGCGCCCGGCTCGACCGAATTTTGGACAACAAAGAGGTGCAGGCGATCATCTCGGCGTTGGGCTGCGGCATCGGCGACCAGTTCGACCTGGACAGCCTGCGCTACGGGCGGACGATCATCCTCGCCGACGCCGACGTCGACGGCGCACACATCGCCACCCTGCTGCTGACCTTTTTCTTCCGCTACATGCCCACGTTGATCGAGGGCGGGCACCTGTACATCGCCCAGCCGCCGCTGTACCGGCTGGAGCGTCGCCGCCAGGCCGAATATCTGTACTCGGAAGAGGAAAAGGAAGCGCGCGTTGCCGCGCTGGATGATGAAAAGTTCACTTTGCAGCGTTACAAGGGCCTGGGCGAGATGAACCCGGAGCAGCTTTGGGAGACGACGCTGGACCCCAACCGCCGCCTTTTACTCCAGGTGCAGATCGAAGACGCGCTGGAGGCCGACCGCACCTTTGAGATGTTGATGGGCCCGACCGTTCCCCCGCGCTGGCGCTTTATCCAGACCCACGCCCGGCAGGTGCGGAATTTGGATATATAACAAAAATCTCCGAGGTCGGCCAGACCTCGGAGATTTGAACACAATAACCTGCTACTGACTTGATCAAGCCTGTTTGAATGCTTCCTATGCATGCAAGGCCGGAGGCATCGGCTTGCCCAAAGCCTGATGGCCTTCAATCAGGGCGGCCAGCGCATCAGCGACGTGCGGCTGTACCTGATCCAAGGTATCCGCCTCGGTGATCAAGCCGGGGATCAACGGACAGGTGATCGTGTATCCCCCTTCTGGCTGTGGTTCGAGCACCAGCGGCAGCTTGAAAATCTGTTCCTTGTTGCTCCAAGCCCTCGTCCTCGAGGGCGACCCAATGGTATCAAAGGACATCGTTTATTTGCGCTGAACTCGTCCCCGTCCTCGGGGATGAGCGCGCGCAATGCACAGCATTGCCAGTGACGGGCATGTTGGTGTACAGCTCGTACACCAGCGCGTCGATCTGGCGGTCGGTGAGGTCGAAGCGTTGGACGAGGTCGAGAATGGCGGAGGGAATGGACATCATCGCGCGCTCCTTTGAGACATCAGAACTTGCAGTTCGCTGGTCGAGTAGACACGTCGAACTCTACGAGTTCGACAAACCCGCAGAGTTCATAGCGCCGTATCGAGACCAAGAACTGCGCTAAAATATCTATTTCGATGCCAAGTTGTTTACGAGGTCAAGCATAGCATAAAGCGCACGGAATGTCAAAAGGGAGATCGGCCCGCCGCAAGGGCGAGGCAAAAAACAACGCCTCTGGCGAGTCGACCCGCCAGAGGCGTCTGTACGTCAAAAAAAGGCTATACGCCGTCAGGCGCTGCTCGCCTCGGCGTCCGGTTTGTTCTTCGGCTCGACGACGCGGGCCAGGAAAACGCCGAAAAAATAGAGTATCAACAGCGGGGCCATCACGATGCCCATATTGAACGGGTCGGGCGTGGGGGTGATCAGTGCGGCCAGCACGCCGATGCCGACCACGGCGAATTTCCAGACGGCCAGGAACTGCTTGTGCGTTACCACACCTAGCCGGGCGATAAAGGCCATAATCAACGGCGTCTCAAAGCTGACCCCCACCCAAAAGACCAGATTGAGTATAAAAGGCAGGTACTTGGATACCTCCCACTTTTGCTCCACGATGCCTCCGCCGAATTGCAGCGTCCAGGCAAAACCGAGCAAAAAAGGGATCGCCGTGGGGACCATCAAAAAGTAGGCAAAGGCCGCCCCGCCGATGAAAAAGAGGGTCGCGCTGGGAATGATCACAATCAACGCGCGCCGCTCGCTGCGGGTCAAGCCGGGCAGCACGTAATGCAAAATCTGGTACACGATAAAGGGCATGGCGATGATCGCACCGCTGAACAGCGAAATCTTCATAAACAGGCCGATCATCATTGTCGGATCGGTGTTGATGATCTCGGACGCTGCGCCATAGCGGGTGTTATAGGCAATCACGGCATTGTTCAACGGCAGGAGGATCCAGTCGAAAATCTTGCTGGCAAAGGCAAAGCTCGCCGCGCCGCAGATGACCAGGGCGATGGCAACACGCAGCACGTGATCCTTGAGTTCAAGCAGGTGCTCGATCAAGGTCATCATTTTCTGATTTTCGATGCCCTTGCCCTCGGGTTTTTCGCTCATTCCTCTATCCTCGTCGGCGCCCGCGTGGGCAGTGCAGTCTTGAGCAGCATTTCGGCGCGCAGCGCTTCAAGCGCTTTTCTCAACGACTGGATTTCGTCCTGCAAAGAGGCAACCTGCCCGTTCAGTTCGACGATCTTGGTCTGGGTGCCATTGTCAGATACGACAGTCGCGATCTCGGGCAGGCGCACCGCTTCCTTTTTGGGCGCTGCCTCTGGCGGCGCCGACGCACTCTTGATCTGGACCGGCCCGGTTTTGCCTTTCATTCCCTCCAGAATCAAATTGCGCGTGCGGGTCCACTCGTCTTCGGGTGCTTGTTCCACGCCCGCCGGGTCTTGAACACCTGCCGGAGCCGTCGGCTCCGATGGAGCCGCTGGTTGTGTTTGAATCGGCGGTTCTTGCGGCGTCAACGCCGCCGTCGGCTCAAGAGGAGGCGGGGCCACCAGCGTTTCCAGGTCATCGACCGGTTCTCCGGCCATCTGCCGGCGCATCCGTTCCATCACCTGCGCCGTGCGCTCGCTCGCCGTGGGGCCTTTGGGCTTGCTGGCGGTCGGCTCCTGGACCACGCGCGAGCCTAACACGTTCTGCGCGGGTGGGGTTGCGGCTAACCTGTCACGCCATTCCATTTTGGCCCGTTCGAGCTGAGCCAGCGGATCGAGCTGTTGCGGCTCCAGGGTCGGGGAAGGTTCCTGAGGGTGCTCTGTACCGGCGGGGATTTGCGCGCCCGTCAACTGGGCCTGCACATTGGCCAGGATGGCTTGCGTCTTTTCGATTGCTTCCTGTTCGCCGTGGGCTTTTGGGGCTGCCTGTTCGAGCTGGCGCGTGCGCTCTTGATCTTTGGCGGCGGCAGCCAGTGATTCAAGCGTTGCGTTGGAGCCGCCAAGCGCTCCCTTGACTTCGTCCAGGCTCTGGTTGACGTCGCTCTGAGCCGATTTCATCGTGTCGGCAAGCTGGCGTTGTGTGGCAGCGATCTCGTCGCGGATGCCGCGTACTTCTTCGACCGCTTCGTGGATCACAAGAGCCTCTTCGCGCCACTGGTTCATGAACAGCTTGGACTGCTGGGTCAATTTGCCAAGCCACTGGCCCAGCTTGGCGCCCATCTGTGGCAGCCGTTCCGGGCCAAAGAACAAGAGCGCAAAGACGGCGAGCATAAATAATTCGCCTGCTCCAAAATTGTCAAACATAAGTCACCCTTGATGTGTGTCGTCTGTCTTTTGGGATGTGTTGCGACGTCGCTTTTTGGACTGGACTTCGGGCACGTATTTGGCAAACAGACTGCCCAGAACGCCGTTCACAAACCTCGGCGAACTGTCACTGCCAAATGCTTTGGCCAGCTCAACGGCCTCATTGACCGCTACCTTGGGCGGCGTGCCGCCGTCGATGAGGAATTCAAACAGGGCGATACGCAGCACATTACGATCGACGATCGACATTTGCTCGATAGGCCACTCGGGCGCATACGTGCCGATCCATTGGTCGAGGTGTGCCTGGTTTTCAAGAACACCCTGCATCAGCAGGCGTGCAAACGCCTGCCCTTCGTCGGGCATCTCGCTCTCTTGCAAACGCTGCTGCAATACAAGACCGGGTGGGTGATGAACGCAATCGATTTCATAAAGAGCTTGCAGCGCGACAATACGGGCTTGCCTTCGAACCTGCAATCTGTGCCTCCGCAGTCAAGCGCTCACGGTTGAGTTTCAAGTGTATTTACGGCCCCGGTCCAGTCGACGCCGGTATGCTCGTCAACCCGCGCGCAGATGAAAAAAGCCAATCAATCCTGGGCCGGGCGAATACTTGATGTCTGAGGATAATAGACTTCAGTAATGTGAACATTGATGGACTGGACGCCCATCCCGGTCATTTCTTTCACCGCCCGCGCGACCTCTTGCTGGATGCGGCGGGCAAGCTGGAGCATAGTCACTTGACGATCGACGACCACGTACAAGTCAATGGTAACTTGGTCATCGCGCACCTGAATCTGAACGCCATCACCCACACGGGCATCGCCAAAAAAACGGTTGACATCGCGCGTCCAGTTGGTTGTCATCGCGTACACGCCCGGAATGTTCTGCACGCTTAGTTGAACGATGGTGACCAATACCTCAGGAGCGATCGTGACCTGACCCGGTGCTCTCTCACTCACTGGAAACTCTCCTTGTGGCCTTTAGTATACTCTAGAATTATTAGATTCTCATCAGAAAGAGACAAAGCCATAAACTAGGACGCAGACAGGCGGGCCAGGGCCATAATTTGCGCGTCGGCCTGGGCCATGATGCGCTCGATCAACTCGGCGACGGGCAGAATGTCATTGATCAAGCCGCTGATCTGTCCGGCCATCACCGAGCCGTTGTCAACGTCACCCTGTTCTGCGGCCAGGCGCAATTTTCCCGTGCCAAAGGCGATCAGTTCGTCTGCGCTGATCTGATCCGCCTTTTCCATACGGGCAAATTCGCGGCTCATCCGGTTCTTGAGCGTGCGCACGGGATGAGTCAGCGACGTCCCGGTGACGATTGTCGAACGATCGCTGGCATCGACAATCTTTTGTTTATAATTAGGATGCACGGCGCATTCGAACGTGCAGATAAAGCGTGTGCCCATCTGCACGCCGACTGCGCCCAAGGCCAGCGCCGCCGCCAATCCGCGCCCATCGGCGATGCCTCCGGCGGCGATCACCGGCACATTGACCGCGTCGATCACCTGCGGAACCAATGGCAGCGTCGACACGTCGCCGGTGTGTCCACCCGACTCCTGCCCTTCGACGATCATCCCGTCGACGCCCTGCCGTTCCAGCCGTCTGGCCAGAGCCACCGACGAAACCAGTGGAAAAACCTTGATCCCGGCCTGTTTCAGCGGCCCGATGTACGCGCCCGGACTGCCCGCGCCGGTGGTCACCACCGGCACGCGCTTATCAATGCAAATCTGGATCACCTGGTCTGCATAGGGCGAAAACAGGGGTACATTAACGCCAAATGGACGGTCGGTGCTTGTGCGGACGCGATTGATCTGGTCGGCTACGAACTCAGGAGGCGCATTTCCGCTGCCAATCACGCCCAGCGCGCCCGCGTTTGACACTGCGGCGACCAGGGAAGCCGTAGAAACCCAGGCCATTCCCCCCTGGATGATCGGATATTTGATGTTGAGCAGGTCACATAGTTTGGTGTGAATCATATCCTATCCCGAATGAATCGGAACTGAACAGGGCTTGGAATCTATCCTAAAATTGCTCTGGCTCCCGTCCTCGGGGCATGGAGCGAATTTTAGGATTGGAGAATAGGCCTAATATACAGAAAGCCGTGCGAGTGTTAACGCGACTGCACGGCATCTGCGAGGCTCTATGGCCCCGATAGGCTTGTTCCAAGCCAAACACAATGCTCTGTCAATTGTTGCCTGACAAAAGCCTAGCTCTTGACTTCGATAACCTCGACACCACGATAGTGCCCGCAAGACGGACAGACATGATGCGGCAACGTTTTCGCCCGGCAGTTTGGACACTCGACCAGGGTGCGAGGCTTGAGCCCATCATTGGCACGTCGGCGATTGCGACGACCTGGAGAAACTCTACGCTTCGGTACAGCAGCCACTTGACTTACTCCTAAAAACAAAATGCTTACTGGACATCAAACGTGTCACGCGATGCACGTGTCACGCGATGCGTTTGACTTGTAATCCCGGTTGACACGAACGCTTATTATAGGCAATTATGGCATTTGTGTCAAGCGCCGGAGTGTGGAGGCCACTGCGTCGAACTGGTCGGCGATTCTGGCACCACCTGGTTGTGTTCCAACGTCGTGATGCCGTTGCGCACGGTGGTGAGCTGACCGATCAATTGCTCTTCGAGTTGCACCAGTACGTTGCGCGCATATTCATCAGCCCCGTATCGAATCTCATCGGCCTCTCGCTGGGCGCGTTCCAGGATGATCTTGACCCGATCTTGTGCCTGCTGGATGACCTGATGCGCTGAAACCTGTTCCTCGGCCTGCTGATGGGCCAACTCGATGATCCGCTCGGCTTCTTCGTTGGCCTGGGCGATGATCCGGTCGCGCTCTCGCTGCACTCGCTGGGCCTTCTTGACCTCTTCGGGGATCGAGATGCGCATCTGGTTGATGAGATCAAAGCATCGCTCCCGGTCGACGATGACACTGGATGTGAAGAAAAATGGTCGGCTTTCAACCAACAATGCTTCTAACCGGTCTAAGAGCAGATTGATTTCGATGATAATCACCTCCCCTCAGGTTTGTCATTGCGGTCAGATTTAAAAACCGCAATGACCACCAACAACGTTTGCCAGCCCCCAATCCTGATTGCCTGTCAACTGGAGCGGCGGGTCACCTGGATGGCCAAAGCCTGCCGGACGTGTCCGGGCACCAGCTTGGAAATGTCGCCGCCCGCGGCAGCGACCTCCTTGATCATACTCGAACTGATAAACGCATAATTCAGATCGGTAAACAGGCACACGGTTTCGATGTCCTGGGTCAGTGCCTTGTTGGTCAGTGCCATCTGATATTCCAGATCGAAATCGGAGGCCATGCGCAGGCCGCGTACCACAACCTGCGCACCCTGTGAACGGACAAAATCAACAGTTAATCCATTGTAATGCGTCACGCTCACATTGTCAAGGTGAGCGAGTGCCTGGCGCATCATTTCGGTGCGTTCATCGGGACTGAACCAGATGTTTTTTATCGGCCGGTCATAGATGGCGACGATCAGCCGGTCGAACAGGCCGGAAGCCCGTGTGGCAATGTCGATGTGCCCGTTATGCACCGGGTCAAAGCTGCCGGGATATACTGCAATGGTCATCATCGTAGGCACTAACTCAGATCGCCTTCGCCGCCCCAGAACCGATCGACCTGGGAAGCCAACAGCCGGTGAGTGGGTAACGACAGCGTGGGATCGACTTGAAACAACTCAATTGCTTCACGACGGGCCAGTTCGAGCAGGGGCGTGTCGCCCAGCGAGGCCAGCTTGAGTTCAGGCAAGCCGCTCTGGCGAATGCCAAAAAAGTCGCCCGGGCCGCGCATTTCGAGGTCTTTTTGGGCCAATACAAAACCATCCTGTGTTTCCTCTATCGCGTGCAAACGCTCTTCGCCCACATCGGTGACGGTGTCGGCGAGCAGGATGCAGTACGACTGGTGTTCGCCGCGCCCTACGCGTCCGCGAAACTGGTGCAACTGCGACAGGCCAAAGCGATTCGCTCCTTCGATCATCATCACCGTGGCATTGGGCACGTCGATGCCCACTTCGACTACGGAGGTCGAGACCAGGATGTCCAGCTTGCCTTCGCTGAACTGGCGCATGACCTGCTCTTTTTCCTCGCCTTTGAGCCGCCCGTGCAGCAGGCCCAGGCGCAGATCGGGAAAGACCGATTTTTGCAGCCGTTCGTGCTCTTCAACGGCGGCTTTGGCTTCAATTTTTTCCGATTCTTCCACCAGCGGGCAGATGATGTACGCCTGCCGCCCCTTTTGAATCTGTGCCTGGATAAAGCGGTAGGCGCGCTCGCGTTCGGCGGGCGCGAACCACTTGGTCTGGATCGGCTGGCGGCCCGGCGGCATCTCGTCGATGATCGAGAGGTCCAGATCGCCATAGGCGGTGAGGGCCAACGTGCGCGGGATCGGTGTGGCGCTCATCACCAGGATGTGCGGGTTATAGCCTTTGCTGCGCAGAATGCCGCGCTGCCGCACGCCAAAGCGGTGCTGCTCGTCGACGACGGCCAGGGCCAGCGCGCGAAATTCGACCCGCTCCTGGATGATCGCGTGTGTGCCGATTGCGACCTGGGTTTTGCCGGCGGCCAGTTCGGCATAGATGACCTCTTTTTCGGCGTCGGGCACGCTGCCGGTGAGCAAGCACGCGCTGACGCCGTGTTCGGCCAGCAGTTGGCCGACGTTTTTGAAATGCTGCTCGGCCAAAATCTCGGTCGGGGCCATGATCGCTGCCTGGTAGCCCGCCTGGGCGGTCAGATAGACCGCCGCCGCAGCGACCACCGTCTTGCCCGAGCCCACGTCACCCTGAATCAGCCGGCTCATCGGGCGGTCAGTGAGCAGGTCTTGCACGATGTCGTTCAGGGTGCGTTTTTGCGCGCCGGTCAGCGCGTAAGGCAGGGTCGACAAAAAAGCATCGATCTCATCCTGTTTGACCGGGATCGACACGCCCGGTTCGCCACGCCACTGCTGTCGCTGGCGCAAAACGCCCAATTGCAAGATGAAAAACTCGTCAAAGGCCAGCCGCCGCCGCGCGCGGGCGAGTTGATCGGCGCTGTCTGGAAAGTGCATCTGGGCGACCGACTCTTCGCGCGAGAGCAAGTTGAGCCGGTCGCGCATCGTCTTGGGCAAATAATCGGGCAGGCGCTTGGTCCAATAATCGACGGTGCGTTTCATCATTTTACGCAGCCAGTTGGCGCCCAAGCCCTGTGTGAGCGGATAAACGGGCACCAACCGTCCGGTGCTGATCTGCTCGACCTCGAGCGCCTCCCACTTGGGGCTGTTCATCACCTTGCGCCCCAGGTATTCATCGACCTGACCGCTGAGTACGATCTGCCGGCCGCGCTTGAGCTGTTCGGCGAGATAAGGCTGGTTGAACCATGTGGCCTGGATGCTGCCCGAACCGTCGGCGACGATGCTGTTGACGATCGCCGTGCCGCCGCGATGTCGTTTGAGCCGCGTGGCGCGGATCGTGCCGATGACCGTCACCTGTTCGCCGTATTGGAGCTGGGCAATCGGCTTGAGCTGCGAATAATCCTCGTGCCGCCGTGGAAAAAAGTAGAGCATATCATAAATCGTCTCAATGCCCAGCCGTTTCAACCGCCGGGCTTGCGTATCGCCGACGCCCGAGAGCACGGTGACGGGCGATTTCAATCCCAACCGGGAGCCATTGATCGGTTCTTCGCTCGATTCGGCAGGTTCGTCTGTGCGCGACACAGAAGGCGCTGCGCGGGGTGTGGGTTCGAGCGGTTGAGGCTCTGCAAACATAGCGGCTGCCTGTTCAGGCGACGACTGCACCGACGGACCTTCGAGTTGTGCTAACTGCTCCTGGATGTCGGTGACGGCCTGGGCGCGCTGTTCCGTTTCGGCGCAGGCTGCATACCCATCAATCAACGCAACTACCCGGTCGATGATCTGGCCTTGTGCAGGGGCAACATAGAAATCATGCGCCTGCTTCGGCCACCAACTCAAGACACCTTTTAACCCGCCGATGACGGCTTTATTCTGATATCCCTGTTCGATTTCCAGGGCCAGCATTTTTTGGAGTTTGTCGACGATTGAACTCAAAGGACCTCGCTGTTCTAAATTTCAAAAGATGTATCTTCGTAAACGACGACACCAAGCGCGTTTGGCCCCACGTAGGATGCCAGCACAGGGCTGTAGGTTATTACCGGCACGGCGATCTCTGGAAAAACCTCATGCAGTTGCTCGGTGATGAACACTGTCTCTTCGGTCGATTCGTTGGAATTTTTAATGATTGCTACCTGGTGGATGGCATCAAACTCTGTCACAAACTCGATCAGCTTTTCGATCGCTGCCTCGCGCGTTTTCACCTTTTCGATGGGCAAAATCTCGCCTTCTTCGAGCGTAAACAGCGGTTTGATGCCCAGCATTGTGCCCAACAGTGCCTGCGCTTGACCGATGCCATCGGCGTGTTTGAGGTCGTTGAGCTTGTCGGCGAAAAAGACGATATAGATTTGCGGAATGATCCCGCGCACGTGGCGCACGATATTATCAAGCGATTCGCCCTTGAGCGTCTCGCGTGCGGCGGCCTCGGCCAGGATGCCCAGACCCAGCGAGGTGGTGGCCCCGTCAATGACTTCGATCTTGCATTGCCCCAGGAGCGTACTGGCCGCGCGTTGGGCATTTTCACAGGTGCGGCCCAGCCGGCTTGGCAGGTGAATGGAGATGACGTCATTTCCACCCGCATACAGTTTGTTGTAGAGGCGATTGAATTCTTCAATCGTCGGCGGAAGGGCGCGCGGCGGTTCCTTGGCAGTCTTTAAGAGCTGAAAAAACTGTTTTTCGTCAATATCAACACCGTCGAGATAAGCCTTGTCGCCGAAATGGATGTGCAGCGGCATCACCGTGATCGGCAACCTTTTGTACTCATCAGATGCAAAGCGCGCAGTCGAATCGGTCACAATATGCACACTCATGCTTGGTTTTTTCTCCTGTATCCCTGAGAACCGGGGTTATTCTGCGGAAATGATATAGTGATAATGTGGCTGCCCGCCGTCGATGACCTCAAATTCAACCTCTGGAAAGGTTTCTTGGAGCCGGGCGGCCAGGTTTTGCGCCTGAGCCGTGGTGACATCTTCGCCAAAGTAGAGGGTCACGACTTCGATCTCATCCATATCGATCTGCTCGAACAAAACCAGGGCCAACACCTCGATCTCGGTGCCGGTGACGATCAATTTGCCGTCGAGCAGGCCGATCAACTGGCCTTCGCGCACTTGCAGGTCATCAATGCGCGCGTCGCGTACGGCGACGGTGATCTGCGCGGTGCAGACCTCGTCGGCGCTGCGCTCCATCGCCCGGGTATTGGCATCCAGGTCCATCGTATAGTTGTAGGCCAGCATCGCGCTGATGCCCTGCGGCACGCTTTTGGTGGGCACCACGCGGACACGTTTTTCGGCCAACGCCTGGGCCTGCTGTGCGGCAAGAATGATGTTCGAGTTGTTGGGCAAAATGATCACCTGGTCGGAAGGAGCTTTCTCGGCAGCGTCGAGCAGTTGCTCGATGCTGGGGTTCATCGTCTGCCCGCCGGGCACGATCACACTGACGCCCAGGCTTTCGAATACGCGGCTCAAGCCCGGCCCCGGTGATACGGCAACTATGGCGATGTCCAGTTTTTCTTCTCTAGCTGTCGTGGGCACCAGCGGGCTGGCCCGGCCCATAATGAACTCCTGGTACTGCTCTTGCATATTCTCGACGATCACCCGGCTGAGCGAGCCAGCGCGCGCCCCGTAATTCAACGGATCGCCGGGAGAGGGGGTATGCACGTGAACTTTGATTGTCGTGTTGTCGCCAACGACGAGCGGACAGTCGCCCATCGCCGAAATGTCCTCGCGGATCTGGGCTACATCCAGATTGGTGCCACTGATCACATATTGCACGTCATAGCCGTATTCTTGTTCGAAATGCGTGTTGGTGTGCAGATCGACCGAGCGATCCAGAGCCTGGGTGGTGGGGACGACATCACCGTGAGCATAACGTGACATTCCTTCGAGGATCACAAACAGGCCTTGCCCGCCTGCATCGACCACGCCGGCCTCGCGCAGTATCGGCAGCAAAGAGGGGGTGCGAGAGACGCTGTCGCGTGCCTCGTGGACGACGTATTCGAGCAGGTCGCGCAGGTCTGACAACTGGGGCGCAGCCTGAAACGCCGCATCACTCGATTCACGGATCACAGTCAGAATGGTGCCTTCCACAGGTTTGATCACCGCTTTGTAGGCCACCTCAGAACCGCGCTTCAGGGCCTGAGCAAACTCGGTTGCGCTGAAATCTTCCTTGCCTTCCAATCCTTGAGCCAGGCCGCGCAGAATCTGGGAGAGAATGACTCCCGAATTGCCACGCGCGCCCATCAACGCGCCGCGAGAAGCGAGGTGAGCCACTGTGCCGACCTCCTGAGCGGGGCTGCCGGCGATTTCTTGACAGGCGGCTTGCAGGGTCAGGTACATATTGATGCCCGTGTCGCCATCAGGCACGGGAAAGACGTTCAGGCTGTTGACGTGGTCTGTATGCAGTTCCAGCCACTTGAGGCTGGAATTCAAAAGCTGCTTGAAGCCCTGCCCGTCACAGGCAAAAATAGGCTTGCTATTGTTTGACGGAGCAGTACCAGGGCTTGAAAATGCATTTTGGGCCGGGGAATAATTGTTCAAAACACTCGCTCCTGCTCGGATACGGACTTGCGGTTGTCGTTCATCGTCAAGGCGTTGGATTCCGTTTGCTTTCTGTCGATCCCGGACGGACGGCGTGACTAGGTGTTGCTGCTGACGCGCAGCCCTTGAATGTGTACATTGACCTCGGCTACAGGCACGCCGACCACTTTTTCGACGCTAAACTTGACGCTGCTCATAATGTTGCGCGCTACCGTGGTAATGCGCACTCCATATTCGATGACTACATACAGGTCGATTCGGATCTGGTCATCTTCGATATGGACTTCGACGCCCCGCTTGCTGTCGGGGCGCAGCACCTGGGCCAGGCCATTGACTAGGTTTTTGGCCGCCATCCCCACCACGCCATACGAATTCAGAACGGCGTGATTGGCGATTGTGGCTACAGCGCCGGGCAATACTTGGATTCGTCCTTGAACATTTGCTTCACTCATCAAGTATCCTCGTTTGCTAAAATCTCTGTCTTGTGGTATGATATGTAGCCTGTGTCAGGAACCTGCTCAACTTCTATGATTGGATAACACTTGCGAGACGCTTTCGTCTCGCTTAAATTCTGGAAAGGATGTTAACAATGGCCAAGTGCGATATTTGCGGCAAACAGGAAATGTCTGGGAACAATGTTCCTCACTCTTTGCACAAGACCAAGCGCAAGTTCAAAGCAAACGTCCAAAAGGTTAGAATGACCAAGAATGGTCGGACCCGCCGGGTTTATGCTTGCACCAAGTGCCTGCGCACAATAAACAAAACTGTCAGCGCATAACCAGTTTGCGTTTCGGTGAAAACAGGCTCTTACGCGAGTGAGAGCCTGTTTTTTTGCATCGATTGTATCTCACATCCCGGCGCGCGCACGGTTTGCCCCCGCTCTGAGCTGGCCCATCGCAACGTCGATCCCTTCCGGCGCAGCAAAAATGGCTGCCCCGGCCACCAAAACATTTGCCCCTGCGCGCACGACATGCTCGACTGTTTGCGTGTTGATGCCTCCGTCAACCTCGATATCAAAACCCAGCCCGTGCTTTTCCCGCATTTCGCACAGCCGTTCGATCTTGGACAGCATTGCTTCAATGAACGACTGCCCGCCGAACCCCGGATTGACCGTCATCAGCAGCACCATACCCACATCGGGCAAGACCTCTTCCAGCACGCTGAGCGGCGTGCCGGGATTGATGGTGACGCTGGCCTGCGCGCCCAGATCTTTGATCTGTTGGAGCGTGCGATGCAGGTGCGGGCAGGTCTCCCAGTGTACGGTGATATTGCTGGCGCCGGCCTCGACAAACTGCGCAATGTACCGCTCAGGCTGCTCAATCATCAGGTGTACGTCGAGCGGCAGGGCGGTCGCCGCGCGCACGGCGCGTACCACCAGCGGCCCGATGGTGATGTTGGGCACAAAGTGCCCGTCCATCACGTCGCAGTGAATCAAGTCTGCCCCGGCAGTCTGGGCTGCTATGACCTCGTCGCGCAAGCGGCCAAAGTCAGCTGACAGGATAGAAGGCGCAATTTTGATAGTCATGGGCAGTAATATACACTGCTTTGGAGAAAAAATCAAGGGTGATCTTGCTTTGACTGTTGGCGGAGCTGCCCGCAGCCGGCCTGGATGTCGATGCCCCGGCGCAGGCGCACCGTAACAGCGATGCCGTTTTCCTCCAGGATGCGCTGAAACTCACTGACCCGGCCGGACGACGATGGGCGCAGGTTGCTGCCCGACGAGGGATTGAGCGGGATCAGGTTGATGTGGCACAACAGTCGATTCAGCAGCGCGGCCAGATGTCGCGCTTGAGCAGGTGAGTCATTGATCCCGTCGATCAGCGCGTATTCAAAGGTGATCCGCCGCCCGGTTCGCGCTATGTAAGCCTGGCACGCTTTAAGCAAATCGGCCAAAGGGTAGGTTTTGTTGAGCGGCACCAGATCGCTGCGCAGGGCGTCGGTTGGTGCGTGCAGCGACACGGCCAACCCCACTTGCAGCGATTCTTCGGCCAGCCGTTCGATGCCGGGAATGTACCCGGCTGTCGAGAGGGTGATCCGGCGCGCGCCGACGTTGAACCCCCGCTGGTCGTTCCAGGTTCCGACGGCCTGCCAGGTGGCGTCATAGTTGATCAACGGCTCGCCCATCCCCATCACCACAATGTGACTCACCGACTGCGCCTGCGCGCGCAGCCTTGACGCAAAATAAAGCGGTTGGGCGATGATCTCGCCGGCAGTCAGGTTGCGCTCAAACCCGCTTTGCCCGGTGGCGCAAAAGGTGCAGCCGATGGGACACCCAACCTGAGTGGAAACGCACACCGTGTTGCGGCCCTCATAGTGCATCAGCACGCTTTCGATCGTCGCCCCGTCGACCAGGCGAAAGAGCGTTTTCTCCGTCTGACCGTCGGAAGAAATCTGCTCGCCGATCGGCGCCAGCGGGCCAAGCGTGTAGACGTGGGCCAACTGCTCGCGCAGCGACTTGGGCAGGTTGGTCATCTCATCCCAATCGCTGACCATGTGCACGTACAGCCACTGCCAGATTTGCCCGGCGCGGAATTTGGGTTGTCGCCACAGGGCCATCTGGGCATCGAGCGCGCTCGCGCCTAGATCAAAGATGCTGTTCGGAGCGGGAAAAGAGGACATAATCAGGCCAATACGCGCGCCCAGGCGGCCATCAGCGCGCGAATGTCGTCAAAGATCAGATCGGGCTTGATGTCAAATGTGGACAGGCGGTCGCGGTCGGTCGCACCGGACAGGGCGAGGATGCTCAGAATTCCCGCCCGCTGCGCCGAGAGGATATCGGTCTCAGGACGGTCGCCGACGGCTGCGGTGGTTTCGGTGGTCGCGCCCATTCGCTTCATCGCCTGGATCATCAGAAACGGCTCCGGTTTGCCGATGATGATCGGCGTACAATCGGAAGCGATCTCGACAGCGGCGACGATGGTGC
Organism: Anaerolineae bacterium; assembly: GCA_016931365.1. Next base: position 18,526 of record JAFGEY010000036.1, read on the forward strand.
CGGTGCCGGGAATCTGGCCTTCGGGCACGGGCAGGGTGCGGTCGGGGTTGCTGGCGATAAAGGGCACACCAGAGCGGATCAGTAGGGTCGCTTCGCGTAGTTTGGCATAGGTCAGATCGCGATCCATACTCACCACCACGGCGACCGGGTCGCGGCGGCTGAGGACAAGGCCTTTGTTTTGCAGTGCGTCTTGCATCCCTTCTTCACAGATTGCATAGACGCGCGAGCCCTGAGGAAAGCGCGAGGCCAGGTATTCGGCTGTGCCGGTGGCCGAAGTGAGCACGTCGCTTTCGTCAACTTGAACGCCCATCCCGGCCATTTTTTGCACGTACATGCCGGGTGTGAGCGTGGCGTTGTTGGTAACCAATTGAAAGTCGATCTGGCGTTCGTGGAGAAAGGCAAAAAAGTCTTGCAGGCCCGGCATAGGGGTATTGCCAAGGTACAAGACGCCGTCCATATCGATAATCAAGTGGCGAATTGGTTCGAGTCGGTGCATTCATCTCTCCTGCGTCAAAATGAGCAGGTATTATACAACAGTCGGCAGAGTAGGGCAATTGATTGCGCAAACTCGCTCTGAATCATTCTTTTATCTCTTCAAACGCATTCTTGCTGACCACGCACTCGGGGCAGCTCCAGTCGTCGGGCAGCGATTCAAAGGGCGTTCCCGGTTCGATGCCCACGTCTGGATCGCCTGCTGCGGGGTCATAAATGTAGCCACAGGACTGACATTCCCACTTGGCCATTTTGGCATCCTTTCTGTGAAAAATAAATTGTGCCCACACGCAACTTGTGGTATACTGAATTTAGAAACGCGTGTATTTGGATTTCAAAGGAGGCTGTTATGTCCGAAGAATTTAAGCTGGGTCAATGGGTTTCCGAGGGCGTTCAGGGTGTCAAGAACAGCATCAAGTTGCCAACGGGCAAGCTGCTACCGGAGGGCTTTCACGCACACATGAAAGCATCGCGCAAAGAATTTCTGATGGCCTTCCGCAGCCTGTTCGACGTCGCGATTGAAGATATGGACAAACCCAAGACTACCACCACTCGCAAAGCCACCAAGATCAAAGTCGAATAGACCTACAGATGATCGAACCGCTTGTCCCCTTGCCATGACCTGGTATGCCAGTCTGGCAAGGGGTTTTATTTTTGACCCAATCGGCACATTCGCTCTAATTATCTGCGTTTTTCGATATCTGTCAAGGTTTTTTGACCTTGACACTCGGTATGAACCGAGTATAATACTCGTTGATAGACAAAGGCGATGATCAGGAAGAGTAAGTGCGATTTCGGCGTCAGAGAAGGCCGGCCGTGGCTGAGAGCTTGCCCCGCAGTGAGCGCACCGAATGTCGCCTGTGAGCCGGAAGGGCGGACGTTGACTGCCTGGCCCTTCCCGGAGACGATCCGTTAGCATCGTTCAAGCGTCTGGAATTCGTTTCCAGGAATCAAGGTGGTACCGCGTGAGCGATCTCCCTCTCGTCCTTGTCGATGAGAGGGATTTTTATTGTAGGGACTATCCTTCAAGATTCTTGTCTTTGGTGCTGAAAATCTTTCCGAGCGGACAAGCCCTGTTCAGTTCTGACTGGCTCGGGATAGGAGGATATTATGAACGAAAAACGAGTTGAACTTCCAAAAAATTACGAGCCCGGCAAGGTGGAGGAACGCATCTATCGCTGGTGGGAGAGCAAGGGCTATTTTGAGCCGCAGGCCAATCCCTGGAAAAAGCCGTTTGTCATCTCGATGCCGCCGCCCAATGTGACCGGTCAGCTTCACCTCGGCCATGCGATCACGGCCACGCTCGAAGACATCATGATCCGCTATCACCGCATGAAGGGCGATCCTACCTTGTGGGTGCCCGGCGCCGACCACGCCGGCATCGCCACGCAAAACGTCGTCGAGCGCGAACTGGCCAAAGAGGACATCTCGCGCACCGATCTGGGCCGCGAAGCCTTTATCGAAAAAGTGTGGGAATGGAAAGCGGTCTACCACAAGCGCATCAGCGATCAGCACCGCCGCCTGGGCGTGAGCTGCGATTGGAAGCGCGAGCGGTTTACCCTCGACCCCGACCTGAGCCGCGCGGTGCGCACCGCGTTCGTCAAATTGTACGAAAAAGAGTTGATCTATCACGGCACCTATCTGGTTAACTGGTGCCCGCGCTGCGGCACGGCGATCTCGGACCTGGAAGTGGAGCACGAGGACGAGGCCTCGCACCTGTGGCACTTGCAATACCCGGTCATCGACGAGCAGTGGCAAGGCCCGCAAGCCCCCTGGCCCGATCCGGGTTGGTGTCAGGGCGCAGCCACCTATATCACCGTCGCCACCACTCGCCCCGAAACACTGCTCGGCGACGCAGCGGTGGCCGTCCACCCCGACGATGAGCGCTTTAAGCATCTGATCGGCAGGCAGGCCGTGCTGCCGGGCGTGGAGCGCCAAATCCCGATCATCGCCGACGAGGCGGTCAACCGCGAGTTTGGCACCGGTGCGGTTAAGGTGACGCCGGCCCACGACCCTACCGACTATGAGATCGGCAAGCGGCACGGGTTGGCCGAGATCGACGTGATGACCGACCAGGGGATCATGAATGCCAGCGCCGGCCCCTATGCCGGTCAGGAACGGATGGCCTGCCGCAAGGCCATCGTCGCCGATATGCAAACCACCGGCGTGCTGGTCAAGATCGAAGACTATACGCACTCGGTTGGGCACTGCCAACGCTGCGCGACGATCGTCGAGCCGCGCATATCGACACAGTGGTTCGTTAAAATCAAGCCGCTGGCCGACCCGGCGATCGAAGCTGTGCGCGATGGGCGCATCCGGATCATCCCCGAGCGGTTTGATAAAGTCTATTTCAACTGGATGGAAAACATCCGCGACTGGTGCATCAGCCGCCAGTTGTGGTGGGGACACCGCATCCCGGTGTGGTACTGCCGCGACTGCGGCCACGAGTTCGCCGCCCTCGAAGACCCGGCGGTGTGCGCCAGGTGCGGCAGCGCCCACATCGAGCAGGACCCGGATGTGCTCGACACCTGGTTTTCCTCCGGCCTGTGGCCGTTCAGCACGCTCGGCTGGCCGGAAGAGACACCCGACCTCAAGTATTATTACCCGACCTCGGTGCTGGAAACGGGCTATGATATTCTCTTTTTCTGGGTCGCGCGCATGATCATGTTCGGACTGGAATTCACCGGCCAGGCGCCCTTTCACACCGTCTACCTGCACGGGCTGGTGCGCAACGAGCAGGGGCAGAAAATCTCCAAATCGCTGCCCAATGCCGAGGCCTACGATCCGCTCAACGTGATCGCCGAGTACGGCTGCGATGCGCTGCGCTTTGCCCTGGTCACGAGTAGCACGCCGGGCAACGACGCCAAATTGTCGCCGACGCGCATCGAGGCGGCGCGCAACTTTGCCAACAAAATCTGGAATGCCACCCGCTTTGTGCAAAATAGTCTGGGGATGGCCATCCAGGCCGGGCAAGGCACCTGGGATCTGGCCGGACAATCGCTGATGGACACGTGGATCATCAGCCGCAGCAACCGCCTGACCGCCGAGGTCAACCGGCTGATCGAGGCCTGTCAGTTTGGCGAGGCGGTGCGCCAGATCCAAGAGTTCCTGTGGAACGAGTACTGCGACTGGTACATCGAGATGTGCAAGGTGCGGCTGTACGGCAACGACATCCGCGAGCAAAACTCTGCGCGCCAGGTATTGGTCTACGTGCTGGAGCGCGCGCTGCGCCTGCTGCACCCCTTTATGCCCTTTGTCACTGAAACGCTGTGGCAGTCCTTGCCGCACGAAGGCCCGGCGCTGATCGTCGCTCCCTGGCCGTTGGAAGGCTGGGTTGACCCGGAGGCAGAGAGCCTGATGGAGTCGCTGATGGCGGTCATCCGCGCCATCCGCAACGCGCGCGCCGAATACAACGTGCAGGCCGGCAAAAAGATCCCTGCCACCCTCATCGTCGGCGACAAAGCCGACTTTTTCCAGAGCTATCAGGAGACGCTGTGCACGCTGGCGCACCTCGATCCGAATCGGGTGACCCTTGTCGACGCGCTGGAGTTCAAGCCGGCCCACGCGCTGACCCTGGTCGATGGCGGCGTGGAGACTTACCTGCCGCTCGGTGACGTGATCGACATCGACGCCGAGATCGAGCGCATCGCCATCGAGATGGAAGAGATGACCCAACGCATCGCCGACGTGGAAATCCGCCTGCGCAACACCAAATTCATAGCAAAAGCGCCGGAGCAGGTGGTGCAACGCGAACGCGACAAGCGCGACGAACTGCGCGAGCAGTGGACCAAACTCAAGGCGCGCTTGCAGCAGTTGAATGCGATGTAAAGTGGGCATAGCCATCGAACTGCAAGTTAGCGCGGCAACCGCAAGCAGTGGATTCTCACACTAAAGCGGGACAGATTGACGATCTTTCCTGATTACCAGATAGGCGCAAAAGATCGCTATGCAAATTCACCACATCAACTGTGGAACGATGCACGCGTTTGGGTTTCCCTGCGACGACAATAGCGAAGGGTTCTTCAAGCGGGGACATGGTGTGATCCATTGTTTGCTCGTTGACACCGGCGATGGGTTAGCGCTGGTTGATACCGGCTGGGGGGTGCATGATTGCATCGCTCCCTCGCCAGCCGTGCGGCATTTCGCAGGTTTTGTTGGTTGTCCCCGTGATTTAGACGAGACAGCTATCAGGCAGGTCGAATCGCGAGGTTACGACCCGGCAGAGGTGAAACACATCTTTCTGACGCACCTACACCTGGATCACGCGGGCGGGTTGCCAGATTTCCCGGCAGCGACCGTACATCTCCTCGCCGACGAGGTGGAGGCCTGTCTTCACCCGCGATCGCTTATGGAGAGGTATACTTACCGACCGGAGCATCGTGCCCATAGCCCCAAGTGGCAGCCTCATCGCTTTCAAGGCGATCAGTGGTTTGGGCTGGACTGCGCGCCGCCAGTTCGGGTTGGAGAAGCCGAGTTTGTCTTGCTCCCATTCACCGGACATACGCGTGGGCATTGCGGAGTTGCCTTGCGAGTAAATGATCGATGGCTGTTGCACTGCGGAGACGTTTACGGATAC
>JAFGEY010000277.1 GCA_016931365.1 Anaerolineae bacterium
CCCACCTCCTGGGGATCGAGTTGGAAATCCCAGAACCCGGAGAGGTCGAGCAGGTTGCGCCGGTCATTTTGCTGCGGGTATAACATCGTGCCATTCTCCTTTTATGGTGGAACTGCTTGTGCGGACCAAATCCAGGCCGGTTCATCCATGCTGCGCTCGCCGCACAAGTATTTGACCCTGCTCGAAAATTGTACTATGAATCGCCCGCATAAACAAGCTGCCGAGGGGGGGGAAATCTCGGAGAGGAAATTTTAGATCAAACTGAGGCCAGAGATCATCGATAAGTTGTGCAAGTCAACATAACAAGTGTCACTCTCCAGCAGGGTATGATTGTGAAAACTGAACTTCGCTCGATTCTGGGTTCTCCAACCACGGTATGCCATATTGTACAAGTTTCTCTACGGCGTCTTGTAGCTGAGCTACTAACTCATCAGATGTGTAGAATTTCCATTCATAGTATTGCCATTCATACACTTTTGCATCAAGCACGCACCATAACAGTTGGCTTAAAGGCATATTATTAATCCAATTGATATGGGAAGATGCCTCGTTACCGTATCCATAACGAGGCTGCATCCCAATGTGTCGCCATAACCCAACCGCAAAACTCCGAGGTAATGAAGTTTCTTGTGAAAGAGGCGGATGCCATCGCATTAGCTGGAAAGAGACAGAACCATATATGTCATCGCCCAGATTCTTTTGAAGCAGAAAAATCCCCGCGCCGGACCATCCCCTTGGTAAATTTGCCCACGTATACCCCAATAATTCCAGCTGTGGAACCACAACTTGGACAAGTTTTTTCTTGAAGCTGATGCGTTTACTCATCATTACCTCAAAGTTTGTAGGTTAGGTCTCGCTGCCGCTCAACCCAACTCATCCGTGGCCGACATTTTCAGAAAATATAGCCGGTCCTTTCCTTGTGCCGACGGTTTCCATCGGCACATTTTTATTTCTATGCAGCGCGCACCAAAAACACGTAGAGGCGGGCAGCTTACCAGGCGATCAAATCCGCCGACCCCGGCGCGCTGGTAATCAGCGGCAGCCTGGTCCCGACCGGCATCAACGACGGCCAATGGGCAGTCGATCATTTAACCTATTTGCAGCAAATGTACGATGCCGGGCTTGAAGACGTGTGCGACGCCGTCGCCGTGAACGCTCCCGGCTATGCCGACCCGCCGGATGTGTATTACCAGGGCGGCGATTGGACGCTGCGCCCGGCGCACGAGGCGATCAAAAAGTTGCTGGTCGAGCCATGAACCGCTGCCCGCGCCGCCGGCGTGGGTAAAAACCGCCAAACTCTAGCAATAACAAGACGCCCAATCCGTTGGATTGAGCGTCTTGTTTGGGCAGTGCCCTGGAGAGGACTCGAACCTCCACGCCTTTCGGCACAGGTCCTCAACCTGCCGCGTATGCCATTCCGCCACCAGGGCAACTGGGAATCAAGTTGATTCCAGGAATCAATCTGATTCCAAGAAATTATACTCAACTCACATCGATTGTCAACTTGACAGGCTGACTCGTTCCCGGGTCAGTGATTCGGCCTCGGCCATTGCCTCGTCGCGGATGGCGATCGGGAAACGCCCGTGCAGGGGGCTGATCCGCGCGCCCAGGGCCGACGCATGGTAGAAAATCACCGACATGAAGCGCAGCATCGGCTGCATATCCACCGCGCGGCGAAATTCGCCCAACGTCGCGTCGTCCCAACCGCCGAGCAGGCCGTAAAAGAACGAGTAGAGCGGGATCGAAAAGAGGATGCCGATCAAAAAGATGATCACGCTGGTGATCTCGTCGCCCTGCCAGATCAGCCCGGTGATCCAGCGCAGGATGACAAAATGGACTGCCCCGGCCAGCAGCGGCGCGATCAACGACTGCCACCCATAGTAGCGCAGCGGAAAGCAGACTCGCCCGTTGATGAAATAAATGGCGATGCCACGGGCCAGGGTGGCGATGAGGTAGGCGACGATCAGCCCGCTGATCTGGAAGCGCTCCAACAGCAAGACGGCGAGCACGATGCGGATCGTCTGTTCGATGGCGATCATGATCATCTTCATCCCCGGCTTGTTGCTGGCCAGGGCAACCGCGTCGCCGAGGATGTTGAGGTGCTGCACGCTGCCGAAAAAGATCAGTGGCAGCACGTACACCGCCGCGCGCTCAAACTCTTTGCCCGACGAGCCGATGATGAACCGGTCGGCAACCGCCAGCAGCACCGCGCCGATAAAAGCGCCGGCAAAAGCCGCCCACTTGTAACTCATCGTGACGTAATACTGGCTTAACTTGCGCCGACCATGCGAGATGGCCTCCGAAATGGCCGGCATGACTCCATCCACCAGGTTGCGCAGCCCGTCAAAGGCGAGCGTAAAGTTGCTGGCCATCATCCAGTTGCCCCACACCTCGGCATAGTTGATCAGCCGCGTCTGCGTGATCAGGATTTCGACCGCCGACGCGCCGGCGATGACGAGCGAGCCGCCCATATCGAGCACGCCAAAGCCGAACGCCTCCTTGATCACCGCGCGATCAAAATGGGCCATAAATAGCACTTTGGCATTATAGCCCACCCGCCGATAAAGCCACAAGCCAAGCGCAAAGTGGCACGCTTCAACCACATAGGCGGCCAGGGCCAGCCCCAGCGCGCCGCCCAGCGCCGGGCCGACCGCCGGCGTCTGGCGACCCCACCACAGCATCAAGAGCACCAAAATCGGCTGGGCGATCATCGGCCAGACGAGCATGTAGAAATTGTCGAGCACCTGGGCATAATCGAGGCGCTGCTGGGCGTACATCGCGTTGCGCATGACGCTGTAAAAGCCGGGGATTTGAATCAACGTGTGGGCGATGATCACCCAGGTGTAAATCGCCCACGAGGTACGCGGCACCAGTGTCCCGGCCAGGATGACCACCAGCGCCACCTGGAACGCGCCCGACAGCGCCTGCCACCACACGTAGACCTGGCCGTACTGCACTGCGCGGCGCGGATCGTGCACGCGGTACTGCGCGTAAAACTTGATAAAGGCGATGCTCGTACCCACGTCGAACAACGTCCAGGCCAGACCAAAGGCCTGGCTGACCCGTCCTACCAGGCCGAAAGCCTGCGCCGAAGGCAGGATAAAGGCAGGCAGGATCATGTTCTGGTAGATGATCAGCGGGATAAAAAGCAGCACGCCCATCATCATGGCAAATAAAAAACCGGCCAGCGGGCGGTGAAACCCGACCTCTTCCCAGGCAGTGTCTTCTTCTCGGGACTGGAAATCGGCTTTGGAGGCCACCAGCACGTCGAGCGCTTCGGGATGGCGCAGGCTGTAGCGGCGCACGAAATAGAAAACAATGAGCGCAGTGAGCATCAACGCCGCGCACACGCTGACCAGCAGAATCTGCTCCCGCGCGTGCGGCACCGGCGAGGCCGGGTAGCGGCCAAAAGGAAGCGGCGGCTGCCCGGCGGCGCGCGCGGCCAGGTTGTAAAACAAATAGTTGAAATAGGGCCATTCCTGAAACTGCGCGTTGGCCCCGTCCAGGTGCGCGGTCAAAATGTAGGCCTGTCCCTCGCCTACCGGCACGCGCGACAGCACGGCCTCGTCGGCCTGATAGCCGACGAGGATGGACTCTGCGTCCAGCCCGGCGAGGTGGGATCGCTCGCGCACCTGCGGCGCGCTGCTCCAGACAATCTCTTTGAGCAGCGGCGACGTTGTCTCTGACGCCGAGGTCAGGCTGAGGGCATCTTTTCGCGGCGCGATCGAGATGGGCTGTCCCAACAGCGTGGATAGCTGCATCGCATCGATCTCTGGCCCGAGTACCAGCACCAATCCTGCGCCGGATTGGACATACTGCCCCAGGTCTTCCGGCGCAGGGATGACGCCGTTCAGGATGATCGCGTCGGCCTGGGCCGGGTCGTCGACGAGAGTGGCAAAGCCGGTCTGTTGCGCCAGTTCGATCGCCGTGCGCACGCCGAACACGCCGGGCTTGCTCGGTGCGGGTGCACCGGCGTAATAGACCGCGATGGCCTGGCGCGGGATGCTTTCAGAAGACGCACAGCCACTCGCGGCCAATGGCAGGATGAGGACGAGCAGGAGAAGCGGAGCGGAAAAGACGGGTTTTTTGGACATCAGACATCCTTGTCGGCAATCACGATGTTTTCCAGACCAGCGTGGTCACGCTGTGCGGCGAAAACTCGAATACATCGAGCGGCGGGCCTTGATAAACCATCTCCAGGTCACGCGCCGCTGACCAGACCGGAGCGGGTCATCCGCGCCGGGGGGCTGTTAGCAAAGGCGACGAACGTATCGGCGCCGGCCTGCCGCGCCGCTTTCATCACCCACAAGGCATTCCGGTCGCGCGACCAGTCATAGACGCCCGGCTCGACTTCAAAGGTCTCGGCCCGCCGCCAGGGATCGCGGATTTCCTCGCCGCTGCCGCTGCCCATATTGTAGCGATAAATCGACAGGCCGATGCCCTGCTCGCGGTCGAACAGCAGACGGATGACGCGCTGCCGCACGTCGTCTTCCCGGCCGCCGACATCCTGCGCTCACCAGCAGGCCGACGCGCCAAAGCCGTCGATCGTTTGATAATGTGTGGATGGATCGATCTGGATTGGATTCATTGCGCCTCCGCAAACACAATTTTGGACTTTGGACAAATAGGGTTAGCGGGTGTAGGCGCGCTTTCTATAGCGCGTTTTGTGAATATCCAAGATGATTGGCGACACGCGGTATGGAAACCGCGCCTACCTTTTGGCATTTGTCCAAAGTCCAACACAATTGTACACGAGAACTGTTTCATCGCAATCTGAGGGGTTGACTGGAAATAATTTGCACGGTATGATCGCTTGCACAGTAGACGATGTCGATCAGACCAGAAAAAGGGGGCCGTTTTATGAAAGAATTGGATGTCAAACAACTCAATGCGTTTATCGTGCGTGCCAAAGCGGCGTGCTATGTCGGCGGCGGCGCAGAAAAGCCCGCGTGCCGGCCCGGCTCGCACGACTTGCAGTTCCAGGACGGCGAATACACCTACCTGGACAGCTATTTTGGCGGCGCGGATTTTGTCGGACAGGAGATCGTTTATCATCAGAATGAGCCGGCCTGGGCGATGAACTATTATGGGCGCATCCTGGAGCCGGCGATGATCGCCGCAGCCCAGGCCGGGCAGGTGATCAGACAGAGCCTGTCCAGGATGTACCAGGAGGGACGTTTCCTGGGTGGGTTCGAGCACACCACCGAGTACGGCACCTACATCGACACCAGCGCCGGCGACGTGACCTCGTTCACTGGCCGCGAGTGGATCGGACAACAGGGTGTCCGGGTCTATGAATTGGTCTACCATGGCGGCTTGATCAAATAGTCAGGCTGTCCGGCGACTACGTCCAGGGCAGGGTGAGAAAGCGCCCCGTGCGCCGCATGTAGGCGCAGTATTGATCGCCGAAACGGGCCAGCATCATCGCCTCCTCGCGGCGCAGGCGCAGCGCGACCAGCCACGACAGCCCGCCGACCCAGGTCAGGCCGATCAAGGCGTTGGCGGTGATCAGCGCCGTGCCGATGTGGATCATATAAAACGCAGTGTACATGGGATGGCGCGCCCAGCGATACGGCCCGTGCGTGATCAGGGTGTGCTCGTCGCGCAGGGCCAGGTCGGGGGAAAAGTTGTGCCCCAGGCTGAGGTGCACCCACAGCAGCAGCGGCAGCGCCGTCGCCGCCGTACCGACGCCGAACCAGCGCAGCCAGAGCGGCAGTGGGAGGGCGGCCCAGGCCAGCCAGCGCGGCGCGAACAGGTAGGCCAGTAGCGTGGCCACCTCAAAAGGGATCAACAGGCGCAGCAGGCGCGAGTCCGGGGCACCCGGCGCGCGCGGTGGGCGCGTGATGCGCCGGAAATGGGCGCGGATCAGCGTAAACAGGGTAAAGATGGCCGCCAAAGCGGTTTTGAAGGCGATCTCCTCGGCCAAAAATGTTCTCCTCGCGGTTACGATGCGCCGCGCCCCTACCGCCCGCGCCGGACGATGCGCATGCGCATCAGCTCGCGCTCGATCCGTTCAAAGCCCCAGCGCCTGAAAAATCGTTTGGCATCCTCAAAGCCCGAATGGACGACCAGATCGATGCGCACGCACTCCTTGATCCGCGCCCGGTTGCGCCCGTAGGCCAAAATCGTCGAGCCGACACCCTGGTTGCGCCGCCCGGCCTCGACGATAAAGTCCTGGAACATCGCATAGGGCGCGCCCTCCCAGGTGGAGAGGTAATAGCAGATCAGCAGGCAGCCAAAGATGTGTCCCTCGCTCTCAGCGACGACGTATTCGTGATAGCCGCTCTCAATCTGCTGGCGGATGATTTGCAGCATCCGCTCTTCGGAAGGCAGAGATTCGCGATGCAGGCCGACCAGTTCTCGGATCAGCAGGAGCAGTTGCGGCGCGTCCTGCACCGTCGCCAGACGAATGGTGGTGTCGCTCACATTGGACTCCTCATCGATTAAGAGATTATGCGTTTCGATGATACATTTTGCCAGTCGTATTTGATTGTACTCTGCCGGGCGTGTTCGGTCAAGTGCCAGCCAATGCACCCCCAAATTAACCTTCCTTGACGCCGCTTTGTTTTATGTGTATACTGTCTCTAGCATTGCCTTGTTTTGACGCTTTCTGCCAGAATGCCATTCCGGAATTGATGGGGGAGCATGCGTTTTCAATTGCTGGGCGAATGGGGAAAACCATACTTTGAGCCGCCGCAACGCTTGCTGGGCTTTTTGCTTTTGTCGATCTATGGTCTGATCCTGGTCATCCTGTTCGTCCGTATCATCGCCAGCTATGTCCAGCGCCGCCAGGAATTTCGCGGCACCTGGACGGCCAAAGCATTGTGGTTGATCGCCTGGCTGGTGTTGAGCGTCCTGCTGGCCAACACCTTTATCGTCGAATGGCCCGTCGACAGCATCTCCAAGGGGCTGGCGCCCGGACGCGAAGCGCTGGCCCTTTTTGCTTTTGTGCCGATCACGATCGCTGCCGCGCAATTTGGCGCAGGCGGCGCGATGCTGGCCGGTCTGGCCAGCGGTTGGGTCAGCGGCGCGTATGATACCACCCGCCTGACCCAGATTTTCGAGATCGGCGCGCTTGGGCTGCTCGTCTCACTGCTGCTCTACCAGGATTACAAAGGACGCCTGGGCTACATTCTGCGCCAACCGCTGATCGCCGTGCCCTGGGCCGGGATGACGATCTGGCTGCTCGGCGTTTTTTCTATTTATGCCTACACCAATGCCGATCTGTCGACACTGTCTGCCGTCAACAACAGCATCACTACTGCCATCGCCAACCTGCCCGTGGTACTGGTCAAATCGCTCATCGCCGGTGCGATCTTGCAAATCGCCTATGCGCTGCTGCCCAAACTGCGCGCCGTGCAGATCCCCACGCGCATCCCGCCCTACGCGCGCAGCATCAGCCTGCGTTTTCTCTTTTTTTTCCTGCCCGCCGCCGCACTGACCCTGGCGATCATCCTCTATGCGATGATGGCCCAGTCCCTGCGCATCGCCACCGACCAGACGATCAGCCAGGTGGCGCACGTGGCGCGCAACGTGTCCATCCAGCTGCCCTTCTTTCCCTGGACCGGACAGTCGCTCCTGAGCTGGATCGCCACCGATGCCAAACTACAAAGCGCCGAGTACAAAGATCAAGAGGCGGCGCTCAAAGAGGGCATGAAAACGATGCCCTTTTTCAACCAGATTGCACTGGTGGAGAAGGATGATCTGTTGCCCGACGGCCAGGAGAGCGGCCAATTGACGCTGCGCATCGTCGGCGCGCCGCCCGAATCGCAGATGGAGTTGATGGTCACAGAAGAGGAAATGGACCTGCTCAAACTCACCCTGCGTGACGGCTCGATACAGATCACGCCGGTGCATAAAAACTGGAACGAGCAGCCGATTATCTCGTTCATTGTGCCGGTGGCAAGCCAGATCGTCGGCGGCGAGATCGTCGGCGCGCTGATCGGGCGGGTGCACATTGCCGACAATTTTCAGCTTCAGGGCATGATTAACAACTTGCAGCCCCCCAGCGAATCGGATCGCAACCGGGGCATCGGCTTTTTAGTCGACGAGCAAAACCGCATCGTCGCCGACCCGGACACCGCGCGCATCCTGGGAACGTGGACGGTCAATGCCGATCCGCTGCTGATCCACGAAACGGACAACCCGCTGGCGACGGTTTACGAAGATCGCCACAGCCTGGACGGCACGCGGCAGTTGGTGTATGTGCTGCGCACCGAAGGTGTGCTGTGGCGCATCGTCGTCATCCGGCCCTACGAAAATGTGCTCACCCAGGCCACCGAAATCTCGTCGCCGCTGCTGATCCTCTTTATGGTCGCTGGCGTCATCGCCTCAATCAGCGTGCCGATCTTTACTGCCCAGCTGACCCGACCTTTGCAGCGGCTTTCGCAAGCCGCCAGCGAGATCGCCGACAACCGGCTGGACATTCCGGTCAACGTGGCCGGCGAAGACGAAGTGGGGCAGTTGGGGCGATCTTTTGAACAGATGCGCCAGCGGCTCCAGGAACGGATGTCCGAGCTTTCCCTGCTGCTCGAAATCAGCCAAAAGGTCTCGGCCAGCATCGAGTTGGAGCCTTCACTGATGCCGATTCTGGAAGGCGCTGTCCAAGCTACCGAAGGCGTCGCCGCGCGCATGATCTTGCTCGACGCGCATGGCGTGCAAGACAAAGCGATCAACTATGGCCAGCTCCAGGTCCAGCAGGCCCTCATCCGCCTCGACGGAGTGGTCGATACGATCGTCAAACGCAACAAAGAGCTGGCGATCAACGACATCACCCACGTCGGGCCGTCCACGCTGGTCGATCTGCTGCGCGTGGGCATTCACGCCGTGGTCGGCCTGCCGCTGCGCCTTCAGGATCGCGTGACCGGCGTGCTGTGGGTATGCTATGCCCAGGGGCGCGCTTTTGACGACTCGGACATGCGCTTTCTATACACTCTGGCTGGGCAGGCCGCCGTCGTTGCTGCAAACGCGCGCCTTTTTGAAGACGTACAGCAAGAGCAAAGCCGCCTGAAAGCAATCCTCAACAGCACCAATGACGTGGTCATCGTCGTTGACGGGCAGGAGCGCGTCTTGCTGTCCAACCCTGCCGCGCACCAGACCTATGGCCTGGTCGACGAGGACGTGATCGGCCGGCCGGCGCAGCGGGCCATCCCCGACAAGGCGCTGCTCTCCCTGCTCACCCGGCCAATGGAGCAAGAAAGCGCTCTCACCGACGAAGTCCACGCGCCGGATGGGCGTACCTTTTCGGCCAGTGTCTCGTCGCTGTCTACCGGCGGGCGGGTGGTCACGCTGCGCGACATTACCTACCTCAAAGAACTCGACCAGATGAAGTCGGACTTTGTGAACACCGTCTCGCACGACCTGCGCTCGCCGCTGACCTATATGCGCGGCTATACGACCATGATCCCGATGGTCGGCGAGGTGAACGACAAGCAGCAGGGCTTTGTTGAAAAGATCATCGGCGGCATCGAGCAGATGACGGTGTTGATCGACGACCTGCTGGACATCGGCAAGATCGAGGCAGGCGTGGGCGTCGAGATCGAACGCTGCTGGCTGCCAGGGGTGATCCAGGCCGTCGTCGACGATCTGGGAGGGCGCGCCGCCGAAAAACAGATCAAACTGAACGCCTCGCTGCCGCTCGATGTCCCGCCGACGATGGCCGACAACACGCTGGTTCGTCAGGCAATCCAGAATCTGGTCGACAATGCGCTCAAGTACACGCCCGGCCCCGGCCAGGTCGATGTTTTGCTGCAGGCAAACAATGATTTTCTGATCGTCCGCGTGCGCGACACGGGCATTGGCATTGCCACTGAGCACCAGCGCCGCCTCTTTGAAAAGTTCTATCGCATCAAACGGCGCGATACGGTGCATATCAAAGGCACCGGGCTGGGCCTGGCCATCGTCAAGTCGATCGCCGAACGGCACAAAGGCCGCGTGTGGATCGAAAGCAAGCTGGGTGAAGGCAGCACATTCTACTTTGCCATCCCGCTCATCTCGCCGGATGAACAATCAGTGCGAACCACTGATGAACACCAATAAAATGCCCGGTCTCTCAACCTTTCACATTTGACGTTTGACGCATCACGTTTCACATTTCACGTCTAGCGTTTCACGGAGCCCCCGATGATTCCCCACCGACTGTATATGCGCAATTTTATGTGCTACCGCGAGCAATCGCTCGACCTGCGCGGCATTGGCCTGGCCTGCCTCACCGGCGACAATGGGCACGGCAAATCGGCCGTTCTCGATGCGATGACCTGGGCCTTGTGGGGTTATTCGCGGCTTGGCGCGCGGCGCGACGATGAATTGATCCATCTCGGCCAGACCGAGATGGAGGTCGAATTCGAGTTCGGGCTTGGCGCGCAGGTCTATCGCGTGCTGCGCAAGCGCGACGGCCGCAAACGGGGCAGCACCAGCCTCGAACTGCAGGGCTGGGACGTTTCAGCACAGCGCTTTCGCCCGCTCACCGAGCCGACGAGCACCAAGACCCAGCAGGCGATCATCACCCTGCTGCGGATGGACTATGACACCTTTATCAACTCGGCTTTTTTGCTGCAAGGCCGCGCCGACGAGTTCACCGTCAAACCGGCGGGCGAGCGCAAGCGCGTGCTGGGCAGCATCCTCGGGCTGGACATCTATGCCGAGTACGAACAGGCCGCACGCCAGACCGTGCGCGACAAAAAGGCCCGCGCCGATCAACTTGTTGCTGCGGTCGAGCAGATTGACCACGAGCTGGCCCGCGAAGGCGAGTACAAAGCCGCCGCCAAGGCCGCTGAGACCGAACTGGCTCGCCTGAAAGATGAGCGCGAGGCGGTCGAGAAGTGTTACGAGCAGGCCCGCGCCGACCTGCAAGAAGCCGAATTGGCCCAGCAGCAGCTTGCCGATCTCGAGCGGCGCATCCAGCAAGCGCAAATCGAGATCGACCGCCTGGACGGGGACCGCGCCACGCACCAGGCCCGCCTCGACGCGCTGCAGGACGCACTGGCCCACGCCGACGCGATCGCGCAGGGGTTTGCCGATTACGAACAGGCCATCGCCCAAAACGAGGCCCTCAACGCCAGGCTTGGCGAGATGGTGGCCCTGCGCGACCGTCGCAGCGCGCTCGAAGGAACGTTTGTCCAGGCCCGGCACGCGTTGGACGGGCAGCGCATCATTGCCACAGAGCAGGTCCGCCAGCTTGAACAGACTGCCAGCGCCCTCGACCACGAGCCCGAGTGGGATGCCCTGCGCGTCGAGTTGACGCGGCTGGACGAAAAAGAAACCGAGCGCACCCAGGCCCAACAGGATCTGCAAACCCTCGGCGCGCAAATCG
Source organism: Anaerolineae bacterium (assembly GCA_016931365.1). The sequence continues at coordinate 11,312 of JAFGEY010000277.1, forward strand.
CCACCCTGCAGACCGAAAACAAGCAGGCCGAACAGGACGCCGAGCAGATCAAGGGCAAGATTGCCCTGCTGGAGGCCAGCGCCGCCGCTGATCAGGCCGTCTGTCCTCTGTGCGGCCAGCCGCTGGCGGCCGACGGCTGCGCCCGGCTGACCACCAGCCTGCACGCCGACCTGGAGCAAAAACGCGAGGAATATCGCAGCCGAAACATCCAGATCAACCTGGCCACGCAGCAGGCCAAGGCGGTTCAGGAACGTATCAAGGCGAGCGAGCAGACCTTACGCGGGCGGGCGGCCTTGCAGCGCAAAGAAGCCGCTCTGGCTCACATCATCGAAGAAGCGCGCGCGGCCCAGAGCGATCTTGAAAGGGTGCAAACCGAACTCGAACGGATCGAGACCCAACTCAAAGCCAACGCCTTTGCCCAGGACGTTCAGGCCGATCTGGCCCAAGTCGAAGCTGAGTTGGCCGAGCTGGGTTACGATGCCGATGCGCACGGACGAGTCAAAGCCGAGATCGAACGGTTGCGCTCTTTCCAGGCGCAAATGCAAACTTTGCAGGAAGCCAGATCGAGCATCGATACGGTGCAACTGGCGATGAAACAACTCGATGCGCAGCGTATCGAGATTCAACAGCGCATCGATGCAGACCAGGTGCAAGCCGGCCCATTGGCTCCGATCACCGCGCGCCTGCCCGAACTGCGCGAAAAAGCGATCAAGGCCCAGCAATCCCTGGAAGCCGCTCACAACCAGGAGCAGGATGCCAACCTGCGTCTGGGCGCGGCGCGCAGCAAGGTTGACTATTGTGCCGACCTGCACCGCCAGCGCGCCAGGCGTCGCGAGGAAGAAAAGAGCCTGCGCCAGGAGCAGGGCATTTACCAGGAATTGCAGGAGGCATTTGGCAAAAACGGCGTCCAGGCGATGCTGATCGAGACGGCGATCCCCGACATCGAAGAGGAGGCCAACCGCCTGTTGGCGCGGATGACCGCCAGGCAGATGCAGGTGCGCTTTGAGACGCAGCGCGATACCAAAAAGGGCGACACGATCGAGACGCTGGACATCCACATCGCCGACGCGTTGGGTACGCGCAGCTATGAAACCTATTCCGGCGGCGAGCGTTACCGGGTCAATTTCGCCATCCGCATTGCCCTCAGCAAGCTGCTTGCCCGTCGTGCCGGGGCCAGGCTGGAGATGCTGGTCATCGACGAGGGCTTTGGCACGCAGGACGCACAGGGCCGCGACGGCATCCTCGCTGCGATCAATGCTGTCAGCAACGATTTCGGCTGTATCCTGGTGATCACCCACATCGATGAACTCAAGGACGCTTTTAGCACGCGAATCGAAGTGAAAAAGGGCGGAGAAGGATCCGAGATCACCATCGTCTGACGTGGCACGTGGCACGTGGCACGTGAAACGTGAAACGTGAGACGTGAAGCGTGAGGAAGGGAAAGGGGCAATGGATTACGCAAGTTGGGGGCAGAGTTTGCCACAAGAGATCACCGGAGACTCACTATGGAATTGAAAAACGTCCCAATGCCTTGATCGATCTTTACGCATCATATATCAATTCATAAAAGGAGGATATATTATGGAATACCGCCAACTGGGAAAGTCTGACCTTTACGTTTCAACGCTGTGCGTCGGCTGCTGGGTGTTTGCCGGCGAAAGCTGGGGCGAGCAGCCCGAAGCGGATTCGATCGCCACCGTGCACGCCGCGCTCGACAGCGGGGTCAACTTTTTTGACAGCGCCGAGGGCTACGGCGCGGGCAAAAGCGAAGAGGTGCTGGGCAAAGCGCTCATCGGGCGGCGCGATAAGGCGATCGTTGCCACCAAGGTCAGTCCCAACAACGCGCTGCCCGCCACGCTGCGCGATCACCTGGAAACCAGCCTGCGCCTTTTGCAAACCGACTATGTCGACCTGTACCTCGTCCACTGGCCGTTGATCGGACACCCTATCGCCCCGACAATGGCTTTGCTGGACGATCTCAAGCGCGAGGGCAAGATTCGCGCCATTGGGGTGAGCAATTTCGGCCCGGAAAACCTGGCCGAGCTGCTCCAGACCGGCGTCCGGGTCGATGCCAACCAGTGCGGCTACAACCTGCTCACGCGCGCGGTCGAGTTTGAGGTGCTGCCCCTTTGCCGCCGCAACGGGATCAGCTTGACCACCTATATGCCGCTGATGCAAGGCATCCTCGCCGGCAAGTGGGCTACTGTCGATGATATTCCCCCGTTCCGCCGCCGCACGCGGCACTTTAGGCGCGATCGCCCCGGCACACGGCACAGCGGGCCCGGCGTCGAAGCCGAACTGATCGCCGCGCTGGATGAACTCCGCGCCGTCGCCGCCGAACTGGGCCAGCCGATGGCCGACGTGGCTCTGGCCTGGATCGCCGCCCAAGTGGGCGTCGCCAGCGTGATCGCCGGCGCGCGCCGCCCCGACCAGATCGAACGCAACGCTCGCGGCATCGTCCTCAGGCTGGACGCCGACGCAATTGCCCGGTTGAACGCGGCCAGCGAGCCGATCAAGCAAAAGCTCGGCCCCAACCTTGACATGTGGGACGAGGGCGAAGACGCGCGCTCGCGTTGAGCAAGAGAAACAGGATGTTGAGGATGAACAGGATGTGCGTCGAAAATCCTGTTCATCCTGTGCGTTTTGAGATGATAAACCGACTCCCCCGCGCGTTCTACAACCGAGACACGCTGACCGTCGCCCGCGAGCTGCTGGGCAAGCGCCTGGTGCGGCAGATCGATGATCTGCACATTGTTGGTCGCATCGTCGAAACCGAAGCCTACACCGAGGACGATGCAGCCTGCCACGCCAGCCGAGGGCGCACGCCGCGCACCGCGGTGATGTTTGGCCCGCCGGGCCACGCCTACGTCTATTTCATCTATGGCATGCACTATTGTTTCAACGTCGTCACCGAGGCGGAGGACACGGCGGGAGCCGTCTTGATCCGCGCTCTGGAGCCAATTGAAGGTCTTGATGAGATGCTGGTTCGGCGCAAGGGGCGCAGCGGCGTCAACTTGACCAACGGCCCGGCCAAATTGTGCTATGCGCTGGGCATTGACCGGGCGCTGAACGGGATCGATCTGGCGGCGAGCGATCAGTTGTGGATCGAGGACGCGCCAGCAGTCGCTGACATTCAAATCGCCCACGGGCCGCGCATCGGCGTGCGGGGTGACCAACGCGCGCTGACCGTCGAATGGCGGTTTTGGGTACAGGGGAACGAGTATGTATCCAGATAATGATATTTGTGTATTTTTTCGCGCGTAAATCGCGCAAAAAACAACGATCCATTTGAGCCAGATTGCGCAGAAAGGACAGCCATCCATGCGTAACGCCCATTTCATCAAGCAGCACCCGCTCGCGTTGTTTTTCGTCATCTCGTTTGTCTTTACGTGGCCCTTGATCGCGGTCATCATTGTCGCTACGCCGCCGGGAACCGCCCCGACCGACATGCCTCCTTTTTTGTTCGTGCTGGCGCTTTTGGCCGGGTTTAGCCCCAGCGCGGCCGGCTTTGTGGCGACGCGGATCAGCGAGGGCAAAGGGAGCGTCCGGGCGTTGCTCGGCCGGCTGGGCCAATGGCGGGTCAGCATGGGCTGGTACGCCGTTGCTTTGCTTGTACCACCATTTGTATCCGCGGCAACGCTCGTTTTTTATGCCGCGTTGGGCAGGCCCGCGGGCATGGGCGACATTGCTGGGCGGATCGCGATCGGACTCATCTGGCCGATCTTTTCCAGCCTGGGAGAAGAATTTGGCTGGCGCGGGTTTGCCTTGCCCAGACTCGCCGAGAAACACAATGCCCTGGTTTCAGGTCTCATCATCGGAATCGTCTGGGGAATGTGGCACCTGCCGATGGATTATATCGGCATGTGCCAGTATGGAGCGCTCTTTATCCCCATTTTTATCATCGTCGGCCCGGTGCTGATGACCGCGCAGTCGATACTGATGACCTGGGTGTACAACAACACCGGGGGCAGCCTGCTACTGATGGTTCTGTTCCATGCCAGCATCACCGGGAGTGCTATCATTCTCTCGGCGCCATCGCTGTCGGCGATGGAGAGCCTGTGGCATTCGATCGTCTCGGCTGCACTCTACTGGCTTGGGGCCATCATTGTCATCTATACGACGGGAGCTAAGCGCTTGAGCCGATCGTGATGGAAGGATGTCTATGCCGTGGACTTTGCGCCTGATGGCAAGATGCTGGCTTGGGGATCCAAGAATGGCACAATCTGGCTGCGAGGACTGCCGGAGTAAAATCTGAAGGAGGAAACTCGTGAACAAGCATATCGGTCGCATTGCGCTCTGTCTAATTGTCTTGTATGCTTGTTGCACCTCCAGGCAACCGACCACGTCTACCCCGCCGGCGCTCACGATTCAGGATGTTGTCGTGCATCGTTCCTTATCATAGAATGTGCTTGATCACAACTGGGGCCTCAAGATTTACGATCCCTCTCAAATCGGGATCGGATTTGTGAGGCCGGAGGACGTCAATACGCCTCCCAACGAGCTACCTCAGAACGACGAGCTGTACCTGGCGGAAGGAGAACATCTCGATCTTTACCTCGTCCTGGTCGCAGCGCAGCAATCGACCTTCCTGGTCACTGCGTTGGTCGATTACCAGCAAACGCCATTTACTCTGGATGGGCAGTTTGGGCTGCTGCACGAGATCGACCAGGAAGCCGAAGGAGATTTGTACGTGCCCATCCAGATCGAGGTATCCGGGCCGGGCGCTCACGATCTGATCTTGATCGCTTTCAAAAACCCTTATGACCGTCCGGTGGATCACGATGCCCGGTTTGTGAGCCCATGCCTGTTCACCGGACGGCGCACGGTCGTGATTGTAGGAGACGATCGCCGTCCAGCCCGTACGGTTCAGCCGGACGCGGTGGGTATTGCGCCCCCATCCGGGGTAGACTGGGGAACGGCTTTGTTGTTTGCCAAGCCGGGCGACACTCATCCCTCTCGACCTGAGGGGCAATTGCGTATGATATCTCCTGGCAAGCTTAATACACCGGAAACTAAGTTTCTTTAAATTTTTCGTTTGCAACGTTAACATCGACATAATGCCGGTTCATCTTGTCTCTGGCTGA
>JAFGEY010000278.1 GCA_016931365.1 Anaerolineae bacterium
CATTTCACGCTCTTCCTGTCTTCATAAGATGGGAAGATAGTTTACCAGATATTTTTGTTTGGGCAAAAGATGTGGGTAATAGATAGGCCTCTTGATAGGTCGCACCATCAGCCATACAGCCCGGCAGTTCGGGCACCTCGACAATAAAGGCCTCGTCTTCCTGGCTCCAATAGACGATCATTTCATAGCGGATCATCTTTCACTGCTTCAACCGATTGCTCGTTTCAAATGAATACTATAACAATGGACGCAATTCCTGGTTTTGATCTACCTTTCCCCACCCACCATCGCCGCCTTCATGCGATCCGAAAAGTCCATCGCCTCGGCCACCTGCGGCGACTACCTCATACAGCAGGCGGACGCATGTTGTCGGGCAGCAAAGAAAGCACCAGGTTATACAACCCCTCTGCGATAGCAATGGCTTGGACAAACTGCGCCGGGCTGGGTTCGACAACGAGGCCTGGATAACGGAAAAGCGTCGCAAAAGGCGTCAACCGCTGCCCTGCTTCCTGCCAAGCTGCAAACGCTTCGGCGTAGGGAATCGCTGCCTGGATCAAAACCTGCACATCGTGGATGCGCTCGAATTCCTGGTCACAAAAGACTAGAAACCCCTTGACCGCCTTTTCTGCTGCCTGTTGGCAATGATAAACAGCAGTATCCAGCAGAGGTGGTTCGCTCACAGTCAGCACATGTGCCGAAGCCAAATCATGCTGTGCCTTGATGAGCCAACTCTGCACGAGCTGGCATTTGGCCTCGCTCATACAACACCTTTCCTCGTTTGGCAATCTGGTATTCCAGAGATGCGCGAGCCTGGCTGAAAAAGTCAAACTCGGCGCGCGTCCGCACAAGAATGTCCTTGGGAATGTTCAGTTCACTCAAACAACGATGTCCCAACACAGCACGTTCATAGTCACCCAGGCTGCTGTCGGGAACGATGACCAGCAAATCCACGTCGCTGTATCGATCGGGGACGCCCCAGGCGTGCGATCCAAACAAAATGATCTGCTCCGGCTGAAACTGCGCAACCAACCGCCGGGTGATTTCCTGAAGCAAATCTTGATCAACCACTTGCATGCTCATCCCTCAATTATGCCGTTTCCCCACCCACCATCGCTGCCTTCATCCGATCCGAGAAGGCCATGGCCGCGGCCACCTGCGGCACTTCGCTCATCCGGCGGGCGCGACGTTCCATGTCGGGGCGCAGCTTGGCGATCTCGGCGCGCAGCGCGTCCGGCGGCATGCCGTCGAGCGCAGCCTGCATTTCATTCAGCACGCGGGCATACTTGTCGCCCTCGGCCGCGCTGATCCACTCGATGCGAAAGCGGCCCGGCGTCATGCCCATCTTTTCAAAGATGCCCATCAGCCGCTCGGCGCGCGCCTCGCCGACGCGCTGCCCGGTGATGTAATGGCAGTCTTGCGGGTGACAGCCTGAGTACAACACCGCCCCCGCGCCCAGGCGGTAGGCCTCATAGATGAAATCGGTGTCCATGCGCGCCGAACACATCACGCGCATGCCGCGCTCGTTGGCCGTGTATTCAAAGTGGCTCGTCCCGGCCAGGTCAGCCCCACCGTAGGAGCACCACTGGCAGCGAAAGGCCAGGATTTTTTCCTCCGGCTTGTCGGCCAGCAGAGCACGAATCTGGGCCAGAATCTGGGCGTCGGTGTAGTGCATCTGGGTGATCGCGTTGTGTGGACACTCGGCCACGCAGCCACCGCAGCCGTGACACTTGGCCGTCAGCACGTGGGCCGGCTTGCCCTGCTCGTATTCGATGGCGCCATAGGGACAGGCCTGGGCGCAGAGGCCGCACTTTTTGCCCTGCGCGCTGATGCAGCGGTCGTCCCACACCTGGGCCACGATCGGCTCGATCTCCCACTCGGTCGAGTGCAACACCCGCCCGGCGCGCGAGGCCGCCGCCGACCCTTGCGATACGCTGGTGGGGATGTCTTTGACGCCCTGGCACGCGCCGGCCAGAAACACACCGTCGGTGGGGCTGTCCATGGGGCGCAGCTTGGGGTGGTATTCCATGAACCAGCCGCCGGGGCTTTGGGTGATGTTGAGCACCGAGCTGACCTTGTCCACGTCGCGCTGCGGAATCGCCGCCTGGTTGAGCATGACCATGTCGTACTCGCGCTCGATCACCCGCCCCAGGGCCACGTCTTCGGAGTGAATCCACAGGTTGCGTGTGGCGGGGTCTTCGGTGATCAGGCTGGGGCGGCCCTGGATAAAGTGGATGCCCATCTGCCGCGCGCGGTCGTAGAACTCTTCGTAGCCTTTGGATGGAGTGCGAATGTCCATATAATACACGGTAATATCGCACGAGGGATCCATCTGCTTGAGCAGCACGGCGTTCTTGATCGCATACATGCAGCAAAAATTGGAACACCAGGGGTTGTAGCGCTTGTCGCGCGAGCCAACGCAGTTGATAAAGGCCAATCGTTTGGGGTTCTGCCCGTCAGAGGGACGGATCAGGTTACCAGCGGTTGGCCCGGCCGAGTTGTTCAGCCGCTCCATCTCCATCGAGGTGATCACGTTGGGAAAGCGGCCATAGCCGTATTCGTCCATCACGCTGGGATCAAAGTGGTCAAAACCGGTGGAGACAACAATCGCGCCAATGTCTTCCCAGACCAGCCTATCCTGCATGCTGAAATCAATCGCCTCCAGCTTGCCGCAGGCCTCGACGCACTTGTAGCAGTGGATGCAGGCGTCCAGGTCGACGGTGTATTTCAGCGGCACCGACTGGCTC
>JAFGEY010000279.1 GCA_016931365.1 Anaerolineae bacterium
GCAGACGTGATCACCATCGGCGCGACCGATCGGATCGATGGCATAGCCCGCTTTTCTTCGCGCGGCCCCACCGCCGATGGCCGCACCAAGCCGGACATTTGCTTCCCCGGCACGGACATCATTGCCGCGCGCGCCGCAGGGACAAGTATGGGCCGCCCGTTGAGCGATCAATACACCGCTGCGTCGGGCACGAGCATGGCCACGCCGCATGCGTCAGGGTTGGCCGCGCTGCTGTTGCAAGCCAAGCCCGGGATCACCGCGCAAGAGGTCAAAAAGGCGATGATGGACACGGCGCTGAACCTGGGTCAAGACCCCAACGCGCAAGGCGCGGGCCGGGCACAAGCCGAACAGGCTTACAATGCGATCAAAGCGGGTACTCCCGTCGAACCACCCACAGAGGAGCCAGGCAACGGCGGCACACCGACACAGCCCAAAGGCTGCCTACCCAATTTTTTGATCCCGATCATCGGAAGCTGAGACGAAAACAACCGCACTCAAGACAATTCTTTTAAGGAGAACAATATGGTAAGTCAAGAACTGCTCGATATTTTGCGCTGCCCCAACTGCGTGCGCGACGGCCCCGACGCGGGCCAGCTCGATCACCGGGGCAACTGGCTCGTCTGCCGCGACTGCAATCGCAAGTACCCCATCCGCGACGACATCCCGGTGATGCTGATCGAAGAGGGCACGCGGTTCCAGAATGTCCCGGCTGACGAACTGCCGGCCGTCCCGCCGCCAGAAAAGCGGCTTCCCCTGCCCGCCGCGCCGTCGATCCCCGCGTCACCCGAAGACCAAAAAAAGCTGATCTTGATCCTGGTCGGCGCAGCTTTTGGGATCAGCCTGATCGTGCTGCTGATCATCTGGTTGACGAAAAGGGAAAAGGAATAGAAAAGATGGGAGAATTTTTCAAGGGCATTTCTGCCATCCAGTATGAAGGGCCAAAATCGAAAAATCCGCTGGCCTTCAAATATTACAACCCCGACGCCAAGGTCGGCGGCAAGACGATGAAAGAGCACCTCAAATTCTCGGTGGCCTACTGGCACACCTTTAAGAGCGAAGGGATCGATCCCTTTGGCTCGGCGACGATGATCCGCCCGTGGGATGACATTGCCGATCCGATGGATAAGGCCGAGGCGACAATGCGCGCCGCGTTCGAGTTTTTCCAGAAACTGGGCGTCGAGTATTTCTGCTTCCACGACCGCGACATCGCCCCCGAAGCGGGCACATTGCGCGAGACCAACCAGCGCCTGGACAAGATCGTGGCCCTGACCAAGCAGTTGATGGCCGACAGCGGCGTCAAGCTGCTGTGGGGCACGGCCAACCTGTTCTCTCATCCGCGCTACATGCACGGCGCGGCAACCACCTGTAACGCCGACGTGTACGCTTTTGCCGGAGCGCAGGTCAAAAAGGCGTTGGAAATCACCAAGGAACTGAACGGCGCGGGGTATGTGTTCTGGGGCGGGCGTGAGGGCTATGAGACGCTGCTCAACACTGACATGAAGCTCGAGCTGGATAACCTGGCACGGTTTATGCACATGGCCGTCGATTATGCAAAGGAAATCGGCTTTGATGGGCCGTTCTACATCGAACCCAAACCCAAAGAGCCGACCAAGCATCAGTATGATTTTGACTGCGCCAATGCGCTGGCCTTTTTGCGCGGCTACGGCCTGGAAAAATACTTTAAATTCAACGTCGAGACCAACCACGCCACGCTCGCCGCGCACACGATGCAACACGAACTGCGCTATGCGCGGATCAACGACGTGCTGGGCAGCGTCGACGCCAACCAGGGCGACCCACTGCTCGGTTGGGATACCGACCAATTCCCCACTGACCTGTACGTGACCATCCTGGCGATGTATGAGATTTTGAGTATGGGCGGGTTCACCACCGGCGGCCTCAACTTTGATGCACACGTCCGCCGTGGCTCGTTCTATCCGGAGGACCTCTTCACGGCGCACATCGCCGGGATGGATGCCTTTGCGCGCGGTCTGACCGTGGCGCACAAGCTGCTGGAAGATGGGGTCATTGAAAAGGTAATTGCCCAGCGCTATGCCAGCTTTGAGCGCGGCATCGGTGCCCAAATTGTCGCCGACAAGGTAGGACTGAAGGAACTGGAAGCCTACGCGCTGGAGCACGACCAGATCACCAACGCCTCGGGGCGTCAGGAAGTGCTGGAAGCGATCGTCAACCAGTACATCTAGCATTATCCGCAGCCAGACAGACAAAAGGCCAACCTGGAAACCAGGCTGGCCTTTTTTGTCATCTTGGCAAATTCCACTCAAGGTTTGAGAATCACGATCACACTGGCACGGTGGACGTCCCCTTCAAAGACCACGCTGGGATCGCGAACCACAAGCGTGCCCGGCCCCTCGCCGACAACGCTGTATGGCACATCCACACTGAACGGTCCGGGCTGTCCCACGTCGGGCGCTTGCACCATAAGCGGCTGCGATCCCACCACCTTGCCATCGGCATCGAGCACATCGACCACCAGGGTCTGTTCGAAACTGGCCAGCGCCCAGCCTTCGACGTGCACCATGCCGCCGCTGACGGTTGCATTTGTAACAGGCTGATCGATAACGATGCGCTCCGTATATTCAGATGCCGGCACAATGTTAGCCTGACCCGAAGCAAGCAGCGTCACGGCCACCGAGGTCAGGTGCGTGATGCTGCCATCGCGCGGGCTGCTGGCATAGACCTGGATAAACGCCTGCCGCTCGACTTGCACATTCACCGGGACATCGACGGCAAAAGCCCCACGCTGCCCCATCTCGGCCTGGATGATCGTCGGCGCGATCAGCAGCACCGTCCCATCGTCGAGGATGATGCGAATCACCAGCGTCTGCTCAAAGGTCGAATCGGCCAGTCCGGCCACGTGCGCGGAACCGACCAGTCGCGACCCAGGCCCAGGTTCCAGGATCAAAATGGCCTCGTCAGGCAGGTCGCGGCCGGCACCTGTCGGCGGAGACGGCTCTGCCGTGGCTGTGGGCACGGATGCCGATGTCGGCGCAGCCGTCACGGTCGGCATCACGGTAGACGTCGGTGGGAGAGCCGTGGCCGTAGGCAAAGCCGTGGCCGTAGGCAAAGCCGTGACCGTAGCCGTCGGTGGAACCGGTGTCAAGGCGGGCGCCGGAACTGCGCACGCCGACGCCCCCAACCCCAAGAGAACGACAAGCGCATATACGGAATGCCACATTCGATTGGACATCATTCACTCCTGAACTAAAAACTATTCCCCGATATTAATACATGACACCACATTTCTTATCCTCCACCATTCGCACCCGTAATTCTGCAGACTCTGTCTTCACCCGTTGCCGTGCTTATAAATATCACAGACGTGTAAGGTTCTGTGCCAGACTTGCCGCACGTGGGCGTGCGGCACTCCTCCAGGATGCTGTTTTCAAAGCAGGTACTCAATCAAAATCCGTCGGCCAGTCGGGATGCCGGCTGTGTTCGAAGAAGCGGTGCAACTGCGCTTCGGTTGTCCGCGGCGTCGACAGCGGCGGCAGAGCATCCTCGGCGAAAAATTCGGCTCCGCCGGTCTCAATACTTGTCGTCGCATTGCCGCCAACCAGTTCGCACAGGAAAAAAATCTTGTAAATGTGCATCAATGCCGGCGGATGATCGTGCAGGTTGCGGTCGTACAGCGCCAACAGCTTGGTGGCTTTGGCTTTGTACCCCGATTCCTCGTACACTTCGCGCTCGGTCGCCCGGCTGGGCGGCTCGCCGACGTCGCACCAGCCGCCGGGCAACGTCCAGCCACCATCCTTGAGTTCCTTGACCAGCAGAATTTTGCCATCTCGGAACACCACTCCACGCACGTCGATCTTGGGCGTGGCATAGCCGTGCTGTCCTTCAAACACGGCCTCCACTTCTGGCTGAGACAGGTTCGAGTGCGCGGCAGCGATTTCGGCGGCGATCTCGCGCACCTCTTCGTAACGTTCGATCTCGAAGGCGTTTTTGGTGTAGGTCAGGCCGCTTTGGGCGATGGCTTGCAGCCGCTGCGACCAATCGAGCCAGTGGGGGATCATAGTCTTCTCCTCAACGTTCAATGCGCTCGATCTGCGCGCCGAGCGCTTGCAGCTTGGTCTCAATGCGCTCGTAACCGCGATCGATCTGCTGGATATTGCTGACCCGGCTGGTACCCTGGGCACACAGTGCGGCGATCAGCATGGCCATGCCGGCGCGGATGTCCGGACTAACCAGCGGCGCGCCGTGCAGCCGCGTCGGGCCGATGACCACCGCCCGGCACGGGTCGCAGAGCACGATCTTGGCCCCCATCCCGATCAGCCGGTCGACGAAAAAAAGGCGGCTCTCGAACATCTTTTCCCACAACAGCACTGTGCCCTGCGCTTGCGTAGCCACGACCAGGGCGATGCTCATCATATCGGCCGGAAAGTGCGGCCACGGTCCATCGTCGATCTTGGGGATCGCCCCATCAAAATCAGAACAAATGCACAAATCCTGCCCGCCGGGCACCAGCACGTCGTCGCCGTCGTATTCGATGCGCACGCCGAGACGTTGCAGCATCAAGCGGGTCATGTGCAAATGCTGCACGCCCGCATTCCTGATACGCAGTTCGCCGCCTGTCACCGCCGCCAGGCCGATGAAACTGCCCACTTCGATGTGATCCGGTCCCACCGTCCACTCGGCGCCGTGCAGCCGGTCGACGCCGTGGATGATCAACTTGTTGCTGCCCACGCCGCCGATCTGCGCGCCCATCTGCTTGAGGAAAAGGCACAACTCTTGCACGTGCGGCTCGCTGGCGGCGTTGCAGACGGTGGTCTCGCCCTCGGCCAGCACGGCAGCCATCAGGGCATTCTCGGTGCCGGTGACGCTGGCCTCGTCGAGAAACATAAACGTGCCGCGCAGCCGGTCGGCCTGGATGGTATAGCCGCCATTGACGCGAACTGCCGCCCCGAGCTTTTGAAACGCCTGCAAATGCGTATCCACCCGCCGCCGCCCGATCACGTCGCCGCCCGGCGGGGGCAGTTCAATATGGCCGCAACGGGCCAGCATCGGCCCGGCAAACAAAATCGACGCCCGGATTTCGCCGCACAGGTCGGCATCGAGCGTCGTTTTGGCGATCGTCCTGGCCTGCAAGACAATGTCGTGATCGCTCAACATCTCAACCTGCACGCCGACATCGACCAGAATGTCCAGCATCGTCTCTACGTCGCGGATGTGCGGGACGTTGTGGAGGACAATGCGTTCATCGGTTAGCAGGCAGGCGGCCAGCAGCGGCAAGACGGCATTCTTGTTGCCAATCGGCGCAACGGTGCCGGTGAGGGGATGCCCTCCTTCGATGATCAATTCAGCCATCGTTCACTCCTTCGTGGTTTGCCCCGGCGGCCAATCGAGCGCGCGCACGGCCGGCGCGTATTGTATCCGCCAGAATAATGGCTCCTCGCGGCTTGGATAAAGGCGATACACATCGTGGATCGCCCACCGCGCCGGTTGGCCCCAGTTCGCTTCGCCGGATAGGTCAAATATATCAAACATATAGTGGAAAGGCAAACCGGCGCGATTGTACAACTGCACATCGACGCGCGCGCCATCGGCATTGAAATAGGTGTCGGTCACGCCAGGCCCGTCACAGCAGGCGGCCGTCCACCACTGCACGTTGAGTACCTGAAACTCTACATTGATGCCAGCCGCGATCAAGTCGCGGATCACCGACTTGCGCCGCTCGGCCAGCAAAGTCAGGCGCGATAGCTCCGGCAGCGCGTTGGGAAGTGCCCACAAGTCGAGCGCAGCGGCTTCATCACCTTCGGCCAGTGCGGCGACCAGGACAGCAATCTTGGTGTGCAGCGCTTTGCGCGCGGCGGCTTCTCGAATAGCATCCCCATACACTTGGGCCGTTGGCGAGGCCAGCCAGCGCGGCATCAGCAGGGTCAGCGGCATCATCGACGCCGCGAGCAGTCCGGCAATCATCCATTTTCCTCCTCGGCAGCGCCTGGGATTGATATCATGATTGTGCATATTTCTCCTCCACAGGGCTACCTGCACCGTTTGACACCTTCATTGTACACCGGGAACCAAGCACACATCAACAATATTGCCGCACGCTTGGGCAGCAGCAAGCCGTCGTTCGATCGTCGATTTCCCTACGATTTTATCCCTTCTCAAATCGCCAAGATTCACGTCCTGGTGTATAATGTATCTATCCCAACTCAATCGGAACTGAACGGGCTTGCTCGCTCGGAAAGATTGTTGCTTTTTGTGCAGCGATCTTGAAGGATAGGCCCTATCAAGTACCATCCCGATGCGACAAGGAGTAAGTCATGTCGCCGATCATCGACCAGCACAGCATCGACTTTATCAGCCACAGTGCCGAGCAAACCCGCCGTCTGGGCATTCGGCTTGGTGAACTGCTGACCGGCGGCGATGTGTTGTTCTTTATTGGTAATTTGGGTAGTGGCAAGACATGCCTGATCCAGGGCGTCGGGCATGGGCTGGGGATTCAAGAGCGCATTACCAGCCCGACGTTTACACTGGTCAACGAGTATGAGGGGACAAACCTGAAACTCTACCACATCGACCTGTACCGCATCGACAACGCTCAAGCCACACTGACCTTTGGTCTGGACGATTATCTGTACGGCGACGGTGTTTGCGCCATCGAGTGGGCAGAGCGGGCCAAGCTGCTGTGGACCGACGATTACCTGCTCATCCAGCTACGCTACATCGACGAAGGCAAGCGCGGCTGCACGATGAGCGCTGCTGGCGCGCGATACGACCAACTGATTCAAAACTTTAAGCATAGTGCATTTGGTATTTGATATGATTCGAAAACCGCTGCTCTTGGCAATCGATACCGCCACCCATTTCGCTGGGCTGGCCCTCTATGACGGTGACATCGTTCGCGCCGAACAATACTGGCTCTCTCAAAACAACCACTCGGTCGAATTGATGCCCGCGCTGGTCGACATGCTGGCACAGCAAGGTTTTGCCCCCCGCGACCTTTCAGCCGTGGGGGTGACCATTGGGCCAGGGTCGTTTACCGGCCTGCGCATCGGCCTCAGCGTGGCCAAAGGCCTGGCGATGGCAAACAAACTGATTATCCTGGGTGTGCCCACACTCGACGTACAAGCGCTCGTCGCCGTGCAGCGAATGCGCGAACTGCCCAAACCGTGTGATGACGAGGGCCATCCGATCGAAAATCAGCCCGAACTGCCCGGCATCGACCGGATGTTGAGCTACTACCCTGCCGAGCAGCGACGTCCCATCATCTCGATCATCCAGGCCGGGCGCAATCGTCTTTGTACGGCACGTTACGAGTACCGGCGCGGGCAGTGGCAGCGGCGCGGACGAATGCAACTGACCACCCTTTATGATCTGGTCGACCTGATCGGCGAACGCTGCCTGGTCTGCGGCGAGTTGAGTCAGGAAGAGATCGACATACTGGCCGCGCGCGTCGATCCGACTGTAGTATTTGCCTCCTCGTCTCAGGCGATGCGCCGTCCATCCTGCCTGGCCGAGCTGGCCTGGCTGCGCTTTCAGCGCGGTGAGGCAGATGATCTGGCGAGCCTGTCGCCGATCTATTTGAAAAGCTTGTGACGCCGATGGCCGAACTCACTCTTCCTGCTCGATTCCCGTTCGACGATCCAGCCTTGCTCCAACTCGTCGCGCCGATGCGCATAGACGACGTCGAACAGATTATGCCCATCGAAGCTAACGCTTTTTCCGCACCCTGGCCCGCCTCTGCTTATCGATACGAACTGGCCTATAACGATCTGGCGACCTATCTGGTGCTGAAGCAGCGCAAAGCAACCATTGCACCCAAGACATCCTCGTGGTTTCAACGGCACCCTCCATCTTCAGCGCCATCAGTCCTGGCCTATGGTGGGTTCTGGCTGATGGTCGACGAGGCACACATCAGTACCATCGCCGTGCACCCGGATTGGCGCGGGCAGAGCTTGGGCGAATGGATGCTCGCCGGGCTGATCGAAGCCGCACTGCTCCGCCGCGCCGCGGAGATCACTCTGGAGGTGCGCATCTCGAACATGGTTGCCCAAAACCTGTACCGTAAATATATGTTTATTGTCGTTGGGGAGCGCAAAAAATATTATCATGACAACAACGAAGATGCGCTGATCATGACCACACCCCGGGTCGATAACCCGGATTTTGTCCGTCGCTTTGCGGAACTCAAGTCCCAGCTTGGGCAAAAATTGAGAGGGAAATGATGGCAGCAAAAATACGGCCTGACGGCACGCCTTACAACATCTTGGAGCAAAATCTGAAACGGCTCGGTACGACGATGCTCCTCTTTTCGATCTATGAC
The DNA here is from genome assembly GCA_016931365.1 of Anaerolineae bacterium. The sequence continues at coordinate 8,294 of JAFGEY010000279.1, forward strand.
CTGATCGTCGCCCTGCTCTTTCTGGTCTGGCCGCAATGGTTTCTCAACCTGCTCGATTACAGCGGGGCGCGGTACGAGTTTCGCACTTTTGCCCTGGTTCACCTGCTCTTGCCCTGTTTTTGTATGCTGGCCTGGATGGACCCCAAACGCAACATTGTCATCGTCACCGGGGCGATCATGGCTCGTGTGATGTATACAGTCGTGCTGGCGATCTGGATTCTGATCGATCATGTGCCGCTCGCCTTTGCGGTCTTTGGCGGGATCAGCCTGCTCTTTGCCGCACTGCATTACCTGTTTCTGCGCCGCAGCGACTTTGGCTTTTGGGAAATCCTCAGCCGCGCCGGCAACCCGCCCGGCGTGAGTGGCAGGCGGTACAAATAGTGCCTGACCTGCTCAATTTTTGCTCGTTATGCAAGAATTTGCCAGGCACAGGACATGACTCCACTGAAAAAACTCAACGCAAGGTCGCCAGGACGAAGGTTTTAATTGATAATAATGCATATTAGCAGTTGTTTTTAATCTTTTGCGCCTTGGCGTTAAAATAAGCTTTTTTCAGGAGACTCACTTATGCGCCAAAAAATTCTCCCGATTCTGGTAGCAATCGCACTGGCATTGAACCTCGGTATCATTGCCCTTTTGGTTGGCGCGGCGCTGATCGCGCGATCGCTGGCCCGCAATGTGGCCGACGAACTCGACAAGCTGAGCGAGAGCACCATCTCCTACACTGTTCACATCAGCCAGACAGTGCCCATTTCAACCGAGATTGGGGTCAACCGGGACGTAGTAGTGCCGATCAGCCTGATAGTGGAAGAGATGGTGCCCATCAACACTGAAATCCCCTTTCAACACACTCTGCGCGTGCCAGTTGACCTGGACATCGATCAAACCATCACGGTCGATACCGGCGTGCCCTTTGTCGATCAGGTCACGGTGCCAATTAGCGAGATGATCGCTATCGACAAAACGTTTGGCATTCCGGTGCAGATTCCTTTTTACGGCGAGCGAACGATCAACATCCCCATTCGCGCCAACATTCCAGTCAAAATGGATGTGAACGTGCCGATCAGCAAAACCATACCGATAAAAACCGATATTCCGGTCGCCTTTACCGTATCCGAAGAGATTTCGGTGGCGCTGGATGTGAGCGTGCCCGTCTCGTTGACCGTGCCGATCCGCATGCCGGTCGAGACGACGGTGACGGTGCCCTTTAGCCAGACGATTCCCATCCAGGCCCAGGTGCCGGTGGTATTCGACGTGCCGATTAACATCGCTCTCGACGAGACGCCGTTCGGGCAATTCCTGCGCGATCTCGGCACACGGCTGCGCCTGGGCCAGAAAAGGAGCGAACCCCGTTTTGAGTCAAACCGCTAAACAAGCCCTGCTTCCCTCCGAGGAACGGCGCAACATCCGGCACGTAATCCTCGACGGCATCGGCATCGGCCTGATCTCGGCCGGCGGGTCCTTTGTCTCGGTGTTTGTGGTGCGCCTTGGCGCGTCGCCTTTCTGGGTCAGTCTGCTCTCGTCGATCCCGGCGACAATTGCCTTACTGACAACCCTGCCCTGGTCGCGCTTTCTGGAGCGCCAGACCCGGCCTCAAATCGTGCTCTCCTGGTCGCGTCTGTCAGGGTATATGATGTACCTGCCGGTCGCACTGCTGCCCTTTGTGATCAAGGGCGAGTGGACACCGCGGCTGATCGTTATCCTCTGGTCGCTGACCGCGCTGACCGGCAGCCTGACCAACCTCGCTTTTACTCTGACCATGGGCCACGCCGTGCCGCCGCATCGACGGGCCTTTTTGATGAGCCGCCGTTGGATGGTGATGGGCATCGCTCAATCGCTGGCCCTGCCCGTGGTTAGCTGGCTGATCGACAACCTGACTTTTCCGCTCGGCTACCAGATCGTCTTTATGCTCAACGTCGGCATCGCTTTCTGGTCGTTTTTCTGGACGCGCAAAATCCAGGTCGAAAAAGAGGGCAAACCGCGCGAGGCCACTGTGCAGCACTTGCCGAGGCGAGTACCGCGATATGCGCTCGAACTTGCCAGCTTGAAGGAAAGCCTGCTCGAAGTCTGGCAGACCAGGCCTTTTTTCACTTTTATCAGTGGCAAGGTGTTGTTCCACCTCGGCCTGGCGATGGTCGGCGCATTGATCAATATCTATTGGATCAACCACCTCGACTTTTCGGATACCTGGGTCGGCACGATGGCAACCACCTCGACAGTCGCCACGCTGCTCGCCTACCTGCCCTGGGTGCGCATCAAGCGCAAGATCGGCACCTGGAAGCTGACCGTCGTCTCCGTGCTGGGCTGTTCGCTCTATCCAGTTCTGCTGGCGCAGGCCAGATCACCGGGCTGGACGCTGCCAGTGGTAGCTTTTAATGGCATCATCGGCGCAGGGCTGAACCTGGCTTTTTTCGATGCCTTGCTCGAAGTTTGCCCGCCGCATAAAGAAGAGCGTTTCGTCGCCTTCAACGCCGTCGCCATGCATTTGACTGGCGTCGTCGGCCCACCGATCGGCGCGGCGCTGCTCACCCTGCTCGACATCCGCTGGGTGATGGCCACCGGATCGCTGGTCGCCCTGGGCGGCGTGGGCGTTTTTGTGTGGGCCAGTTTGAAAAAAGGGGCGCGTCCGATTGAGCCGTCGCCGGCGGCGGACGTATTAAACTCAGGAGAAACACAAGATGCTGGTCAACGCCAACAAACCTGAACTGTGGAAAGCAGATGTCGCCCGTTCCATCGACTTTTATAACCGCTGGTTCATCGAGTTTGCACCACGCACCTGGCGACAGACCCGGCAAGGCGCCGTCGAACAGGTCATCTCGGCGCTGACCCAAGTCGACCATTTGCGGCGGTTGGACATCCACTGTCTCAAGCGGTCCCCAGAAATTTTGCCCATCCTGCGAATGGTCACAGCGCCGCCAATCGCACGAGATCGACTCATCGGCCTATCTCAAACACCGCCAAGCCTGATCAAAAACATCGAGATCGATGGACGACTACCGTCTAAATTGTCATCTCTAGAAATCGATCTGGAATTACAAAAGATTATCGATGTGATTCAAAGACTGATTGATATTGACCTGTTTCCCTGGTTTGAAACCGGCCTGGTTCCCGAACAAACCCAGGTGCTGCGCGCTGCCACCGTTGTCGCAGATCGACTGTGTGGCGCAATCGCCGATCCGGTTATTCGCAACGCTCAAGAACAAAGGCAGCTTGCAACTATCCAGCGGTGGCTACAGGACAAGGGATACACATTGATTGAATCAGGAAGCGGTATCCGTTTTGATCAAATGCCTGCCGCAAGTTTTGCCTTTCATATCAATGTGCCGGTTCGACAACCGAATCGCAATCGTCAGGTCAATCTACCCGTGGATGCAGCGATCATGCCATCAAACGCAGCGCTCGGCACATTGCCACTGCTCATCGAAGCCAAGTCAGCCGGAGATTTCACCAACACCAACAAACGCCGCAAAGAAGAGGCAACCAAGATGGCACAGTTGCGTCACACCTATGGCGAACGAATCGCTTTTGTCCTGTTTCTATGTGGCTATTTCGACAGTGGCTATTTGGGTTACGAAGCCGCCGAAGGGATCGATTGGGTTTGGGAACACCGGATCGACGATCTGGCCGAGTGGGGCATCTAGATGGATGTAAAAGCACGAGAGCGATTGTCCATTGACGATTTAGAACGGGCGCGGCTTGAATTGCAAGCCCGAATCGATGCCACCAAAACATCGAACGAGCGCAACAGGTTGGGACAGTTTGCCACGCCGACTGCTCTTGCTGTAGATATTCTTTCCTTTGCACAAAACATCTTGGAAAAAAGAGCACCTGCTTGCCCAATTCGTTTTCTCGATCCCGCATTTGGCAGCGGCGCATTTTACTCGGCGTTGCTGCGTGTATTTCCCGCCGATCAGATCGCGCGCGCCTGGGGCTGCGAAATCGATCCGTCGTATGGGCAGCAGGCGCAAGTGTTGTGGCAAGATACAAAACTAGGGCTAGATATTCAAGATTTTACACGGTTAACGCCGCCGGCCGACAATAACCGACGCGCCAACCTGGTGATCTGCAATCCCCCTTATGTGCGTCACCATCACATCACAAGCGAAGACAAAGTGCGGCTGCAAAATCTAGTGCGGCGACAAAACGGAATTCAGTTGAACGGGCTGGCCGGTTTATATGTCTACTTTATGCTGCTCGCCCATCACTGGATGTCCGATGGTGGACTGGCTTGCTGGCTTGTGCCCAGCGAGTTTATGGACGTCAATTATGGCAAACAGATTAAACGCTATCTCTTGAATCAGGTGCAGTTAGTGAGCATCCACCGTTTCGATCCAGATGACGTGCAATTCCAGGACGCGCTTGTTTCATCGGCTGTCGTCTGCTTTATCAAACAAAAGCCGGCCACCGGGCAAAAGGTCAAGTTTAGCTATGGCGGCACATTGGCTGCTCCGCAACAAACCCAATTAATCTCAATACGCGATCTGGATCCCGCTGCCAAGTGGACCCAGCTTTCCCAACCACGATCAAGTGTTTCTCAACCGGACACGCTTCGGTTGAGCGATCTGTTTGTCGTCAAACGCGGCCTTGTGACCGGCGCAAACAAATTCTTTATTCTGACCCCAGAACAGATCGCCGTTCACCAACTACCGACCGAGTTCTTGACGCCTATTCTTCCTGGCCCTCGGTATTTAGTCGAAAATGAAATCCACGCCGACAAAAACGGCCAACCACTGATCGAACCCCGTTTGTTCTTGCTCAAGTGCAATCTGCCGGAGCACGTCGTTCAGGCCGAATACCCGGCGCTATGGGCCTATTTGCAGCAAGGTACGGAACAAAACCTTCACAATCGCTATATTTGCCGTCATCGCACTCCCTGGTACAACCAGGAAGAACGCCCACCCGCGCCCTTTTTATGCACCTATATGGGACGCTCACAAGGCAGAAACGATGCACCGTTTCGATTTTTACTCAACCATTCCCAGGCCACAGCCCCCAATGTTTACCTGCTGCTATACCCCAAACCCAAGCTGGCAAACACCCTGGCGCGCAATCCCAACGCCAAAAGACTTGTCTGGCAGGCCTTAACCCAAATTCCCCTCTCATCACTGCTCACCGAGGGACGGGTTTACGGCGGAGGACTGCACAAGCTGGAACCGAACGAACTGGCAAACGCGCCCTTCGAAGGGCTGGAGCAGCAAATACCAGAATTAAAAGCATCCGTGCCATCTCAACTTCAGTTACCGCTTTGGGAAGGAATCAATCTATGACCACACTTGCTCGCATCGCTACTGTGTGTCAAAACGGAGAGTTTTACCCTACTGTCGAGCAAAATCGCGACCACATCCTGCGCCTGCTCGACCTGACCCTGGCTCACCGGCCCGACCTGGTCTGCTTGCCGGAGACCTTTACCACGTCCGGTGGGGCTGCCGACCTGTGCGAACCGGTGCCCGGCCCGACGACCGATATTGTATCCAAAAAATCCAAAGAACATCGTTGTTATATTATCTGTCCGATCAAAACCGCGCGTGATGGTCAGCTCTGGAACTCGGCGGTGATTGTCGGGCGCGACGGCGAAATTGCCGGCATTTATGACAAAGTCCACCCCGTCACCACCTCGCCCGATTACACGGTGATGGAAAACGGCCTCACCCCCGGCCCGACCCCGCCGCCCGTTTTCGACCTCAACTTTGGGCGTGTGGGCGTGCAAATCTGCTTCGACGCCGGATTTCCCGAGAGCTGGCAGGCGCTGGCCGATCAGGGCGCACGGCTGGTGTTCTGGCCATCGGCGTACAACGGCGGCTTCCCGCTCCAGGTCTATGCCTACCTGCACCATTTCTACGTTGTCTCGTCGGTACACACCGACAGCTCGCGGATCATCGATCCGCTGGGCCAAATCATCCAGCGTACCGATCAGCGCCTCAACGTGATTTACCGCGACATCAACCTCGACTACTGTGTCTCGCACTGGGATTTCAACTATAGCATCCCCGACCAGATTATGGCTCGCTACGGCGAGCGGGTCGAAATTCGTTCCGACCGCGACAGCGCGCATTTTCTGGTCGAACCAAGGGACGATAGCATCACTGTGGCCCACTTGCAGCAGGAATTCGGCTTTGAATCGACCGCTCAATACCATCGACGCCACCGCGAGACCTACCCGGCCCTGCGCGCGGGCGAAAAGCCCGTCCCGCAGTCGGCCGGACACGGCAATCGCCCGCAGTACAGACGGTGGTAACGACGGAGACAAGCCAATGAAGGAGCGACAAACCGATATTCTCATTGTCGGCGGAGGCGTCGGCGGCTGCGCGGCGGCGATGGCCGCCACATCGATGGGCTTTCATGTGACACTGACCGAGCCGACCGACTGGATCGGCGGGCAGCTCACCGCGCAGGCCGTCCCGCCGGACGAACACCCTTGGATCGAGCAGTTTGGCTGCACGCGCCGCTACCGCCGGTTCCGTGACGGCGTGCGGCAGCATTACCGCAACCACTATCCGCTGACCGCCGCCGCGCGCGCCGATCGCTATCTCAACCCCGGCGGCGGCTATGTCTCGCGCCTGTGCCACGAGCCGCGCGCGGCCCTCGCCGTGCTGGAAGCGATGCTGGCCTACGCACACACGATGGGCCAGTTGGAGGTGCTGCTGCACCGCCGTCCAGTCGCCGCCGAGACCGATGGCGACTGGATACGCGCCGTAACTCTGGAACACACGCTCACCGGCGAGCGCGAGACGATCTCGGCCCGCTGCATCCTCGACGCCACCGAACTGGGCGATCTGCTGCCCCTGGCCGGCATCGAATACATCACCGGTGCAGAAAGCCAGGCCGAAACGGGCGAACCACACGCCGTCAACGGTTCAGCCCAACCCGGCAACGTGCAGGCGATTACCTGGTGTTTTCCAATGGCCTATGATCCTGACGGCAACCACATCATCGACAGACCCGCCCAGTACGATCGTTGGCGCGAATACGTGCCCAACCTGATCCCGCCCTGGTCGGGCCGACTCTTTAGCTGGACGCCGTCGCACTACCAGACGCTCAATCTGCGCCCTTTTGTGCTTTTTGGGTGGGAAAGCGACGCGGTGCCCTCGCTGTGGCGCTACCGACTGATCGTCACGCAGGATCATTACTCCGCCGGCGCGATGCCACACGAGGTTACGCTGGTCAACTGGCCGCAGAACGACTACCTGGAAGGCAACCTGATCGACCAACCGCCGGACGAGGTCGAACGCTGCCTGCACGAGGCCAAACAACTATCACTCGGCTTGCTCTATTGGATGCAAACGGAAGCACCACGTCCCGACGGCAGCATCGGCTATCCGGGCCTGTACTTGCGTCCTGATCTGGTCGGTACCGACGACGGGCTGGCGAAATATCCTTATATTCGCGAGTCGCGACGGATCAAAGCGCTGTTTACTGTCACCGAAAACCACGTCGGCACCGAGGCGCGTGGCGGCAAACCCGCCCAGGTGTTCTCCGACAGCGTGGGCATCGGCTGTTACCGCATCGACTTGCACCCGAGCACGGGTGGAAACAACTATATCGACATCTCGTCACAGCCGTTTCAGATTCCGCTCGGCGCGCTTTTGCCGGCGCGCATCGAAAATTTACTCCCCGCGTGCAAAAATATCGGTACCACGCACATCACCAACGGCTGCTATCGCCTGCACCCCGTCGAGTGGAACATCGGCGAAGCGGCAGGATTGCTGGCGGCGTTTGCCTTGCAATGCGGCGAACCGCCACGGGCGGTCAGAGCAAAGGCCGGCCTGTTGGCCGATTTTCAACACCTGCTTGAAAAACAAGGCATCGAACTGGTCTGGCCGCAAATCAGGCCGGTATAATGTTGCCCTGCGGTATATTTCACCGCCTCGGCAAATGCACCCGATCTGCCATCCAAGTTGCCCATTTGCCCGGAATGTGCTAGAATATGTGCAATTACTCAGCCTACCCTTCCGAAGGCTAAAAGTCATTCGATTTACGATGTTCAATAGTTCATTCAATGTACTTTTCTGTCATCGTAGTCGCAAACCTCCAGGAGGTTGAGCAGTTGCGAACACGCATTATTTTTGGGGCGTCGCCAAGCGGCAAGGCAGTGGCCTTTGGAGCCATTATTCGCAGGTTCGAATCCTGCCGCCCCAGCTAAAAAGGCCCGGCGGCTTCCGGGCCTTTTTCGTACCACGTTCCAGTGACCGCATCCTTGAGGGAGGAATAGAGACGTGAAAAAGCTATGGTCGCTCTTGATGCCTGGCATGCATATCAAGCGCTGGCTGCTTTTGCTGTTTCTTGGAATTCTATGTCTGGCCCTCGGCGCGGCCTATGTGATGGTTCAACTCTACCGCACCACCAACGTACCCGACGCCTTTTATTACCTCACCTTGCAATTTATCTCGCGACCGCTGCGCGCCATCCTGTTCGCGCTGCTTGGACTCTTTTTGGTCAGCCTCTCATTCGTCAAACTCGGCGAACGACTGTTCCGCCCGCTGATGTCAAAAGAAGAAAACCTGCTCGACGCCGTCTACCGACACTACGCGCCGGTCAAGCGGTCCAAAGTGGTCATCTTTGCCGGCACGAGTGGTCTGGCGATGCTGCTACGCATTCGCCGCCAAATGCCCTGGGATGTGGTCGGTGTGGTCTCGCCGGCCAACGCAGGGGCCTCGTTCGCCCGCCTGAACGCCGACCTGGGCACCTCGGCTGATGAAGTGCTGATCCCCACTCTGGACACCGTGCAGGTCTGTGCCGAACTGGAAGACGGCACGATCCTCAAAGGAGAACCGGCCATTGCCCAGAGCCACAGTTCGCCGATCCGTCGCGTGTTCCTCGTCTCCGAATCCTCCGACACGCCGGCCACCGATTTTCGTCCCACCCCCTTGGTGATCAGGGCACTGGAGCAGGCTGACGCGATTGTCATTGGTCCCGGTTCGCTGTTTACCAACCTGATCCCGGCCCTGCTGATCAAAGAGATCAACGAAACGATACGCAAAAGCAACGCACGCAAGATATTTGTGTGCAACCTGATGAGCCAGCCCAACCAGACCGAGAGCTATTCGGTGGCCGACCACGTGCGCGCGATCCAGACCCACTGCGGCTTCCGACTCGATTATGTGCTCGCCCACCGGGGCGACGGCATCCGGCCCGAAGTGCTGGAACGTTACCTTAACCAAGCTGCACAGCCCGTCGAGCCGGAACGGGTTGTGACCGACGATTCGCAGGTCGTGCTCTTTGACAGCACGCCTCAACAGATCGTGATGGTCGAGGGGACGATTCTGATCGAGGACAACCTGGCCGAAGAGCGCCTGGAAGTCGACGAGCGCACCGGCGAGCGCAAGACGATGGTTCGCCACGATCCGGAGCGGCTTTCTACGGCGATCCTGGCCCTGCTCGAGGACTATGCCTTGCAGCGCCGTCTGTCGGTCAGCCGCTCGATTTTCCGCGAATACGATGTGCGCGGTGTGGTCGGCGTCGACCTGACGGCTGGGGCGATGGAGATGATGGGGCAGGCATTTGGCACCTATGTTCAGCGACGCACCGGGCGCAAACGCATCTCGATCGGCTGCGACGCGCGGGCTACATCGGCTGCATTCCGCGATGCGACAGTCAAGGGGCTGCTCGCCTCAGGCTGTGAAGTGATCGATCTGGGCCAGGTGCCCACGCCGCTCGTTTCGTTCTCGGTCAACCAGTTGTTCGTCGA
>JAFGEY010000280.1 GCA_016931365.1 Anaerolineae bacterium
ACCCTCCTGACCCACCCGCAGCCGGTGCCGGCGCATCAGCATGCGCTGGCCGCCTGGGCTAGACGCCGCCTGTAACACCGCCCACTCGCCGCCCGCGTCCACTAGAAAAATACCGGTCTGATAAAAGTCAAAACGCTCACTGATTAACGTGACCACTCGCGTTAGCAAAGCTTTTAGATCTAACTCGGACGCCGCCTCTCGCCCCACCTCAGCCGTCGCTTCCATGTAACGGGCACGCCGCACCAACTCGGACGTACGTGTCTCGACCACTTTTTCCAACCGCTCTTGTTGCAATTTGAGCTGTTCAGCATACCCCTGTGCCCGTTCTAACGCTTTGCGAATGCTGCGATCGGCCAGGTATAGCAACGCAGCCGCCAGGATCAGGTTAATCGCCAGGGAAATCAAAGCAGCCGCAGCATCAATCCCCAAAAAAGGTTCAGCCAATATACCAGTACTTTCTATGTAAAACGTAGCAAGCCCACTCAGGACACTCAGCCCAGCGAACAGCATAGCTCCCCGGCCTCCTAAAAGGAGGCCCCCCAGAACCGTCACCAGGACATAACTGACCGCAAGAGGAGACTGCACGCCACCGCTGCCAAAGATCAAAAACGTTTCAAACAGCCACAACCCAAAGCACAATGCCCCGCCAGCAGCGCGCACGTAACCGCGCCGCATGACGAACATCACGGCCAACACCAAAGTGAAAATGACGCCGATGAACGCCAAGCTCATCAGATCTAATTGAGACGTCACCAACAATACGACGACGACGATGGTCGTCAAGGCCAATAGCGTCAGCAAAATCGCGTTCAGTATGGCGGCAGAGCGGGTCTTTTCTTGATCGTCGACAAAGATCGGTGGGGTCAGATACCGTCTCATCTTGTCAAACATTGACGTCCCCTTTCAAATCACCATCCGTCTCGGCCAGACGGATCACGATTTCTTTCAAACCCAGCTTTTGGTGCATCTCATCCGCCGCGGTCTCGAGCACCGTCTGCAGGTCCAGCGATTGGCGCATACGGGCCGTCACTTCACCAATCAACTGCTCGCGGGCCGCGCTGTCCTGGGTCTCATCGAGCAGCCACAAGTTCTCGGCTGCTAGAGCCATCTGCTCAGCGATGGCCTCGACCAGAGCCAAATCCTCGTCACGCCATGGACGTCCGCCCGGCTCAAATCCCAACACGCCGATAGGTTGACCACGTAACTTGACAGGCGCTACCAACACAGAAGGCGCATCGCCCTTTACTGACCCTGCGGGCAGCACGGGTGCAGGCAGCAATGGTTGGGCCGGGTCAGGTTCCTCTTTGTCAAGGTCCTCACTTGGCAGTGCCAGGGGAGCTCGTCGAAGGGTATCGCCAGGCGCCCCGGGCCACACACAAACCGGGCGCTGTGCCGTCAAGGCTTGCCGAGCCTCTGGCAACATATCCCTTTCGAGGGGCACCATTCCCGCTTCGGTCTGCCGGTAACCGCTGACCCCTCGCCCTCGAGAATATCCGGCCCACTTTCGCCCCAAGTAACGGCGCTGGGCAGCTTCAGCCTCTTGCAACGCGGCCTGCGCCTCGGCAAACAAGCGCGCGTTGTCAATCGCTACCGCCACCTGGTCGGCCATCGTTTGCATGACGGTGATATCTGCCTCGTCAAACGCTGCCGACTTGACGCTCTGTACAGACATTGCGCCGACAACCCGCCCCCGGGAACGCAGGGGCAAGGCCAGTTCGGAGCATGTCTCGGGCAGCCACGGGTTATCAAAGCGCACTGCCTCTTCGCCCACATCCAGCGCGATGCGCGCCTTGGAGCGCGCCACGCACTGGCCAATCATCGAGTCACCCCCGACTAGCAGACGGTGACCCTCGGCCAACATCTGCTGCCCTGCCTCACCGGTACCCGCCCGCAGCACCGCATACTGCCCGGTCTCATCTAGTAAAAACACCCCAACATAGTACAAGTCAAACCGCTCGAGCACCAAATCCACTACACGATACATCAACACATCGGGATCGAGCACCGAGGTCGTGGCATGCGAGACATCCGCCGCCGCCCACAAGTTCCGCGTGCGTTCTTGTACCCGCTCTTCCAGTGTCGCAATAGTACCCTGAAGCTGCGAGGACATTTCATTAAAAGTATCTGCTAACGCTCCCCACTCGTCCCGAGTCGTGATATCAATACGATGCATCAGCTCTCCCCGACGCAACACATCTACCCCCTCGCGCAGCACATCCAAAGGGTGCGCAATGTGATAGCGGACAAAGCGCACCGTGTTATAAACCAATCCCCCTACCACCACCAACAAAAGGATCGGCAAAGCGGCGCGCCACAGGAACGGCCTCAGCACCTCCCCCACGCCTTGCTCGACGATGATATACCAGGGGGCCGCATCCAGCGGCGTTGCCGTACCCACCACCAAATTCTCTCCACTGACTTGATAAACAGAGAGCCTGGCTTGCGCAATCGCCTGAGGGGTGCGACCCGCCCACTCGTCCAGCGTAGCGCCACGCAAGGCCAAACGCAACTCGGGGTGGACCAATAGCTGCCCATTCGTATCTGTGACATACACATAACCGGTCTCTCCCACTTTTTGCTTGGCAACCTGGTCCCACAAGGACGTCAAGTCCACTCGGGCCACCAACGTGCTCCAAAATTGATCCCTGCTGTCAAAAACACCCACGGCCAGGTTTACAAAGGGCACGCCAAACCCAGCATAATCGACCAGCCCCACATAGAAATCGCCGGCCTGGACCATCTCTAACCAGGGTTGATCCAACAGCACTTGCTCACCTGTGCCCACACGCCGGCGCTGGGCCAAAACCTGACCGCTGGGCTGCACGAGGGTCAATTCAAAGATGGCGGGCTGCCGCCCCAGCATGCGCGAAAAAACCTGGTTCACATCGCGGGTCGCGGGCAACGTGTCGCCGGTTGCCCCAAGATCGCTTTGGACGTCGCTCAAAAAATCTTCGAACCTGCGATTCGCCTCCAGGCTCGCATCATCGAGTTGCTGTCGCGCATCTTGCCACGTCCCCCACAGCTCCAACCCAGTGAACGCGAGCAATGCCAAAATCGCGATCAAACTGAGCAACACGGTCTGTCGCACTATTTTTCTACTGATGGGCCTCGTTCGTTCAGAAATCATAAGTCAAGCCTCATACTACTCCAGAATGCGGAAAAACGTCCAGGCGCCGTCTTGGATTTGCATACCGCTAATAGTTGTGAGAGAGATATCACCGCGCGCGTCAAACTGCCAGCGGCCCAGGACACCGTAGAACTCTTCCATATCTGAAACAGCCGCCAAGACGCCCTCGCGCGTGGGCCTGTCTGCCTGTTCTATCGCGTGCAGCAACACCTGCATCGCCTCGTACGTCGTGACCGCATAGGGGGGCGGCTCCTTAGCATAGGCCGCTTGATAACGCTCCCGAAAGCGCGACGCCGATTCAAGCCGCTCCGCCGGTACGGCCACGTTGGTGCCATATATCCCCTC
>JAFGEY010000281.1 GCA_016931365.1 Anaerolineae bacterium
AGCCCGAGATCGAAAGCCTGGGCGACAGCCGCTACGAGGTGCGCGTCAAGGGGATGGGCGTGCGCGTGTACCTCGAACCCGAGTTGGCCCGCTTTCTGGGCTATCTCGACGAGCAAGGGCATCTATCCGAACAGCGCGATCCGTCGGGACGAGAAGCGTTGGTCGAAACCTACCTGGCGCAGTACAGGGCCGAGATCGAGCGACAGGTGGGGCGCTACCGGCGGAAACTGTCAAAAGCAGAGAACAAGGACGACATCAAAGGAGGTATCGATGACGGCAATCAATGAAATTCTGAATCAATTTGAACGACAATTCAAAACGTTGGACACTCTTTACGATCGAGTGAACGATGCGGCATGGGCCTTTCCCGATCAACGCATCAAAGGGACCTGGCAGTGGATGGCCCACCTGCTGGAAACGGTCGAATTTTACCTGGGCAACAGGAACGAGGGCTTTGAGTGGGGACATCGCTTTGACCTGGACTGGGAAAACGCCCAGGCCAATCCCATCCCCAGCCGGGAGGCAATGCGCGTCTATCAAAAAGACGTGCAAGCCTTTGCGTTGCAGGTGTTGGGCGGCAAAAGCGATGCCGATCTGCTGGTTCCGGAATCGCTGCATCCCTGGACGGGCAAAACCTACCTGGGCAAGTTGCTTTACTTGATGCGTCACACCCAGCAGCACATCGGCGACATCAATCGCGTGCTGCGGATGAACGGCTGTGATGCTCTGGAATGGCATTAGCATAGTGCGTGTCTCGTTGATGTGACACACAACACATGATGAAAAAGGAGTAAAAATGGATAAAATGATTGCTTTTTGTGGCTTGACGTGTACAGATTGTTCGAGCTATATCGCCACGCAGGCGAATGATTATGCCGCGCTCAAGCGCGTGCGCGATCAATGGCACGTCCAACACAACGCGCCTCACCTGACTACAGATGACGTGGCCTGCGATGGCTGTGTCGTGGAAGGCCTCAAGTGCGGTCACTGCGCCGAGTGCGACATCCGCGCCTGCGGCATGTCGCGCGGGGTTGCCAACTGTGCCCATTGCGCCGACTATGCCACCTGCGCCAAACTGGCGCGCTTTTTCGGCTTTGTGCCCCACGCCAAAGTCACACTCGATTCAATTCGTGTATCATTGTAGAGGGGACAAAATGGAACTAACCGGCAAAATTATCGCTTATTGTGGGTTGATTTGCTCCGACTGTCCAGCCTACGTGGCCACCCAGGCCGATGACGTTGCTGCGCTGGAACGCATGGCGGCCGACGCGCGGGCCAGGTTCAACGACTCCAATATCACCGTCGAAAGCGCCAAGTGCGACGGATGTCTGGGCGAGACCCAATACAAGTGCGGCTACTGCGCCGAGTGCGCCGTCCGTGCCTGTGGGGTGGCTTGTGGCGTGCTCAACTGTGCTCACTGCCCGGACTATGGCTGCGACAAACTGACGGCGTTCTGGGCGATGGCGCCTAAAGCACGGGCCACGTTGGAGCAGGTCCGGCTTGCGCGATAAGCAGGCGTGCCACTATGGACATGCTTTGTATGGCGTGTTCCGCTGCTGACGGAATACGCCATACGTTTCATCAGCGGCTTTAGCGCCGAATAGAAACAAAAGAAGGGAGAGCCTTGTGAGCGACGTTTTTGAAAACCGCGACATGGCCGGTACAACGTTTCGCCGCCTTAACCTGGGCGGCGCGACGTTCGACGATGTCAATTTGGGTGAAACGACATTCCATAACGTTAACCTGTCTGGTGCTGTGATCCGCGAGGCCAACCTGGGTGGGCTGCGCATTGAAGGCTGCGCCATTCGCGGGCTGATCGTCCACGGCATGGACATCTATCCGCTGATCGAGGCCGAGCTGGATCGCCGCGACCCGCAACGGGCCAGTTTGCGCATGCGCGATCCGTTCGATCCGTCCAGCGTGCGCGAGGTGATGGCGCGGCTGGAAGACCTGCGCGCTCGCTTTCGGCAGACGCTCTACTCCGTCGAGCCGGCCCGGCTGACTGCTCGCCCCAAACCGGAGAAATGGTCGGCCATCGAGAATGTGCGCCATCTGGTCTTTGCCGAGGACATGTACCTGAACCGCTGGCTGCTGCGCAACGACCGTCCGTGGACCAAACTGGGGCTGCTGCCGAGCTTTTTGGCCGACAACCCGGCCTTTGCCGAGGTGAGCCGCCAGCCCAGCGGTAACCTGGAAGAGATTCTGGCGGCGTGGGACGAGATTCACGCCGGCATGCGCGCGTTTCTGGCCGATCTGACCGCCGACGTGCTGCGGCGTGACACGAGCGACGTGGATTTCGGCCAGCGGACCGTGGGCGGCATCTTGCAAGGAATGGCCTTGCACGACCTGCATCACATCCAACTGGCCGAGGAGGCGCTGCAAAAATTGGCCGTCACATAATCCACCGCACGGACATAGAGCATCGAAGCAGCAACGAAACGGCCAGCGACTACCGCTGGTTAGTTACCGCCGGCTGTCGGCGATCAAACAGTCAAAAACAACAGGAGGTCAATGATGCAGTATCGCATATTAGGTCGCACCGGTCTTCAAGTCAGCGCGATCAGCCTGGGCACCGAGCATTTGCTTGAGCAGCCGCGCGAGCGCGCCATCGGCGTCATTCGCGCCGCCATCGAGCAGGGCATTAACTATTTTGACGTGTTCTGGGCGCAACCGCAGTTCCGCGACACTATGGGCGCGGCGTTCCAGGGACACCGCGATCGGATTACTTTGGCCGCGCACCTGGGCGCGACGGTAGAAGATGGGCAGGGAGCCAGGACGCGCGACCCACAGCTTGCCGCCCAGTTCTTTCACGAGTTTTTGACCCGCTACCACACCGATCACACTGACATTCTGATGCTACACAACTGCGATGAGCAGGCCGATTATGATGCGATCATGCGGCCGGACGGCCTGGCCGATCTGGCCGACCGTTTTCGACGGGAGGGCAAAGCGCGGTTCATCGGGTTCAGCGGCCACACCGTAGCCACGGCCTTGCAAGCGGTACAGAGCGGGCGGATTGACCTGCTCATGTTCCCGATCAACCTGGCCGGACATGCCGTGCCGGGCAAAAAAGAGCTGCTCGACGCCTGCACCGCCCTCAACGTGGCTTTGGTAGCCATGAAACCCTACGCCGGCGGCATGCTGTTCATAAAAGAGCGCGAGATGAACATGAACATCTGGACCTCCGGCGGCGGCGACTATAAACTGGAAAAACCGTCGGCCATCACGCCGGTACAATGCCTGTCTTATGTGCTGGCACAGGCAGGCGTGTCCATCGCTCTACCCGGCTGCCGCACCCTCGACGAACTGGACGGCGCGCTGGCCTACTGGCGGGCGACTGAGGAAGAAAAGGACTTTGCGCCACTGTTGGCCGGTTTTCAGCAGTATGTGACCGGCGAGTGCGTCTATTGCAACCATTGCTTACCTTGTCCATCGCACATTGACATCGGCCAGACCATCCGCCTGTACGAGCAGTCGCGGCGTCATCCGACCGATCAAGTACAGGCGGCCTACCGGGCCATGTTGACCAACGCCAGCGATTGCATCCAATGCGGCGACTGCGAAACGCGCTGCCCGTTCGGGGTCAGTGTGATCGAGAAAATGGAGCAGGCGGCGCAATTGTTTGCCTAGATGCATTTTGTGTGTTTTTGGGCGCGGCGAAACTGCGTCCAAAAACACACTTTAACGATGGGAGGGCATCATGTCCGAAGAAATGAACAAGGCAAAATTGCTGGAGCTGGCCCAGACCGAGCGGCAGCGATTCACCACGCTGATCGGCACGTTGAGCCAGGCGCAGATGCTCCAGCCGGTCGTGCAGGGGCTGTGGTCGGTGAAGGACATTGTCGCTCACCTGACCGCCTGGGAAGAACGAATGGTGCGCTGGTTGAACCAGATGCGGCGCGGCGAAACGGCCTTTGGCGACTGGAAAGAGATCGACGTGCTCAACGCCGAAGCATTCGAGGAGCGCAAGGACTGGCCGTTGGAGCGCGTGCTGGCCGATTCCGAACGTTCGTTTTCACAAGCCATCGAACTGGTGCAATCTGTGCCGGAAGCCGAATGGCTGGCGGAGGTGCAGTTTCCGTGGGGGCGAGGGCCGCTGTGGCACCTGGCTGCCGCCAACACGTTCTGGCACTATCCGGAGCACACCTGGGCCATCCGCGTCTGGCTGGACAACCAGAGCGCCGACCCGCTGGTTTATTACGCTTGCCCCGGCCCGATGACCAACCCGCGCCGCTTTGCCCGCCTGTTTGATCGACTGCCAACGGACATTCCCGGGTTGGTCAAGGTGGTTCAAGGGCTGATGTTGCACATCTTTTGGGCCGAGCGATATGGCGTGTCCTTGAGCGATGAGCGCAAAACCGAAGTGCAAACCCGCTCGGCGACGCCCAAGCTGGCCCGCATCATCGAGTTGGATCGCCGCCCGCTGGCCGAACCTCGCGCGCTGGAAAACAAGTTGGTGAGCAACTGCCGCGATTTTTCGGTCTTGCTCTGCGCTATGCTGCGCTACCAGGGTGTGCCGGCCCGCGCTCGCTGTGGGTTCGGGGCTTATTTTATGCCCAACCACTATGAGGATCACTGGGTTTGCGAGTATTGGAAGGCCGACGAGAGCCGCTGGGTGCTGGTGGACGCGCAATTGGATGAGTTGCAGTGCGAAGCATTGCAAATCTCGTTCAATCCGCTGGACGTACCCCGCGATCAGTTCATCGTCGCCGGAAAAGCCTGGCAGATGTGCCGCGAGCACGGCATCGATCCGGAGCTGTTTGGCATTTTCGACATGCACGGCCTGGATTTTGTGCGCGGCAACCTGATCCGCGATTTTCTGGCCCAGAACAAGGTCGAGATTTTGCCCTGGGATTTCGGCTTTGGCTTTTTGAGCGAAGACGCTGGCCCGGAATTGGAACTGATGGATCATCTGGCCGTGCTCACCCAGGGCGGAAACACATCTTTTGCTGAGGTGCGCGCACTCTACCAGTCCGACGAGCGCTTTCACGTTCCGGCAAGCTGGTTCAATTCCTGATCATAACGGATTGGTAGCGATTGCTCCAGTCGTGTGTCGAGGATGCGCTGGCGCAGGGCAAGAACGGTCTTGTCGTGCGCAAAAGGATAAACAATGCAGGTCAACGATGCTATTCTTCAGAAAGGCGCTTTTCTGTTCGGGGCCGAGCCACCGGCGCTGCGCTCGTTAGGCGGCTCTGACGGCGCAGTGTACGAATATCAAGGCGATGAAATCCAGTCTATCCTCAAATTTGTCCCGACCCAACCGGAACGCATCCAGATCGCCCGCGAAAAGTGGGAATTTGTGGATTATCTGGCGCGCCATGGCGTGTCGGTGTGCCAGCCGATCTTGTCGAGAAACAGCCAACTGCTCGAGGTTGTCCAGGATGGTGAAGCAGCCTGGCTCGTTTCCAGCACGGTCAAGGCCGCTGGCGAGCACGTCAACTGGGGAAACGTCGGGGAATACGCCGATGCCGTCTTTGAGGAATGGGGGCGGGTGATGGGGCAGATGCATGCCCTGACTCAAACCTATACCGGCGGGCAGCACATCGAGAGCTGGCGCGAAGAGTGCCAATCTTTTTCTCGCTGGAGTTCCGACGATCCGGCGATCCATGCCAAGTGGGACGCGCTGATCCCCGACCTGGCCGCGCTGCCAGAGACCCCGGATGGCTATGGGCTGATCCACAACGACCTGCACCCGCACAACTTTTTGGTCAACATTGGCGACGGCCGGCTGCACATCACGGTGATCGATTTTGAGTGCTGCGTACACCACTGGTTTATCACCGACATCGCCATTGCACTGTTCTTTGTCGCCGTGGGCTGGGTGCGCGTATCGGACAAAGAGATGCCGCACGATGCGTTTGTGCAGCGATTCTGGGATCGCTTTGTGGCCGGGTACAGGCAGGAAAACATGCTCGATCCGGCCTGGCTCAAGCATTTACCAACCTTGCTCAAGCATCACCAAATCCTGCTTTATATCGTCTTTTCGCACGAATGGCAGGAACACAACGAGTGGCAGGCACGCACATTGGACGACTGGCGGCGCAAAATTTTGGGCGATGTGCCGGTGCTCGATGTCGAACCTTGGAGAAAATGATGAACAACGTCATTCAGTGGCTTCTTGAGTCCGACGAGCCGTGGACGCGCTATCGCGCGCTGGTCGATCTGCTCGACCGGCCCGCAAGCGACGCCGATGTCCAGGCCGCCCGCGCCGGGATGTTGGCCCACCCGCTCGTGCAGGGACTGATCGCGCAATGTGCGGCCTGGGGCGACGCGCCGTTCAAACGGCACAACGACGCCAGCTATCCGATTTATGCCTTGAGCACTCTGGCCGATTTTGGCGTCAAGGCCAACGATCCCGGAATGGGCCAGGGCATCGGCAGGGTGTTGGCCCATCAATCGGTCGAGGGGGCGTTCCAGAGCGTGGTCAATATCCCCAAGTCCTTTGGCGGTACGGGCGAAGACCTGTGGACGTGGATCGTCTGCGATGCGCCGACGCTGCTTTACGCGCTTTTGTCGATGGGATTGCAGGATGATGCGCGTGTGCAGCGCGCGGTCGCGCACCTGGTCGGCCTGGTCGACGAGGTGGGCTGGCGTTGCAAGGCCGCGCCGGAACTGGGCAAGTTCAAAGGGCCGGGCAAGGGCAGCGATCCGTGCCCCATCGCCAACGTTTACGCGCTCAAGGCCATCTCGCTGCTGCCGGAGTTGTGTGACGGCAAAGCGGCACATCGCGGCGCGGAGATGCTGCTCGGGCATTGGGCCGCGCGCGGCGAGAAGAAATACTTTTTGTTCGGCGTCGGCAGCGATTTTCGCAAACTCAAGTACCCGTTTGTGTGGTACGACATCCTGCACGTCGTCGACGTGTTGAGCCGTTTCTCTTTTGCCCACGCCGATCCCCGTTTCAAAGAAATGGCCGGGGCATTGGTCGATCAGGCTGATGAAAACGGCCGCTATACCGCCGCGTCGATGTACCAGGCGTGGAAGGGTTGGTCTTTTGCCGACAAGAAACAGCCTTCGCCGTGGCTGACCTGCCTTGTGCTGTGCATCCAACAGAGGATAGAAAGAAAAAAGTCATCGTAGCCCGCACCCATTTGACCCGGACACCTTTACCGAGGCGCGCTTTATCGAGGTCAAGGGGCGCGCCGGCGTGGGCGAGGTGCTGCTGTCCAACAACGAATACCTGATGGCGCAGCGCATGCGCGGGGAATACTGGCTGTACGTGGCGTTTAACTGCGCCGCCGCGCCGGAACTGCACATCGCCCGCGACCCGGCGCAGTTGGGCTGGCAGCCGTTGGGCCAGGTCTCGCACTATCATATCGGCGCGCAGGCGTTGATCGCCGAACAGGCGCGGCAGGCCAGCCCGCATGCGCTGGTCAGCCAGGCGTTTCACGAGTATTGGGAGAGCCGGCTGGCCGGCCTGGGGCCGTACAATGTGTTGGTGGAAGGCGAGACGGACAAGGCATACCTGGAACTGGCCGCCGAGCGCTACCGCCAGGCGCACGGCGTGGATTTGCTTGAGAGCGGGCAGGTGCGCGTGGTGGCCGGGCGCGGCACCAAGCGCATGGCCCCCGATTTTGGCGTGCTGCAGTCGCTCGAGCCGCAGGGGGTGCGTTTTGTGGTTATCTTGGATGGCGACGACGCCGGGCGGATGGCCGCCGAAGCCATGTCGCACCTGGGGGCGCAAAAGAACTGCCATTACTTTTGGCTGGAGCGGCCGGATTTCAAGGACAAGGGCGGCAAGAGTTGGGATATTGAGATCGAGGACATGCTGCCTATGTCCGGCAGCACGCCACGCTGGAAGACCTGAGCCGGTTCGTCGAACTGCTGCACAAAGCGCGCCAGTGTATGCAGATCAAGAGTTGAACCGCAAAGGCGCAAAGGTCGCCAAGGAAACCAAAGAAAATCGCAACTACTCAGCCGCTCCCGCTGGATTGTCAAATCCGGCGGCTCGGTGGGCAAAAACGGGCAGATTTGACCGCTTCTGACTCACAAAGCATCGCTGTGTACCGCCAGAGGCTTGGATTTGGCAATCCAAGCCGA
>JAFGEY010000037.1 GCA_016931365.1 Anaerolineae bacterium
AGGCCGAAGGCGGCAGCAAGCACTGGGGTTACGACGTGCTCAAGAACGAATATGGCGACATGGTCGAAAAGGGCATCATCGACCCGGCCAAGGTCACCCGCAGCGCCGTGGAAAACGCGGCCAGCATCGCGGCGATGATCCTGACCACCGAAGCGCTGATCACCGACATTCCCGAAAAGAACCCGCCTCCAGCTGGCCCTCCGGGCGGCGGCGGCATGCCTTACTAGGCTGAATAAGTTTTACCAGTAATACAAAAGGGCGGGTCTCAAGACCCGCCCTTATTTTGATTGCACCGGGGCGAACGCCACCGGATATAAAACGATTGTCTGCTTTCAAGGCGACACATTTCACTTGGGTAATTCAACTTGAATCAGTTGGATACCGGATAGTGCCTTTGAATCCATTTCCCAAGCAATGCCGCCTCCTTCTTCAGCTTGGAAAAAGATGAAACTCCACTCCTCTGGATAGAAATCTTGAACAAAAATCCTGCCACTTACGTCTGTTGTCGCAATCTCAACGGAGCAAAGCATACACGGACAACCAATCCACTGACCCAACAATATCTTGTTGGCCAACGGCTGCCCGTTCTTTCGCACAATCATTTCTAAGGACTGTTTACGCAACTTGTGCAATTCTAGCACCGTTTCTTGATCTGTAAGATAAGTATCCAAAGCCATAGGACCGACATTAACTGGATTTTTCAAATGATAAAAAGGCTTCTCAAGTTCCAATGTATACTGAAAATCCCCATCAGGTATTGGGACGCATCCATTTTCATCACTTATTTCTTTGGCAAGTAACAACGGTTCCATCAGGGCTCCACAATGGTTTGCCCTAGACCAAAACATATAAACCACTACCCCGATTTCTGCCACAGGTGACTGATCGTCATCGATAAAACAAAGAGAGCGACTTTGCGGCTCTCTCAGAGTTAGCTCGATATCCACTGTTTGTCCCTCTCGTATCTCCGCTTTGGGACCATTGGGGAATTCGATCACAACTTTGGTGGAAATATCACCAAAATTTTGTTCTGTTCCGATGAAATACATTGGTTTTGACAATACTGACACATAACCTTCCGCTTCAATGTACAAGCCGTAGTCATGCCAATAGCCCCGAACATCGCTGTTCCAATACGAGCGAATTAGCTCTTCTTCAAGGGGCAATATGAGCAGATTGTTTTCAGAGGTGAGTTCGTGCGAGCCTGATATCCCCCAGCCTTCCATCAGAAGTGTAGCCTTGGAAAATGGCACTGGCTCACCTTGGGTGTTTTTAAGCCATAGGCGCAATTTTGTTGTCGAGGGCTTGGTTGGTGTCGATGTTGGAGATTGGGTAAAAGTAGCTACCGTCGTTGGCGTCGGTGAAAAAGTGCAAGTTGGCACTGGCGTATTCGTTGATTCAAGAGTCCTATCGGGCGTAGGGGTTTGAGTCGCAATCCAAGTTGACGTAACCAAAGATTGCTCACTAAGGGTGGCTGTGCTGTCTACAACTGCGGACACAGCAGTAGTCGGCATCCGGCACGCCGACAGAAGCAATATAGTCAAGCACAAGGCAATGCTACAACCTGAAAAGCAAGTTTTCATTCTCTCCCAACCAAATTGCTCGACGCTGCCGCTCACTTGTTCCGCTCATTCTCGATATACACATCGGTCAATACAGCACGCTCCTGCTGGACCGCCGCGCCGCTGACCGGCCAGAACATCTCCAACGCCGGCGTGCGCACGCCCACGCGGATGTGATACATCCCCGTCGGCGTGACCGGGTTGAGGTTGATGTCATAATCGTCGCGGATCACCTCGCCGGGCTGCCATTGCTGCGGTTTGTAATAGTTGACCACATTGCGTCCCTGTTCCAGCTTGCCGCCCCACACCCCGCCGTTGTCGTCGGTCATCTCGACCACCGTCACCATCTCGTCTTCAATCGGCCAATCGGCCTGCCAGTACAGGGTCAGGTGAATCCAGTTGCTCGGCGGGTGCAGCCGATCCGAATAAGGCGCGAGCCGGGTTTGATCGAGTTCGTAACCCACCAGGCGCAGCCGCTCGCCAAAACGGATCGCGGTTGGGTAGGCCGAATCGGGCACGCCGCCCAGCCGGTAGCGCAGCGCATAGGCCTTGATCGACATGCCCACCGGGTACTGTTCGGTCACCATCGGCCCGCGGTCGAAAAACCAGCGCTCGACGATGTGCTGAGGGTCGGTGTTCCACTCTTGCGACTGTACCAGCCACAGCACGCTGGCTCCGCTGTACGGAGCAAGCAGTTCGTCGAGGTCTTCCGTCGCCGGCGGGCGGCTGCCCAGCGGCGCGACCACATCCGCCTGACCGGTGTAATAATAATCAAAGGGAATGTGTGCATAATGAAGATGCACAAAGACCTTGTCCTCCGCCGTTGCCCGCGCGCTCACGTACTGGGCTGCCGTGCGCCAATCTTCGCGCAAGGCCTGCGTGCTCCACACATAGCGCCAGCCCAGGCCGGCCAGCAGCGCCACCGGGATCAGCGCCGGAAAGATCAACCAGCCGTTCCAGCGTCCCAGCCGGGCGATGCCCGCCGCCAGGGCCAGCCAGAACGCGGCCAGCAAGACAACCAGGTACTTGGGGTTGAATACCGGGCGTTTGGCCGTGATCAAGAAAAAGGCGACTAGCGGAACGAGCAGCCAGGCGGTTAACAAAGCCCATCCCCGGCGGCGCTCTTTGTGCGGCTCCGGCTCGTGGCCGAGCGGCCACAGGCCAACCACTGCCAGCGCCGCTGACAAGATCATCGGCACGGCCAGCCAGCCCGATTTTTCGCGCAAGAAACGAGCTGTAAAGGCCAGCATCAACTCGTAAAGCTGATCCTTGAAGGCGAGCACCGGGTAGACGTTAACCTCCGGCGCGATCTGGCCCGCTTTCCAGGCGTTGATGGCAAAGGGAAGATAAGCCACACCCACCAGCACCACGGCCACTCCGCCGACGACCCACAGTTCGCGTTGTCGCGCGCCGCGGATCAAAATGTACGCGGCGGCGACTGGCAGCAAGAGGAACGCAAAGAGGTGAAAGTAGCAGGCTGCCAGCGCCAGCAGGGCGTAACCGAGCCACCAACCCCAGGCCAGACGATCCTGCACATCGAGCGCGCGGATCAGACAGTACAGGCTGGCCAGTCCTAGCGCGGCGACGGGCATGTACATGCGCACCTCTTGCGACAGCCAGATCAGTAGTGGGTTGGCGGCGACCAGCCCGGCGGCGATCAGCCCCGTCCAGGCATCAAACAGACGTTGCCCCACGAGCAAAACCAACCCGACAAAGGCGACGCCAAACAGCGCTGACAGCAGCCGCACCGCAACCTGGCCGCTGCCAAACAAGGCCGTCCACGCCTTGAGCAGCACATAGTAGCCGGGCGGGTGGGGATCCCAGCCCAGGTTGAGCGTGTTACGGATCAGTTCCAGGGTGGGCTGTTGCGCCAGCCACACGCTGACCGACTCGTCGAGGTCGAGGCTGTGAAAGGTGAGATTGGTCAAGCGCAGCACGGCGGAGATTGCCAGTATGGCTGCTGCGGCGATCGTCACCCACTGTCGGGACAGATCAGGTTTGCCTGGTCGTTCCATACGTCATGCCCTATAAAAGCTGTGCCACGCTCCGGCGACTTGCGCTGCGCGTGGCACAAACGAATCCATCGATTCGATGTTAAAATTACGCTTTTAGTGCTGTTACCTCGTAGACTTGCTCGTAAGCGGTGCGCCCCTTGACCTGGATCGGTTCCAGCTTGTTGGCGCGGATCAGGTCTTGCACCCGTTCATAGGTGTTCTCGCCCAGCAAAATCACCCCTTTGCCGGCATTTTCTTGCAGCCGCTTGGAGAGATTGACCGCGTCACCAATGAGCGTATAGTCCATCTGCTCTTCCCCGCCGACGTTTCCGGCAACCGCTTCGCCGGTATTGATGCCGATGCCAAACGAAAGGCGATCTTCGACAGGTATATCGTCGTGGTAACTGTGAATTGCCCGCTGGATTTCCCACGCCGCTTTGACCGCTTTCCAGGCATGATCCTTGATCGCGTGCAAAGGCGTGCCAAAGTGAGCCATCACGCAGTCGCCTTCATACTTGTCGACGATGCCGTCGTTCTCGCGGATGAGCCGCGCGGCAAGGTTGTAATAGCGGTTGATCATATCGACCACCTGCTCGGGCGCGTGGCTCTCGCTATAAGTGGTGAACCCGCGAATGTCGCCAAACAAAATGGTCACCGTTTCGCGCGTGCCGCCCAGGCGCAGTTCCTGAATGTCGGCCAGTTGATCGACCAACTCGGTGGGTAGATAGCGTGTCACCATCGCGCGCTCTTTTTCAAAGCGTTTGCGCTCGGTGATGTCATTGACCACAATCGCCACGCCCTGTGTTTCTTCGTTGGCGTCTTTGAGTGGAGAGAGGCTGATGCTAAGGTTAATCTTGCCTCGTCCAGGCACTTCGGGATCGGCCTCCAGGTCCTGGACGACCTGGTTTTTCTCCTTGACCCGCTGCACGATGGACGGCAGCACCAACTTGAGCGATTCCAAAACCTCCGCATAGGCCGCGCCCACACACGTATCAGGCTCTGCGCCGAGAATGGTTTCAGCGGCGCGGTTAAAGAGGGTGATTTTGTCTGCCGTATCGGTGGTGATCACACCGCTGGTGATGGAACGCAAGATGTCATCCATCAGCTTTTTCTGGTTGGCGACGCTTTCAAACAAACGTGCGTTGTCGATGGCAACGGCGGCCTGGTTGGCAAAGGCGGTCAGCACGCCTAATTCTCGCTCTCCAAACAGCCCGGCACGGATTCGGTTGTCAGCATAGACGACACCGATGGTGTTCCCTTTGACCTGAAGCGGCACGCACAGAATAGAGCGCAGGCTGTAGCCGATCACGCTTTCCTGCGATTGAAAACGCGGGTCGGCCTGGGCATTGGTCGTCACGACCGATTCACCCGTCTCGGCGACCGTGGTAACGATGGTCCGGCTGACCTGGAACGACTGCTTGTTCATCGTCTCCTGGTCCATATTGCGGGCCACTTTGAACTCCTGTTCGCCGGTCTCGTTGTTGCGCAACATCAGATAGCCGCGCTCTGCGCCCGTGATCTGAATGATTTTGTCCATCACCCGGTTGAGTACCTCATCCAGATCCAGCGTCGAGTTGATCACCGCGCCCACCTCGGACAACGCACGAAGCTGGTTATGTTCTTTGTGCATCGCATCGAGTTCAGTGCGTAAGCGGTTTAGCTCGTTATCAAAAATCGGCAGTTGGCCGGCAATCTGCTGGGCGGCGTTGGTGACATAGTTGCTGGCATTGACGGCATTCTGGACGACTTGCTGCGCTTGTGGCGCGTTGCCAAAAGCCATCTGCAACTGGCGCAGCGCGCGACGCTGCATCTCGACCGCGCGCGAGAATTCGTTCATCCGTGCCTTGAGCGTCGCAATCTCGGTGCTGAGACTGTCCACTTTGATTGTCATCGTATCACTCATTTTGTCTCCCCTTGTGCAGTAACCTGTACGGAGCAAAAGTGCCTGACCCTTACAGTGCTGCAGCCAAACAGACCACCGCCTTATTGGAATCCTTGCTCGTTGCTGCCGGTACTGCCCCGAACAGAGCCTGATTGGTCAGGCACTAGCCAGCCAAGTCTTTGCCTGCCGGACAAGAATTTGCCATCGAACAAGGCTAGTGGTTCACCCATTCGGAAATTTTGCGACTAACCTGCCCCAAGATCGATTTGGCCCACCGGACGCGGCGTCGAACCAGAGGATGTAGCCGCGCAACATTTTGATATTCGGGATCAATCTCGTAAACCTGGGAAAAACACAGATGTGCCTCTGCCCAGTCTTTATTTGCGTAATATTCCAGCCCCTGAGCGTACAACGCCATCAGCCGTTCGCCCGTCTGTTTTTCAGCCAGCGAAATCCCGGCCTGGGTGAGCAGATTGGCTGCGTCTTTGTAATCGGGTTCGACGGTCACGATCTCGCTCAGTTCGTCAATCGCCTCTTGCCAGCGTTCCTCGTTCAACGCCGATTGTGCGGTGAGGTACAAGGCCGCAAGTCGGGCCTGGAGTCCGGCCCGGGCCAAGCGCTTGGACACGTCTTCATAGCTGGGATCGGCTTTGGCAATCTGGTTGAACAGGTTGACCGCGCGCGACCATTCTTGGGCGTGTTCAGCATCGATGGCACGTTGATACAAGCTATTGAGCAGGACACGATGTGCTTGGTCGAGCTTGGGCGGCTCTGCCTGGACTGGCAGTGGCTTGACCGGCTGCTGGCTAGATACACGTCCGCGCAGCGCTGACTCGATCGCCGCCAAAAGCTGCCCTGGCGTTTGATACCGGTCGGCGGGGTCCTTGGCCAGCATCTTGCGCAGCAGGGTCTCGACAAAGGACGGCACGTCGATGTTTTGCAGACTCAAGTTAGGTGGCTCGTTAGCAATGTGCTGGCTGATGATTGACCATGGACTCGACGAATCGAAGGGCAGTTTGCCGCACAACATCTCGTACAAAGCTATGCCCAGCGAATAGATATCCGAGCGAATGTCTACCGCTTCGCCCATGGCCTGTTCCGGTGAGATGTAATAGGGCGAGCCGACAAACCCCGATTGGGTCAGTGACGGCATCGCGCGGGCGCGGGCAATGCCAAAGTCCAGAACTTTGATTTTGCCCTCCTGCGTGAGCATGATGTTTTGCGGCTTGATGTCACGATGAACCACCCCTTGCGCATTCGCAGCATCGAGTGCGAGAGTGACCTGTGCAGAGATTTCAAGTGACTGCTGCCAGGATAATTTGCCGTGTTCCTTCAGCACCACCGAGAGATCTTTGCCCTGGATGTGCTCCATCACCAAATAATGCACGTCACGATCCGAGCCATAGTTCAATATTCTGACAATGTGCTCGTTTGAAATCTGGGTGGCCAGTTTGGCTTCGCGGATGAATCGCTGTACGTAGGCCATATCCTGGTTGTAATGCGGATACAGGATCTTGACCGCGACTGGTAGCTTGTCGGTCAGGTCTTCGGCCAGGTAAACCCAGGCCATACCCCCCGTGCCGATCTCTCGCAGAATCTTGTAACGGTTTCCCAGTACCTCGCCTATCACCCACAATCTCCAAATGGTTGTCGAATCTTGACAGAATACGAATGTGCAGACCCCATTTGGTTTCCATTATACCGTATTTTGTCCGCTTGAGCAACAGCATCACGACCACGACACCTCGAGAATGTGACTCTATTCGACAACGACCTGCACGTTGGTGAACCCCATCGAGTAGAACCAGTTGGAGAAAAAGATCTGGCCGTATCCGCTGGCTTGCTGGAGAACGCCACTCTCCAATGCTGCTTGGTGCATCTTTTCTTCAGCCTCAAGACGGGCCGCGCCTTCTAACCCGAGGTCTCGTTCAATAAACCACGATTTGTTATAGTAAACCACATGCGTTCGCTCGTTGTCAAGGCGCACATAGAGGATCTCCGGGGCCGGCAGGCGAAGCTGGACGCGTGTGCCATCGACCCACAGATCGTCAGGTCCGAGCTTGGACAGGTCAAATCCGGCGGCGACCTCGCCATAGGCGATGAGCACGATCTCTTCTTTGACCCCCAGTTCCTTGCGGATATCGTCGGGCACGCGCGTGCTGGTGATGTCAGTGCTCAAAGTGTACTTGACCGTTGCCAGTTCGGCCTGTTGGCGAATCTCTTCGATGTTAATGACAATGGTACGCGTCGGCGTTGGCCTTGCCGCAGCAGGCCAGGGGATCAGCGTGCCAACCAGACAGGCAGCAACGCTGACAACGAGCACGATCGCCAGAACAATGATTCCCCAAATCAGCAATTCTCTGCGCATCATAGCTCCTTTGGTGTTATTCTCCGCGCACCGTGATCATCACGTCGGTAAAGCCCAGGGCGCGCAAAAAGGCATCGATCTGCATACGCGCATTGATCTCGGCCTGTTTCAAAATGCCGCCTTCAAGCGCACGATCGAGCATCGCCTGCTCGGCAATTTGGCGGGCCTCGCCTTCAAGCGTTTCATCCGGCTGGCGAAAAAGGCCGGTGCTCCGTTCATAGACATAGGTGCGATCGTTGTCGATTTTGGAATACAACACGATCGCCGGCGGCAGGGTGATCGTCACCTGATCGCCGTGCACAATGATGTCTTGCGGTGTGATGACGGCCATATCGATCCCGGCGACGACCTCGCCCTCGGCAACCAGCAGCAGCGTGTCGGTGCCAAAGAGTTGTTCCCACAGATTGACCGGCTCACGTTTGAGGTCGATCACTGTTGACATCATGTACTTGGCCGTTTCCAACCGCCCCAACGCGCGCACCTCGGTGATGATCACGCGCGGCGTCGGTGTGGGGGTAGGGGTAAAGGTGGGCGTTGGTGTGAGAGTCGGCGTGCGGGTTGGCGTGCCGGTGGGCGGCGGGGTGAGCGTCCGAGTTGGCAGCGGGGTCGGCGTCGATGTACGGATGTTGGGAAAGGGCAGCGTCGCAGCCGGCGTCGACACCTGTCGCAAACTGGCAACCTGCTTGCCAACAACAAAAGAGAGCCCTGCCACAATGGCGATCAGAACCAACAGGCCGACCAGAAAAGCGATCAACGGCCATTGCTTGAGATATTTTTTCATCGATTGTTGCTCCTCATATCGGATCAACTTGCTCTAGGATAAAAAGACCACAACAAGGGACGGTTATAGAGCATTGCATGCATTTCCAGGTCGGGCGAGATCGGCTGCAAGGCATAACGATAGGTATATTGGCCTTCATAGGTATATCCCGGGAAGCCCAGACCCGGCTGTTCACCCAGCCGCTCGAGGTTGGGCGTGCGTCCCGGCATCGAGGCGATCATGCCCAGGCGCAGCCCATCCGGGAGCGGTCGCGAAGAAAACTGAAAGGCGCGCGTCGTGGCCTGATGGGTCATATAGCGCACGCCCTGCCAGGCTTTGCGCAATTCGATCACGTCCTGCGCGCTGAACAGCACCGGCGGCGTCTGGCCCACCTCGCACGAGGCACTGCCAGCTTGCAAAGGCTGCGGCCAGATCACCTGCTCGCCGATGATGTCAAACTCGCCAACGACAAACTTGCCGGCAAAGGTGAGCGGGCGCGGAAAGAGCAACTCGGTCACGCATTCGAGCAGCGGGCTGAACTGGCTCAAATGCAGGTGCCGCACTAGCGTCACACCGCCGGCCAGGGTTTGGCGCACTGTCACCGTCCCCCGCACCGGGCCCGTCGACGTGACATTGATCTCGGCTTCGGCGCGGTCACAGCGCAAATGTTCGTCGAGTTCGAGCAGGTAGCCCCGCACCAGGTTGCCCGGACCGCAGATGCGTTCCCGGCCCTGAAAGCGCAGCGATGTGACCTGGCCATGCGCGTCGAGCAGCACGGCCAGCGAAGGATTGCACAGCCGGTTAGTAGTGATATCCAACCCTTCAAACGAAGGGGAAATTCCCTCCGGCAAGACGATCAAGTCCTTGGCTCCGCCGGCCCCAATGTCGACGACGAGCAGGAATTGAGCCAGGCCCTTGCCGATGCCCAACCACTGCGAAGGCACGATCATGCCACGATCCATAAAGACCACATCTTGCGGCGAAACGACCGACTCGGGCAGCGGCAGGGACACGGTCAGCAGATCGCTTCTTCGATCCAGGTCGAGCGGTTCAAAAACGCGCAGTGTGCCCAGGGCGCGTTCTGGCAGCGTGGAAGACAGGCCCAACCGGAGCATCCAGCCGCGCAGCAGAGCATGGCTTTTGTCGATGGCCTGGTCGACCTGCTCGGCGACAAAGCCGATCTCGGCAGCGTGATCCATATCGCCACCCAATGCACAGCGATTCTGTCGCTGTTTTTGAATATTTAACGCAATATTTTGAATGTCCAGATCGAATACTCGTTCCGGCTCGTCGATCTGGATGCTGTCGCCGAGCGCGCGGATATCCTGCCAGCGATTCCACACCGCGCTAAAGGCCGCGTTCAGCATGCGGCTTGTCTCGTTGCTCGTCCACGTTTCGAGCTGAGTCGGGTCGGGGCCGATGTCGACTGTGCCTTGCGTCTGGGCGCTGGCCAGCTCGGACAGAAAGATCAGGTCATACTCGCAAGTTTCCGCCGTTTGCAAAAACGCCTCCAGCCAGTCGAGGTGCGGGATGCGGCACAGATCGATCTGTGCCGCCAGCGTCCGCCCGGCAAACGAGGCAGCCAAATAACGCAGATAATCGACCAGCGTAGCCTCATCGACGGCGAGGTTAAGCATCTGGCTCAATTCGCGGTGAATGCCGACCGTCCGCCAGCCCTCAACCGCGATCGGGCGGGCGGGATCGAACTCGGGGTAGGCGCGGCGGATCGCCGGTTCGCCGAACGCGATGTATTGATAGTTGTGCCCGCGCAGCGCTTCGCCCCAGCCGGGGCTGGGATTTTGCCCCAATGGGATGACGCCCTTGGCCCACAGTTTGGCTTCGCGGGCGGCGGTTTCCTCCCACTTGAGGGCCTGGGCGCGGATCAACTGGCGGGAGATAAGCATCGGGAACGGGGGCGTATCGAGCACGCTGACCGTCTCAAATCGCCCGTTTTGGACGCCGGCCGCATAATGCTGGACGAGGTCATTGCGGTGCGCGGTGAGCATGTGCAGGGCGGCCTCGGTCCAGCCGACGGTCACATGGGCGCGCGGGTGGCGAGCCAGGATGTCGAACAGGGTTTCGCAGCGCTGTTCGAGGGCGAGCATGGTCTGGTCGCTCTCGCGTGAGGTGCTAAACTGGAAATAGAGGGCCAGGGTCAATTTTTCAGGCGGGGGCAGCGGTGGCGCAAATGCCTTTGCCGGGGTTCTCGCTTGAAGCCACGTCCCTTTGAGCAAATTGGGCAGCATCCGCAGCCAGGGGAGCGACTTGTTGCCGGGCAGCCGCACATAGTTGCGGCGCACAAAGGAGGTCAGCTCGGCGTACAGGGCGAGCGAGTTTTTGGGTGGTTCGCGCAGCATCCGGTCGAACAAGTCGAGACCCTCACCGACGAAACGCTCGTCGACCCATATTGCGCCGGGGATTTTGATCAGTTCGGCGGGGTCCAGGATCTCGATCTGATCGTCAGCTTGCCTCACGCCGCGGCGGCTTGCCGGGAGGTTATCGCGATGGAAGACCAGCGTCCTTCCCTCGGACGGCCCGGTCCACCGGCCAAACTGCGACCACAATTCGTCTTGCAGGAGGCGCTGCACCAGGTCTCCGCCGATGGGAGTCAGCGCATGCACGGCCCAGTGCACGCCATAGCCGGCGGCGAGGCGCGCGCGAAAGGCTTCAGCCCGGGCAGGATCGGCAAAGGCGGCGATCAGCATCTCACTCACCGCGCGGCGATCCATCAACACCGTGAACAGCGGTGGCGGATCGGAGGGTGACGCAGCGGCGACGCGGGTTGCCAGGGCAACGAGATCGTCGGTCGGCGTGCCGGTAACCTTGAGTGCGGTCGGCGGCAGGAAGCGCAGGCGAATGCGTCCCTCGTCCAGCGTGAGGCGCAGCAGTTCCTGGGGCTGCTGCTGTGAATCGAGGACGATCAGATGCCCCGCCCACCGTCGATTGGGCAGCGTATCCAGGTAGACCTTGCGCAAACCCAGGCACATGGCCCATTGTTTGAGGTCGATCGTCTGATCGTCGCCCAACCAAGCTCGAAGCATATCGCAAATGTCCTTTCCAGGCTGCGAAAAGATGCCGTTGCTATGGGTATTTTACCTGGATTATCAGCTATACGCAAGGTGGGTTCATAATGTTAGCAGGGGCTGAGATGACGAAAACAGGGGCGCACGATCGTGCGCCCCTAAAAAACTGTGTGCTATTTTACGAAAACTAACCGTTGCGAATCTTGGCCTGTGCTGCGGCCAGGCGCGCGACGGGCACGCGGTAGGGCGAACAGCTCACATAGTTGAGGCCGGCGCGATGGCAGAAATCGATGGAGGCCGGATCGCCGCCATGCTCGCCGCAGATGCCGATTTCCAGATCGGGGTTGACGGCCTTGCCATCCTCGACGCAGATTTGCATCAGCCGGCCCACACCGATCTGGTCGAGCGACTGGAAGGGGTTTTGCGGCAAGATGCCTTGTTCGACGTATTGCAGCAAGAACTTGCCTTCCGCATCGTCACGGCTGTAGCCATAGGCCATCTGGGTCAGGTCGTTGGTGCCGAACGAGTA
>JAFGEY010000282.1 GCA_016931365.1 Anaerolineae bacterium
ATGCCCGCCGGGGCAGCGCGCGATCCTGGATCAATACATCGACGCCGGTCTGGGTACTCGACAGGGGCACGCGATCCTGCTCGATGTGCCTGGCATACTGGGTCAAAAAGAGGACAAACACACCGTACACAGCGAGGAAAAACAAAATCCGCAGCCACGCGCCGGAAAACAGCGGCAGCCCGGCGATTTTCTGCGCCACGCCGATGCTGAACGGGTTCATCACCGCCGCCGAAAAGCCCATGTTCGCCGCCAGCACGCTCATCCCCAGCCCGACGAGCGTGTCCCAACCCATCAGGTGCGCCAGAGCGACCATCAACGGGACGAGCGGCACCACCTCTTCAAAAATACCCAGAAACGCGCCGATCAGCATGAACAGCAGCGATACGACCAGCAACAAGACATAGCGGCGCGGACCAAACCGCTGTACCACCCGCCCGACCACGGCGTGGAGAATGCCGCTTTGCTCCAGCACCGCTACCGCCGAACCGACCATCAGCAAAAAGGCCAGGATGATCGCGATCACCAGGCCGTCGCCGCCCCACAGCACCTCGACCGGCGCCGTCGCCCAACGCCAGAGTGGGTAATGAGGGCGCTCGACGTAAGCAAACGAACCGGGATCGACGATCTCTCGCCCGTCTCGCTCAACGCGGGCATATCGCCCCGCCGGCACAACCAGGGTCAGCGCCCCGGCGGCGATCATCAATGCGGCCAAAATGATCAACGACTGGATAAAGGCCTTGCGGCCAATCTGCGCGCCCGATTTTTGCTCCATCAATGTCCTCTCTTTTAGCTCCCGCGTGGGAACGTTGTCCCTTGCCGACACAAGACAATCCAAGTGTACCCAATTTTCCAGATTTGACAAACCACTCAAAATCGAGTAGAATCCGCGCCATACTCGATTGATCAAACAGGAGCATTGGGGTGACAAACACGCAGACTGTCAATGCAATTAGATTTTCCAAGAAGCCGGGCCATTAGGTCCGGAAAATCCTGTTTGCGGCGTCGCAACCAACCGGCCCTAGGAAAAGACCTGGGGCCGGTTTTTGTTTGCCAGAGTGAGAGATATGAACCGCCATCTGTACGTCGAGAACAAGTCCAAGCGCACCTCCAAGCCGGACCACAGGTCGGGTTAGCTGCGTTTGCGCCAAAGAGGGATTCACAGGCCAGCTTCCGACCCCAAACGGGAGTTGGCCTTTTTGTTTGCAGTCGCGGAAAGTGATCCGCGATAGAAAATCATCTGCGATTGCCCAAAGGGGGAGGGAGAGACTATGCCGCTAGACAATTTTCACGTTATCGAATCGACGCTGCGCGAAGGCGAGCAGTTTGTTGGCGCCAGTTTCACCACCGCGCAAAAAGTCGAGATCGCCCGCCTGCTCGACGAATTCGGCGTCGAGTGCCTGGAACTGACCTCGCCGCTGGCTTCGCCGCAGAGCCGTGAGGACATCAAGACCATCGTCAAGCTCGGACTGAAGGCCAAAATCCTCACCCACACCCGCTGCACCGTCGGCGACGCGCAAATGGCGGTCGACGCCGGCGTGGACGGCGTCGATGTGGTGATCGGCACTTCGTCGATGCTGCGCCGTTTTAGCCACGGCAAAGAGATCGACGAGATCGTCGATATGGCCTTGGAGGTGGTCGAATACGTGCGCAGCCAGGGCGTGCAGGTGCGCTTTAGCACCGAAGACTCGTTCCGCAGCGAACAGGAAGACATTTTCCGCATCTATGAGGCAGTGGACCAGATTGGCGTCAACCGGGTGGGCATCGCCGACACGGTGGGCGTGGCCACACCGCGCCAGGTCTATGAAACCGTCAGCGCGTTGCGCCGGCGGGTGAGCTGCGACATTGAATTTCACGGCCACAACGATTCGGGCTGTGCCATCGCCAATGCCTTTGAAGCGCTCGACGCCGGCGCCACCCACGTCGACACCTCGGTACTGGGCATCGGCGAGCGCAACGGCATCACCCCGCTGGGCGGCTTGATTGCGCGTCTTTATTCGTACAATCGCGACCTGACCGCCAAATACAACCTGCCCCTGCTGCGCAAGATCGACGGCACGGTGGCGCAAATGGTCGGCGTGGACATTCCGTTCAACAATTTCATCACCGGCATCACCGCATTCACCCACAAAGCGGGCATCCACGCCAAGGCCATCCTGAACAACCCGGAGACCTATGAAATTCTCGACCCGCACGCCTTTGGCCTGACCCGCTACATCAGCATCGCCCACCGGCTGACCGGTTGGAACGCGATCAAGAACCGCGCGGAGCAGCTTGGTCTCAATCTGAGCGACGACCAGATCAAGCATATCACCGAGCACATCAAGGCGCTGGCCGACGAAAAAGCCATCTCGCTGAGCGACGTCGACGCGCTGCTGCGCCGCTGGGCGAACGGGAACGGGCACACAACCAATTAAGGAGGACTTGTGTCACAAACTTTGAGCGAACAAATTCTGTCCCACGCCTCAGGCCGCAAAGTGCGGGCCGGCGACCTGGCCGTGGTCGAGGTTGGCCGGGCCATGACCATCGACTCGATTGCCCCGGAAG
>JAFGEY010000283.1 GCA_016931365.1 Anaerolineae bacterium
GACCAGCCGCCGGCCCACTTTCTCCAGTCTTGTGGCAGGAACACGGTCGGCTGGAGTGTTTTCGCCTTGTCCACGTCAACCTGCTTGGGGTAATAGCACTGCATGAAACTGGTTTCCAAAGCGCCGGCGTGGATGTCCTGGTGCCCGGTAAAGGCGCCCAATGGGACGCTGTTGGCATCGGGCGGCTGGATGAGCAGGTGCTCTTCCTTGCCGGTGAACCCGGCGTAGCGGGCATAGCGGTAGGGGATAACGCACATGGCGCGCGTCCCACATCCGACGCGGGCCTGGGCGACGCCGTCCAGCATGGCGCGGCGGTGGTTCGCGTCGCCGTGCAGATCGAGCAGGTAGACGCGTTCAAAGCCCCACCGCTTCAGCGAGGCCAGGGTATCGTAGAGCAAGGCTTTGAGCGTCTCCGGGCGCAGGGTAAAGGAGCCGGGAAAGGCGGCGGCGACATTGTTGATCCCCCAGTAATTGGGCGGAGCAACGATCGACGCGATCCCTTGCCCGGACAGCCGTTCCTTGACCAGGCGACCGAGCACGACGCCGATATAGAGGTCCACCGCGATGGGCAGATGCGGCCCGTGTTCCTCCAACACCGTAGATGGCCACAGAACAACGGTCCCCTCACGGCCACGTTTCTCGATCTCCGGCCATGTCATGACGGCCATCGTATCTTCCAAGATTGCGTATCCCATAACCAGACCCCCTGGAGTGCCTCTGGCAGAGATGGGCGAATTGAATGTCGATCATCCGCCTCCAGCATACGCCCTATTCCTGCCAAATCAAGTCATATTCTGTCAGGAAAATAGAAAATTTGTTCTACCCCCTACATCCAGCCCCATACGCGCCAACCGGCGCGCCGCCCAACGTGCTTGCTCGCTTTGCAGCGCCGGAGCCTTATGGTGCCCCCAGAACGCAAAGCGCCTGCTCCAGATGCTCCACGGCCTGTATCTCTATGGCTCTAGCCGCGCGCACGTGCCCAGCCAGCTCGCGGCGCGTGCGCGCATCGGCTAACGCCTGCATCGCCCCGGCGCCGGGATCGATCGGCCAAGGCCACAACGGCGCGACCAGATCGCCGATCTGGTCATAAAGCGCGGCGGCACTTTCCAGGTGCTCTGCGACTTGCGGGGCGACACCCTTCATCCGCCGCAAAAAGCGTGCTGCCTCGTGGCGCTCCACCACCATCTTGCATTGGTCGCCGTGAACCTCCACGCGGGTGCCCATCGTTCCACAATCTTCTGGCGGATAGTCGGCGTCTATCTCCAAGGCATCGGCCCAGCCGTCGTAGGCCGCCAGGCCGCTCAGATGTTCGGGCAGGTCAGGCCGGTGAGCGGTGCGTGCCAGGTCAAGCGCCCATTCGAGCGATGCCACAAGTACCTCGTGAGCGGCAGGCCGGGCTGGCAGCCGGTCGCCGACGATCAGCAGGCCCGCGCCGGCAGACGCAGTCATCGTCTTGAACCAGTCGCACTGCTCGTAATAACGCTCCCCCTGGTCCTGAAAGTAGCTCCAGCCATAGAGCACCGCGCCGTCTTTTGCGTACCCGGTGACCAGCCCTGCCTCCGGCGGCCCGATGATGCCGAAGGAAATGACCGGGTGGCCTTGGGCCAGGCTCGCCTTGATCGCCTGGATCATCACCTCTTGGTCTGCCGGCACCTTGCGCCATGCATATGCCAGCGCGTCGAACGCCCGTTGGAACGGCTCATCGCCCAGGCGCGAAAGGTCGACGTTGCCGCAGTCGTCACGGTTCCAGAGGCGTCGAAAAGCTGCACCACTGATGCCCATCAGGTAATCATAGTCCTGCGGATTGCCGACATACTCGAGATACGCATCCAATGCAGCCGGAAAGGGGCACAAATGGATGTCCATACCGATGCGTGGGACGCCGGCAAGTATCTGGCATTCAGAATAGGTCTTGGAATGGGTTGTCATCGTTCACCATCTCCTTTTCTGTTCAGAATCATGTTTTCATTTCTGGCCTTTGTTTCCGGTCAGGGTATCGTCGACGAATGCCAGAAAGGCTCGGATGTCCAGGGCCAGCGAGCCATCCACTTGCTGCCAGGTGTACCCAAAGCCTGGGAACATGAGACACAGATCGTGAGTGCCGTTGCGTTCCACCGTCAGGAAGGCGGGTTTGCGCTTTCCCGTCTTGTCGGTCTGCGTGCAGTAGCCGCAGTTGTCACAATGCTTTGTGTGGCGAACCACAAAGTCCCGCACCTGCTTGGGCATAGCGTCGAAATGCTGTAGGAGCGTCTTGAACTCCGGGATGCGTAGCCCTAGGTGCAATGGGTTCTTCCGGATCCAATCATATTCGATGGAGAATCCACCATGGGTGCGTTCTGCCCACGAGTCCTTCAATGGTTCATCCGCTTTCCCACAAGATTTCACCCAGTCTGCGGTGACTTTGTTCGCCCGATTACAAACCAGAGCATAACCTTCTTTTTCTACAAAGTCGACGAGTACAGGCAATCCTGGGCTGTCATAGGCCAAGCGGATCAGTACGTCCCTTGAATAAGGATGGATGTCGCTGTACAGGCAGTGGGAGAAGCGCACCGGCGGCACACCTTTCTTGCCTGTGGTTGGTGCGGTTCGAGTGGCCTCTGCTGCCATCCAGACCCAGGCTGGAAACAGGTCTGGAAAGGTGTCACAAGTGATGGCCGTCTCCTCTTTCCCGATCTCCAGGGCGAGTCCGAAACGGGCCAGGCGGGCGCGTGTTTTCGCAGCAAGGTTCAGATCATCATTGCGGATGCAAAGCATCTGCCCATCCACAGTACCGTGAAGGCCCATCCGGAGCAGGAGGGTGATGAAATCGTCCAGTTTCCGTTTCGTGTTTAGCATTGCTCTGATGAGCTCCGGACGCCGGTTCTGCATTTCTCCGTGCTCGTAGGCGTCATCGGGCTGGATAGGCAGATCGAGCCAATCCGGATGGTCGCGAACGGACTCGGCAACGCCCCGCAGAAACACGTAAAACTGGCGCTGCGATGCTTCCGAAACCGGAATGGAAGAAACGGAGACAAAGTCGGGAATGGTTTCGGCCCAGCCGTTGGCGATGCGCTGCGCGAGGCTGCTGAATTCCGCAATGCGCATGAGGATACCTCCTTTGTACGGACTGCTGCATTTATGCCAAGAGAAACAGCCGGAAGGCCAGTTGCTTGACCAGGCAATTTGGAA
>JAFGEY010000284.1 GCA_016931365.1 Anaerolineae bacterium
GAGATCGATCGCTACCGCGCCGCATTGGGCACCGAGCGCAAAACCTTGATCGGCTTTGACATTGGCGGCGGCACCCCCGCCTTTGCCCGGGCCGAGCACATCCGCCGCGTGGTTGAATCTGTCCGCGCCGCCTTTCGTTGGCAGCCTGGCATGGCCATCAGCATCGAAACCACGCCTATGATCGCCGATCGTGAACCGCAGAAAATGCAGGCCCTGAAAGAGATGGGCATCGACCGCATCAGCATGGGCGTGCAAACCACCCATTTAAAACTTGCCCAGTCGCTGGGGCGCGAGTACGAGGGATTGAGTATGCTCGAGAGTGCTGTACAACATATCCGCGACGCCGGCTTTGAGCGCTTTAACATCGACCTGATGTACGGATTCTCGAACCAGTCGCCGCAGAGTTGGCAAAACACCGTTGCCCAGACCATTGCCCTGCAGCCGGAATACATCACCCTCTACCAGATGCGCTACAAAGGCACGCGTATCCAGGACCAGGCCGCGCAGGTCACGAAAGAACAGGTCCATCGCCTCTTTGAAATCGCCCGCGAGCATCTTTTGGCCGCCGGTTATGCCGGCACGCCGGGCAAAAACACCTACAGCAGAATCCCGGGCGACCCCGGCACCAGCGACTATCTCACCGAACGTGTCGTCAAAGGTACACCCTACCTGGGACTGGGGCTGGGGGCGCAGACTTTTTCGCCTTACACCCTCTCCTATAATCTCGGTGCCGCGGCGAAAACGCTTCCCGCCTATCTCGAGGCCGTCGATGATGGGCGATTCCCGATCCAGGACATCTATCACCTGCCCCGCAGCTCGGCCATGGCCAAAATGATCTCTGTCTCCTTTTACTTTGGCCAGATCCACCGTGGCTACTTTCAAGCCAAATTTGGCCAGGCCCTGGAAGCCTGCTTCCCGGATCAGCTTCACTTTGTCCTGGAAGAGGGACTGATGGAATATACCGGCCCCTACCTGCGGCTCACCGCAAAGGGTGTCAAACACAAAAACGGAGTGATGGCCCTCTTTTACGCGGGCGCCGTCCAGGACTACTTGCTCAACCTGGCATCCGATGTCGCCATCTCGCCGGCCAAGGCAGCTTGAGATCGCCTGACGTTTGACGTCTGATGGCGCATCACGTTTTTACGCAATACGCAGTACGAAATATGAAAAATCCAACCGAATTCAAAAACCAGCCCACATCCAATTTCGACTTTGCCAACATCCTCTTTGCCGGCCCGTGCAATCAACGCTGCCCCTATTGCATCGGCCGGCAGCTCGATCCTGCCCTGAACTGCAGCAACCTGGCGACATTTCCCCTGCACAATCTCGACCGTTTTGTCGCCCTGCTCAAACGCCACCACATCCGCCAGCTCACCCTTACCGGCACCAACACCGATCCCCAGCTTTATTTTCGTGAGGCGGATTTATTGAAGTGGCTACACGAAGCGATTCCGGATATACAGATCTCGCTGCACACCAACGGCCAGCTCGCCCTGCTCAAAATGGATGTCTTGAACTGTTACGACCGCGCCACCCTCTCCTTTCCTTCGTTTGACCCGCAAACCTTTTTCCAGATGACCGGCGTACGCCACATGCCCGATCTGGACGCCATCCTGCGCCGCGCGCGCGTCCCGCTCAAACTCTCCTGCGTGCTGGGCCAGGAAAACATCTCCCAGGTGCAAGCCTTTCTCGATCAATGCCATCGCCTTGGGATCAAACGTGTTGTCTTTCGCCAACAATTTGGCAGCCCGGTGGCCTGGCAGCCCCCGGCCACGCTCAAACAGGTTGGCACCTACCACGATAATCCCGTCTACGATGACTGCGGCATCCAGGTCACCTATTGGCGCTTTGAGCGCACCACCACCTCCTCTCTCAACCTCTTTGCCGATGGCAGTATCAGCACCGACTACCTGCTTGCCCGGCACACCTCACCGCGCACAAAAAGCCCGCTCCACTGATAACCAGCGCGCCTGGACCTGGCGCCCCTGCCGTGCAAATGCCCTATAACAAAAAACGCCCCCGCTGCAAACGGGGGCGTTTGCGGCGGGGGACAGACAGCTCAAGCGACCAGGCTATGGTCGCTTCTTCGATAACGATATTTCCTTTTTCGTTTGATTGCCCGCAGCCCCTTGGGGTTGCGGTAGGCCGTGATCAACTCCTGATCTTGAGACACCAGCAATGTCAGACCAACGAGCCGCATAATCTCGCTGTTTCGCCGGTCGTCTTCCAGAATATCCCGCTTGCCCAAAAAATAGAACACAATACCCGTACAATAAATGCGCTGTCCGTGCCTCAATAGGCTTTATTGTCCTCTCGCTCGCCATCGAACGCTTTTGGTGCCGCTATCTCTGCCCGCTCGGCGCACTGTTAGCCCTCACCAACAAGATCTCGCTGTGGCGCATCCGCGCCGACCAGACCGCTTGCATCGCCTGCGGGCGGTGCGACCGCGCCTGTCCCATGGACCTCGACGTCGTGCGCGAGGTTGAGCGTGGCCTCGAATGCACCCGCTGTCGTGCCTGCGTCCAGGCCTGCCCCAAGCAGCGCGTCCTCTCATAACAATAGACGGCCTCGAATCTGCACACCTCTCCCTGCGCGTCTTCGAATTTGTCTACCCCCTTACCCCTTTGCCGGTGACAGCCCCGCCAGGCACATCCGCGGCAAATCCCCTCCAGCTCGCTGGCTACGATCTGGATGCGCTGCCTATCGCCGAATTCTTTGCCCAACTCTCAAGCTGCCCACGCTGGTCAGTTCAGACCAGGAGGTTGTCCCTATGGTGTAACGGTTTTCGGTAGTGTATCCTTCTCTCAGGAAATTCTCATGCCGGAATTTGCTCCGCCTCGGCATTGAAATGCTGGGCTGATAATGCAAAACCTGCTAAAGGCAGGTTTGTCAACGAGACCAAGAGTGCGTTTTGAACGCACTTGGCGTACCAGCC
>JAFGEY010000285.1 GCA_016931365.1 Anaerolineae bacterium
ATCAACTATCTGCGCATTTCTGTGACCGACCGCTGCAACCTGCGCTGCGTATACTGTATGCCCGAGGAGGGGGTGTCCGTCTGCGCGCACGACGACATTTTGCGCTATGAAGAGATCGAGACTGTCGTCCGCGCGGCGGCCCGGCTGGGTATCCACAAGGTGCGGTTGACTGGCGGCGAGCCGCTGGTGCGGCTGGGCTTAACCGACCTGGTGCGCATGCTGGCCCAAGTGCCCGGCATTGACGACCTGTCGATGACTACCAACGGCATCCTGCTGTCGCGCCATGCTGATGGGCTTGCCCAAGCCGGGCTGAACCGGGTCAACATCAGCCTGGACACGCTCAAATCGGAACGGTTTGCTCAAATCACCCGGCGCGGCAGGTTGGAAGACGTGCTCGCCGGCATCGACGCGGCGCACCGGGCCGGGTTGGAGCCGGTCAAGATCAATGCGGTGATTATGCGCGGAGTGAACGACGACGAGGTGATCGACCTGGCACGCAAAACGGTGAGCGACGGCTGGCACGTGCGTTTTATCGAGTGGATGCCCATCGCCGCCCCGGTTGAGCCGGTCGAAACGCGCTGGCAGAGCCAGATGGTGACGGCTGCTGAAATGCGTGCTACAATAGAGGCCGCGCTGGGGCTGCTCGAACCGGCGCAGACTGAAAACGGAGCCGGCCCGGCCAAGTATTACCGGCTGACCGGCGCGGCAGGCACGGTGGGCTTTATTACGCCAATCAGCGAGCATTTTTGCGCTCACTGCAACCGGCTGCGCCTGACTGCCGACGGCCAACTGCGGCCCTGCCTGCTCTCCGATTTCGAGATCGACCTGCGCACGTCGCTACGGCAGGGGGCAGACGTGGATGAGATCGAGGCGCTGCTGCGGCAGGGGATCGGGGCCAAGCCCGCACGGCATCACCTGGCCGAGAGTGAGCGGGTGGAAAATCGCGTCATGGCGCAAATTGGGGGATAAGAACGTGATGCGTGAAACGTCAAGCGTCAGGATGAGATATTTGGGCGGCTGCCTGCTATGCCTGACGTTTGACGCTTGACGAAGGAGACCGTTGATGTCATTGTCGCACATTGACGATCAGGGCCACCTCCATATGGTCGGCGTCGGCAGCAAGGACGACAGCGAGCGTGTTGCCGTCGCCAAAGGCGAGGTGCAGATGAAGCCGGAAACGCTGCGCCTGATCGTCGAGAACGGGCTGCCCAAGGGCGATGTGCTGACCACGGCGCAGGTGGCCGGGATTATGGCGGCCAAGCAAACGCCCAACCTGATCCCGCTGTGCCACCCGCTGCTGCTGACCCAGGTCGACGTGCAATGCCGCGCCGACGAGGCGGCGTCGAGAATCGAGATCGCGGCGACGGTGCGCACGCGCGGCAAGACCGGCGTCGAGATGGAAGCGCTCACCGCGGTCAGCGTGGCCGCGCTGACCATCTATGACATGGCCAAGGCGGTCGAAAAGACGATGCGCATCAGCAATATCCGGTTGGTCAGCAAGACGGGCGGAAAAAGCGGAGATGTGGTGTTGGAGTGAGAGATTGGTAGTTGGGTGGTTAGGTGGTTGGGTATCATTCCGAATGTGGCGAGGAATCTCCAGGATGAATGAAATGCGCGTTAAGGTGAAATTATTCGCGGCGGCGCGAGAGCTGGTCGGCAAGGGCACGTTGGCATTGGATTTGCCCGCTGGCGCGACGGTGGACATGCTGTCGGCACAGTTGTTTGACGCCTGGCCCGGCCTGCGCGACATGCGGCTTCGTTTTGCCGTCAATGCGGCCTATGCCGGGTTGGATACTGTGCTGCGCGATGGCGACGAAATTGCCCTCATCCCGCCGGTGGGCGGGGGATAATGCAACGTAGACGTTGCTGCAACGCCGCGTTGAATATGGTTGGATAAGCCGATCAAATCGTGAGGAGGAAACATGAAACAAGGTCAAGTGATGGACTTGGGCCTTCCCAATGGCATGGAGATGTTCAACAACGGGGACAGCTTTGCAATCACCCGCCGCTGGTTTTCGCTGTCTACCATCTTTTTAACTGTGTTTGCCGTGTTTTGGGATGGTTTCCTGGCTTGCTTTTATATCATGCTGGCAACGCCCAATACCAACCCGTCCGTATTCTTGTTTCCACTGATCCATGTCGCCATCGGGGTCGGGCTGACTTATTATGCGCTGGCCGGGTATATCAACAAAACCCACATCTATGTTGATCACTCGACCATCTCGATCCGCCACGCGCCGCTGCCTTCTTTTGGCAACAAAACAATAGACGCCAGCGATATCAAGCAGGTTTACGTCAAGCGGCACGTGTCACACTCGCGGCGGGGCACATCGGTGACGTTTCAAGTGTGCGCGCT
The DNA here is from genome assembly GCA_016931365.1 of Anaerolineae bacterium. The sequence continues at coordinate 2,357 of JAFGEY010000285.1, forward strand.
GACGCACAGCGAAAAGAACCTCAAGCTGTTGAGCGGACTGAGCAGCGATGAGCAAGCCTTGTTCGTCGAGCAAGAGATCGAAAAGTTTTTGCGTATCGAGAACGTGCCGGTCAGGGGCGAGATGGGTCAGCCAAGCGGCTGGTAAGGATCAAGTATGTTCAAGCTGTACGAGATAACAGAACATCCGATTTCTATCGATCAGGTGACTGCGCGGCTGGCCGATCCGGCCAATGGCGCGGTTGCCACCTTTGTCGGCGTGGTGCGCGGCGAGACGGGGGCGTGTCCTACGCAACTGCGTAGGACGTTGTATCTGGAATACGAGGCCTACCCGGACATGGCCGAAGTAACTCTGCGGCAGGTTGGGGAAGAAGTGCAGGCGCGCTGGCCGGAAATTCGCCAGGTGGCCATCACTCACCGGGTGGGCCGCCTGGAAGTGGGCGAGATTGCCGTGGTGATCGCCCTCTGCGCGGGGCATCGCAGCCAGGTGTTCGACGCGCTGCACTATGCCATCGATCGGGTCAAAGAGATCGTGCCGGTGTGGAAAAAAGAAGTCTGGGCCGATGGGGTATCGGAATGGAAGAGCGAAATATGAACCACAAGCAAGAACTGTATCCAATGTTGAGCGTCGAAGAGGCGTTGGACAAAGTGTTGGGCATGTTCCGCACGCTAGAGCCGGAAACGACGCCCATTTTGGACGCGCTGGGCCGCGTGCTGGCCGAGGACATTTATTCCGAGGTTGACATCCCGCCGCACGACAACTCGGCAATGGACGGTTACGCGGTTATTGCCGCCGACACGGTCGGTGCGGGGCGGAATACGCCGGTGCGGCTGAGGGTGATCGAAAACCTGGCCGCCGGGTATGTGGCCGAGAAACAGGTGACGCAAGGCGCAGCCATCCGCATCATGACTGGCGCGCCCATTCCGGCCGGTGCCGACGCCGTGATTCAATTCGAGGACACGCGGCAGGAGGGCGAATGGGTTGACCTGTTCAGGCCGGTGTCGGTGGGGCAAAACATCCGTTTCGCCGGCGAAGATGTGCGCCAAGGCGACCTGATTTTATCGCAAGGAACCTTGATCCGCCCGCAAGAGGTGGGCATGTTGGCCTCGTTAGGATGTGGAACGGTCAGTGTCACCCGCCGGCCGCGGGTGGCGATTCTGGCGACAGGCGACGAGCTGGCTGACGTGGGCGAGCTGCTGGGGCCAGGCCAAATCCGCAACTCGAACGGCTATTCGAACGCCGCGCAGGTGCTCAAGTGCGGCGGCGTGCCGCTGATGCTGGGCATTGCCCGCGATACCGAAAACGATCTGATCGCCAAAATCCGGCAAGGGTTGGATCAAGGCGTAGACCTCTTTCTCACCTCCGGCGGCGTCTCGGTGGGCGACTTTGACGTGGTCAAAACGGTGCTCGCGGCTGAAGGCGAAATGACCTTTTGGCGGGTGCGCATGAAGCCGGGCAAGCCGCTGGCCTTTGGTACGCTCAAGACGGCCGAGGGGCGGGTGGTGCCCATGCTGGGCATGCCCGGCAACCCGGTCTCGGTGATGGTTTCGTTCGAGATTTTCGCCCGTCCGGCGCTGTTCAGGATGCTGGGCCGCGCCGACCTGGTGCGTCCGACCGTCGAGGCGACGCTGATGGACGAGATCAAATCCAAGGATGAGCGCCGCCATTACGTGCGCGTGCGCGTCGCGTGGCAGGACGGTGCATATCGCGCCTACCTGACCGGCGAGCAGGGATCGGGCATTCTCAACTCGATGGTGCGGGCCAACGGCCTGGCGATCATCCCCGAAGATTGGTCGCACGCGCCGGCCGGTGTATGTGTTCAGGTGATGATGTTGGATTGACATTTTGGGTGTTGCATTCCTCCAAAACGTGTGATAAAATAAGAAAAATGAGATTTTTTCTCAAAAATAACCTTTAAGGACTTGGAGGAACCGATGTTAGTTGAATTTAGTGTTGGCAACTATCGCTCTTTTTTCGAGCCGGTGACCCTCAGTTTACAGGCCGCCAAGCTCCGGTCAATCGATAAAACGGTAGATGCAAATAACGTTTTCGAGTTTGGCGGTCTTGAATTGCTCCGCAGCGCCGCCGTGTATGGCGCCAATGCAAGTGGCAAGAGCAATTTGGTCCAGGCGATGCAGTTTATGGGGCAGTTGGTACTTCAGTCTTCCAAGGAATCCCAAGCCGATGAACCGATCGATGTAGAGCCTTTTCGCCTCAATACATCTGCGCTAGAAAAACCTTCTTTTTTCCAAATCATTTTTTATCTTCAAGATTGTCGTTACCGGTACGGCTTTGAAGTGGACAATCGACGTATTTGCTCTGAATGGCTTTATCGTACAAGAAAGGCTGAAGCTAAAGTGTTTGTTCGAGAAGGCGATCAATATGATATTTCAGGTACTTTTAAGGAAGGCCAGGGTCTTGAAGAGAGAACGCGGGATAATGCCTTGTTCTTGTCTGTTGTCGCTCAATTCAATGGGAAATTAGCGACTAGTTTGTTGGGATGGTTCAGGAGGCAAATCAATATCATATCTGGACTTAACGATATTGGTTATGCTGCTTATACACGGCGTCGCTTTGAATCAGATGATCATTTCCGGGCGCGTGTTTTGGCTTTCGTACGCCAAGCCGATTTGGGCATTTCTGATATCCATATTGACACGGTGCCACTTGATGAGGCCAAGGTATCGGAAAATGTTCGGCTTTGGATGGAGCAAACGGCAAATTTGTTGAAAGCGCATTCCGAAGACCGAGAGAGACGGGATACTTCGAATTTTAAGATAAAACAAGTAAAGACGAGACATCAAGTCTTTGATCAACAGCATCAGTCTGTGGGTTGGGATACTCTTGATCTGGAAAAAAACGAATCACAAGGAACGCAAAAAATCTTTTCTCTGTCTGGCCCCTTGATTGACACACTGGAAAAGGGCAAAGTGCTTGTCATCGACGAACTAGAGGCTCGTTTGCATCCCTCTATTACACAAACGGTCATTTCACTGTTCAATTCTCCACAAACTAATCCTAAAAATGCGCAACTGGTTTTTGTCACCCACGACAC
>JAFGEY010000286.1 GCA_016931365.1 Anaerolineae bacterium
ACGCTTGTGGTAACATTGGCCCGTCTCTACCGGCAAAATCTTGAGATATTTGTTTGACCAAGAACCTTGCGGGTTGCTGCGGGGTTCTTTGTGTTTTTAACCATCAATCAAACAGGGGCAAAGGTGAAATGAAGATTCTCGTACTCAATTGCGGCAGTTCTTCGGTCAAGTATCAACTCATCGAGATGGAGGATGAGCATCTGATCTGCAAAGGCATTGTCGAGCGCATTGGCGAGCAGGATGCGATTATCCGTTACCGTCCGGTTGGGCGAGACGAAAAGCGTACCGTTCGCCCGGTGGCCGATCACACCGAGGCCATCGACGATTTTCTGTCCGATCTGCTCGATCCCGAAATCGGCGTGCTCAAAGACAAGCACGAGATCGCCGCGGTGGGGCATCGCGTCGTTCACGGCGGCGAGTCCTTTGCCGAATCGGTTCAGATCGACGACCCGGTGATCCGGGCCATCGACGAATGTGTCGCTTTTGCGCCGCTGCACAACCCGGCCAACTTGCTCGGCATTCGCGTCTGCATGAACCTTCTGCCGGACACGCCCCAGGTGGCCGTGTTTGATACCGCGTTCCACCAGACGATGCCCGCGTCGTCATACCTATACGCACTGCCGCCCAAGTATTACCGTGAGTACAAGGTGCGCCGTTATGGATTTCACGGCACATCGCATCGCTACGTATCGCAAAAGGCGGCCGAGGTGCTGGGCCGGCCGATCGAGGAACTCAAGATCATCACCTGCCATTTGGGCAACGGTGCGAGCATTGCCGCGGTCCAGGGCGGCAAATCGGTCGACACCAGCATGGGCTTTACCCCGCTGGAGGGCCTGGTGATGGGCACCCGCTGCGGCGACATCGACCCGGCGCTGGTGCTGTACCTGATGCAGCAGGAGGGGCTGACCTCGCAGCAGATGGACGATTTGCTAAACAAGCAGAGTGGCGTTGTTGGCCTGACCGGCGGCACGCAGGATATGCGCGACATTGAAGACGGCGCCCAAGCCGGTGACGAGAATTTCGATCTGGTGCTCAATATTTATTGTCATCGTATCAAAAAATACATCGGCGCGTATGCGGCGGTGATGGGCGGCGTCGATGCCATCGTCTTTACCGGCGGCGTCGGCGAAAACTCGCCGGTGGTGCGCGAGCGCGTCTGCAAGAGCCTGGAGTATATGGGCGTCAAGATGGACGCCAAGTGCCACGAGATCAACCAGATTTACAACCGTGGCCGGCGCGCCGATACGCCCTTTATCAGTTGCGGCCCGACCGCCGTGCTGGTGCTTGAGACGAATGAAGAACTGGTTATCGCCCGCGACACCAAACAGGTATTGTTTGGTTAAAATAGACCCGTGCAATCGATCATCGTGCTGCACAGACGCGGCATAGTTCCGGCTATGCCGCGTTTGTGCGCCGGAAGGAGGTTCGACGTGAGCGTGATCGCAGTGGTTGGCGCCCAGTGGGGCGACGAAGGCAAGGGCCGGGTGGTCGACTATCTGGCCCGCGACGCCGATATGGTCATCCGTTTCCAGGGCGGCGACAATGCCGGACATACGGTGATCAATGACCTGGGCAAGTTTGCCCTGCACCTGGTGCCTTCGGGCATTTTCAACCCGCGCACCATTTGCCTGATCGGCACGGGCACGGTGGTCAATGTCGACGTGCTGCTCGGCGAGCTGCACGCCCTCGAACGGATCGGCGTGGATACGGGTCTTTTGTTGATCGAAAAGCGCGCCCACCTCATTTTGCCCTTTCACCGCCTGCTCGACGGGGCCGAGGAAGCCCACCGGCGCAAAGGCTGGCAGGTCGGCACCACCGGGCGCGGCATCGGTCCGGTCTATGCCGACAAGGCCGCCCGGCAGGGTATCCGCGTCGGTGATTTGCTCTACCCCGACCGGCTGCGCGTGCGGCTGGAGATGCTGGTGCCGCGCAAAAACCGCGAATTGGCCTTTTTCGACCTGCCGCAGACCAGTGTCGATGAACTGCTGTCCCTCTGCGCGGACTGGCGGGACAAAATCGGCCAGCGCATTGTCGATTCGCTGCCCCTGGTGCGCGATGCCGTGCGCGCGGGCAAGAAAATCGTCCTCGAAGGGCAGCTTGGCGTGATGCGCGGGCTGGATTGGGGCATTTACCCCTATGTTACCTCTTCCTCGCCGACCGCTGGCGGCGGCTGCGTGGGCGCGGGCATCCCGCCGCGCGCCATCGACCGCGTGCTGGGCATCGTCAAGGCCTATTCCACCTCGGTCGGCGGCGGGCCGTTTCCCACCGAGCTGCACGACGAAACCGGGCAGCGCATCCGTGAGATCGGCGGCGAATACGGCGCGACCACCGGCCGCCCGCGCCGCTGCGGCTGGTTCGATGGCGTGGCGGCGGCCTATTCCGGCTGGCTGAACGGCTTTACCGGCATTGCCGTCACCAAGCTCGACGTGCTCGACACCTTTGAGACGCTGCCGGTGTGCGTGGGCTATCGCGTCGGCGGCGAGGTGCTCGACTATCCGCCGGAGACGGCGCTGCAAGAGCAGGTCGAGCCGGTGTACGAGGAATGGCCGGGCTGGCTGTGCGACACGACCGGCGCGCGCCATTGGGACGACCTGCCCGTCAACGCGCAAAATTACCTCAAGCGCATCGAAGAATTGGCCGGCGCGCCGATCGAGTTCGTCTCGGTCGGGCCGGAGCGCGACCAGATCATTGTGATGGAGCGCGTATGAACTGGACGCCTGAAATCGCCCGCCGCGCACAGCGTGTTTTGGATGAGATCGGCGACGATTTGAGCTATTTTACGCTGATTGCCGATCTGACCACGCTGTGTGCTCGCTGCCGGTTTGCCCTCTGCGACGATGCATTGGCGGTCCGTTACTTTGATCTGCCCTTTGCGGCGGTGGCCTTTTACGGGCAGGGCGAAGCGCTGCGCTCAGTTTTGTGTGCTCTGCTCGATCCCGGTCAGCTAAGGAATGGGTGAAAAATAACTTGCCCAATTTCCAATAGACACGATTTCGGGTATCCTTGTTTCCATTTATCCCAGGAGGATG